>QHSO01000274.1 GCA_003220475.1 Candidatus Rokuibacteriota bacterium | reverse complement strand
CTGACCGACGCCGGTCGGCACCACCGAGCAGCCGATGAGATTCAGCGATTCGTCGATCTCGTGGGCGGCGGGCGTGAGGTGGTAGGAAAACGTGTTGATGACGATGTCGCCGGGCCGAAAGCCGCCCGCGAACAATCCGGTCTCCGCGTGAAAGCCGCTGACCTCCGGGCCCATGGGCTCGAAGATCGGCCCGGGCGACACGAAGATCTTGCGGATCTTGGCGAGCGACACGGTGCAGAAGCCGCCGAACGGCGGGTCCGCTTTCTGCAGATCGGGCATCGCGCTCTTCTTGATGACGGGCAGCCGCGCGAGATCGTCGGTCGAGCGGAAATTCTTCGGCGACACCCCCGCTTGCTCGAGCCGACGGCGCACGCCGGGCGCGTGGGCCCACGCGTGCTCGAGCAGGGCTGCGAGCCACTCGGACTGGTAGCGCTCGCGCGCGCCGGCGGACATGGCCTCGCGCTCGCGATTCCAGTAGCCCGCGCGCCGGTCGACAGGCTTCATCGCTTCTCGACGATGTCGTTCATGAGCGACGCCACCAGCTTCATGACCTGCTCCTTGTCGGCCGCCGCGACGTTCTTGCTGTCGAGAGCCTTGGCGAGCGCGGCGTTGCAGGCGTCGAAGTCCGCCTTCTCGAGTCCGAGCCCCCGGTGCGAGTCTTTCATCGTGCGGCCGCCGTACGAGCACGGGCCGCCGGTGTTCTCGCAGATGAAGTCCGCGATGTTCGTCTTGAGCGGGCCGACCTTGTCGGCGGGCAACGACTTGAACGCAGGGCCGATGCGAGCGTCGGCGAGCGCGTTGGCGACGAAGGCGTCCACGACGCCCGCGATGCCCTCGCGGCCGCCGAGGCGCTTATAGAGCGACGGCGCCGGTGTCGCGTCACCGCCCATGGAGGCGCACGCGGTGAGCCCCAGCGTCGCCAGCAACATCAGCAAACTGCCCCACACCCCGAGCCGTCTCATCGAACGATGTCCTCCTAGCTGAGCCAGCGTTTACGGCGCTTGTAGTGCTTGACGTCGCGGTACGACTTGCGGGCGCCGACCTCGGTGAGACCGAGATAGAACTCCTTGATGTCGGCGTTGTCGCGCAGGGCGGCCGCCGAGCCTTCGAGCACGATGCGGCCGTTCTCCATGACGTAGCCGTGCTCGGCGATGGCCAGCGCGAGCGTGGCGTTCTGCTCGACCAGCAGCACGGTGAGCTTCTCCTGACGGTTCATGCGCTGCACGATCTCGAAGATCTCCTCGACCAGCATCGGCGCGAGCCCCAGCGACGGCTCGTCGAGCAGAATCACGCGAGGGCTCGACATGAGCGCGCGGCCGATGACGAGCATCTGCTGCTCGCCGCCCGAGAGATATCCCGACTGCACGTGGCGCCGATCCGCCAGCCGGGGGAAGTACTGATAGACGCGCTCGATGCCCTCGCGCAGCCGGGCGCGATCCCTCTGCACGTGGCCGCCCGCGATGAGGTTTTCTTCGGTGGTGAGGTGCTCGAACACGCGCCGCCCCTCGAACACCTGCACGACGCCGCGCCGCACGACGTCATACGGCGGCAGATGGTCGATGCGCTCGCCGGCCAGCTCGATCGCGCCCTTGGTGATGGCGCCGCGCTCCGAGGGCAGCAGGCCGGAGATCGCCTTGAGCGTCGTCGTCTTGCCGGCGCCGTTGGCGCCGAGCAGCGTCGTGATCCCGCCCTCGCGGACGTTGATGGACACGCCCTTGAGGACGAGGATCACGTTGTCGTAGATGACTTCGATGTTGTTGAGCGTCAGCATGGTAGTCGGCGAGCGGGGACCGGCGACGCCGGCCCCCGTTCGGCCTACGACTTCTTGCCCGACTCCTTGATGTGCTTGGCCACCACGTCCTGATACGCCGAGAACCAGTCGGTGATCTTCACGAACTTGCCGCCCTTGACCTGCCAGATCTGGATCAGCCCGCCGCCCTCGTGGTCCTGCGGCGTGATCTTGAGCGGCGGCACGAGCCCGCCCAAGGTGAAGTTGTTGATCTTCTCGAAGCCCTTCTTGGCGTCCTCGCCGGTGATCTTGCCGTCGGGCTTCGCCTTCAGCGCGTTGCGGATGGCCTCGACGTGCAGGGCGGCGATCAGCACGCCGCGGTTGTAGAAGACCGTTGAGGCCATTTCCTTCGGCGGCTCTTTGCCCTGCTTCTTGTACATGTCGCGGATCTCGTTCAGCACCGGATAATCGGTCCCCACGCCCGCGAACTGCATCGCGTAGTAACCCTCGGCCACGGAGAAGCCGCCCGCCGCCTCGATGTTGGCCTCGGCCGCGCCCCACACGAAGGACACGACCTTGCGCAGCGGATAGCCGACGCGCTTGAACTCCTTGATCGACACGCCGGGACCGGCGCCGAACAGATGCGCGATCACGAAGTCGGCGCGGAACCGCTGCGCGATATCGAGCACCTGCGCGCCCATCTCCACCGCCGGCGGCGGAACGGCGAAGGTCTTGAGCTGGAAGCCTTCCTTCGTCGCGAGATCCTCGATCACCTCGATCGGCTCGCGGCCGGCCGGATTGTCGTAGAAGAGGTACGCGATCTTCTTGCCCTTGAGGTTGCCGCCGAGCTGCTTCTTCGCGAAATCGACGCCGGCCGTTCCCTGCGACCAGTACGTCGCGGCGATCGGGAAGATGTAGGGATACTTTATGCCGTCGGCGGCGGCGGCGCTGCCGAAGCCCGGCGACGTGCCGGGAATGCGATCTTCGGTCAGCTTCGCCGCCAGCGCGTAGATGTGCGGCGTGCCGTAGATGGCCATCGTCACGGCGCCTTCCTTCTTGTGGCGCTCGTAAGCCTCGACACCTTGCGGCACTTTGTACTCGTGGTCGATCTCCAGCGCGTTGATCTTGTGGCCCTCGACGCCACCCTTCGAATTCACCAGCGAGATGTAGTCGTGGAAGCCGGGGCACAACACCGTGCCCACGATCTGGGTGGCCCCCGTCCGATCACACTGCACGCCGATGACGATCTCGCCCTTGGACTGTGCATAGGACGGCGCGCCGGCGAGCAGGCCGCCCGCCGCCAGCATCAGCGCCATCGTAATAGCCACGTAACGGTTCATGATGCTCTCCTCTCTCGCGTACTCAGTACGCGAAGGGCCAGACACGGAAGTAGCTGCGGATGTTGCGCCACAGGCGGTTCAGCCCCTCGGGCTCCAGCATGAGGAACACGATGATGAGGGCGCCGAACAGCGTAAGGCGCAGCGCGGGAATCAGGTTGCGTACGGTCGCGTCCGAGAACAACACGCCGCTGAACGCCTCCATGACGTAGCGGATCACGATGGGCAGCAGCGTCACGAAGAATGCCCCGAAGATCGACCCCAGGACGGAGCCGAGCCCACCGATGATGATCATCGCCAGGTAGTCGATCGACACGCCGATCTGGAACTGCTCGTAGTTCGCGATGCCGAGGTAGTAGGTGTACAGCA
>QHSO01000092.1 GCA_003220475.1 Candidatus Rokuibacteriota bacterium | reverse complement strand
CAGAGCCGCCGTATCGCCGAGCGCCCGGCGTATGGCGAACAATGCCTGCCGCAAACTCGCCCGCGCGGACTCCTCGCGCATTCCGCCCCACAACAGCGCGGCGAGCTTGTCGCGCGGGTGCGCGCGGCCGACGGGAAGCGCGAGATACGCGAGCAACGCCTGCGACTTGCGCGTGGGCAGGGCGATCGCAGATCCCGGCTCGAGCCGGGCGTGAAACCCACCGAAGAGCGTGAGATGAAGCCGCGCCATGCGCCTCGTGGGGGCCGACGTTACCACTTTTCACGCGAGTTTTAACGCCGGCCTGGACGGATCGTGAACGGCGGCATGCGAGAACGCGCGCATGGAGCGGCGATGACCGCGAGCGACCGGCCCCTGACCTTCATCGTGAGAATCGTCGCGGGGGAGCAGGGGCTGCGTGGGGTCGTGGAGCGCGTGAGAACGGGACGCAAGGACGAGGTCCGACGAGCCGAGGACGTGGCGCGCGTGATCGCGGCCGCCCTCGAAAAGGAGATGGCCATGGCGCTGAAGGGCAAGCACGTGCTGGTAACGGGAGGATCGAGGGGCATCGGTCGCGGCATCGCGCTCAAGCTCGCCGAGAGCGGCGCGCGCGTTGCCGTCCACTACTACGTCAACGAGGCGGCGGCGAACGAGACGCTCGAGCGCGTGCGCAAGCACGGCGCCGACGGGTTCATCGTGCAGGCTGACGTGTCGCGCGTGGATGACGTGCGACGGATGTTCGCCGAGGTCAAGCAGCGCTTCGGCACGCTCGACGTCTTCGTGGCGAACGCGCGGCCGGAGGCGGCGAAGTTCTATCAGAAGCCGATGGACATCACGCTCGAGGCCTGGGACCACGCGATGGACTCGCAGGCCAAGGCGTTCCTGGTCGGCGTCCGCGAGTCGGCCGAACTCATGGGCCAGGGCGGCCGCGTCATCGCCATCACGTACGCGCCGGGGGGCCAGCGCGGCACGTGGCAGCCGTGGGTGGCGATGGGCTCGGCGAAGGCCGCGCTCGAGTCGCTCGTGCGCTACTTCGCGGTGGCGCTCGCGCCGCGCGGGATCACCGTGAACTCGGTGAGTCCCGGCCTGACCGACGACAGCGTCCTGCAGAGCTTTGGCGACGTCGCCGTGGACGTGGCGCGCAAGTGGCACGGCAGCGGCTGGACGCCGATGGGCCGCATGGGCACGCCGGCCGACATCGGCAACGTCGTCGCGCTGCTGTCGTCACCAGAGGCGAGTTGGATCACCGGTCAGCTGATCTATGCCGACGGCGGCGCCTCGCTGGTCGACACGCTGCTGCCACTGGAGATCCAGCGCGGCTAGCGTGATCGAGGAGCGCTCGCGTTTCTCGGGGCGCTCCGAGCGTGGAGGGCGGATAGCGTAATCGAGGAGCGCTCCGGGTTTCCCGGGGCGCTACGAGCGCTGGGGGGTGTGGGGGGCCATCTCGGGGCCCCCCACTCGGTTGGCCAGAACGCCGATGCGCTCGACCTCGGCCTCGATCTTGTCGCCCTTCTTCAGAAACTTTCCGAGCGCGGCGCCGACGCCCTCGGGCGTGCCGGTGGCGATGACGTCGCCGGGCAACAGCGTGAACCCCTGCGAGAGGACCGCGATGCACTCGTCGACGGGAAAGATCATCTTCGACGTGTGGCTCGACTGACGCGTCTCGCCGTTCACGCGCAGCGTGATGTTGAGCGTCTGCGGATCGGGGATCTCGTCGGCGGTGACGAGCACGGGGCCCATCGGACAGAACGTGTCGAGCGACTTACCCTTGAACCACTGGCCGTGGCGCTTCTGCAGATCGCGCGCGGTGACGTCGTTCACGATCGTGTAGCCGAACACGTGCGCGAGCGCCTGCTCGCGTGGGATGTCGCGCCCGGCCGTCCCGATCACCACCGTCAGCTCGACCTCGTAGTCGAGCTGCTGCGTCACCGCGTGGTGGACGATCTTGCCGCCGGGCGCGAGCACGCACTCCGGCGCCTTCGTGAAATACACGGGGTCCGTCGGCGCTTCGGCGCCGCGCTCGGCCGCGTGCTCCTTGTAGTTACGGCCCAGGCAGAACACGTTGCGCGCGGGCCGCGGGATCGGCGCCTCGAGGCGCGCCTTGTCGGCGGGGATGCCGAGCTTTCGCTCGGCCAGCGTACCGATGCCGTCGCGCTTGAGCAGCGCCTCGCCGTGCGCGAGAGCCTCGCGGGCGGCGGCCAGCCCGTCGGCGTCGCGCGCGATCAGCTCGAGCATCGTCTTGGGAAAGCCGCCGCGCCCGTGGCGCACGGTGCCGCGCTCCCGCGCGAGATCCGCGGCCAGCGCCCCGAGATCCAGCACCGCTTCGCCGACCATGGCGCCGACCCGTGGCTTCGACGAGCCCTTGCGGAACGTGACGAGATGCATATCAGGGCGCCGCGGCTAAATGCTCTGGCGCATCGCGGTGCGCTCCGGGAGCGCCATGCCGCGCTCCTGCGCCATGCGCTCGAGCTCCTGCGGGATCGCGAACCGCACGTCCTCCTCCACCACGTGAACCTCGCGAACGCTCACCTCGCGGCTGCGCAGCGCGGCCACGACCTGCGCCACGAGCATCTCGGGCGTGGAGGCGCCGGCGGTGATGCCGATGCGTGTCGCTCCCGTCAGCCATTCCGGCCGGATGTCGCTCACGTCGTTGATCAGATAGGCGTGCGTGCCGGCCGTCTTCGCGACCTCCACGAGCCGATTGGCATTCGAGGAGTTCGCCGCGCCGATGACGAGCAGCACGTCGACGTCTCCCGCCAGCCGCTTGACCGCCGCCTGCCGATTCTGCGTCGCGTAACAGATGTCGTCGCGCGAGGGGCCCACGATGCGCGGGAACTTGCGTCGCAGCGCTTCGATGACGTCACGCGTGTCGTCCACGGACAACGTCGTCTGCGTGAGGTACGCGATCTTCTCGGGGTTCGGGACCTCGAGCCGATCTACCTCGGCTGCGCTGTCGATGACGACGATTCGATCGGGCGCCTCGCCGAGCGTGCCGATCACCTCGTCGTGGTCCTCGTGCCCGATCAGCACGATCGAATAGCCCTCGCGCGCGTAGCGCACCGCCTCGAGGTGGACCTTCGTCACCAGCGGGCACGTCGCGTCGATGACCCGTAGGCCGCGCCGCTCCGCGTCGTCCCGGACCGCGGGCGAGATGCCGTGCGCGCTGAAGATCACCGTGGCGTCGTCCGGCACCTCGGACAGCTCGTCCACGAAAATGGCGCCCTTGCCGCGCAGCGACTCGACGACGTGCCGGTTGTGCACGATCTCGCGACGGACGTAGACGGGCGGCCGGCAGACCGACAACGCCAACTCGACGATGTCGATCGCGCGCTCGACGCCCGCGCAGAAGCCGCGAGGGCCGGCCAGGAGGATCTCGGAGATCGGAACGGTGGCCACGCTGTGTCTACCTCATCAAGGGAAGTAAAACGAGATGCCGCCCACCATCACGTGCGCTTCGAAGCCGCGGTTGGGCTGGCTCGTGTTTGCGTTGGAGACGTGCTGCCATCGGTACCCCGCGTACACCGCGGTCTTGTCCGAGATGAAGAAGGACGCACCGAGCCCGCCGAACACGAGGAACGCGAACGCCGAATTGATCTCGCGAATCTCGAGATCCGTGCCACCGGCGGAGCCGCCGATCTCGACGTAGGGGACGAACCGGCCGAGCCTCAAGAAGTGATAGCGCGAAACGGCGCTGAGCCCGGCCCAGAATGCGTCCTTGGGCTCCGTGTATTTCTGATAGAGCGGCTCGAAGCCCATCTCGAGCGAGCCGTACCAGAAATGGTCGCGCCCGAGCGGCTCGAGCGGCAGCAGGCTGAAGCGCACGCCGACGTCGTAATACTCGAGATAGGTCACCCGGGTCTTTTGCTCGACGTCGAACTGCCAGCCGTACGCGCCCTCGCCGGAGAGGACGAAGGTGCCCTTCTTGAAGGTCTCCTCGGCGTCGAACGCGGCGGCGGGCGTCGCGCAGGCGAACAGGAGCGCAACCACGCCCGCGATGAGTCCGATCCGCAGCGTCATGGCTCGATGAGCACCTTCAACGCCTCTCCCTTCTGCATGAGGTCCAGCGCCGCGTGCACGCCGTCGAGTCGCATCCGGTGCGTCAGCAGTCCATCCGGCACGATCGTCCCCGTTTCCAGCGCGTCGACCGCTTGCCGGATGAGCTCGGGCGTGTGGTGGAACGCGCCGACGAGCGTCAATTCCTCGTAATGCGCCCGGCGAGTATCCACCTGCACCGTTGTTCCGGGCGCGCAACCACCAAAGAATACCACGCTGCCTCCGCGACCCACGGCGGCCATCGCCTGCTCCCACACCTCGGGACGTCCTGTCGCGTCGATCGTGACGTCGGGACCGCGCCCATCGGTGACCGCGCGGAGATCGGCGACCACATCGGCCGTCGCGCTGGCGTCGAGGCACTCGCCGATACCGAGCGCACGCACGCGATCGAGCCGCCAGCCGGCTTTGCCGACGACGATCACGCGGCACTTGTGCGCGGCCGCCACCATCGCGAGCAGGCAGCCGAGCGGTCCGTGACCGAACACGGCCAGCGTCTGGCCGGTCTCCACTCGCGCGCGTGCGATACCGAGCAGCGCGCAGGCCAGCGGCTCGGCGAACGCCGCGCGGGCCGCGGTCAGCCGCTGGAGGCGGACGATGTTCTTGGCGACCAGCCGCGGCGGCAGCGCGATGTACTCGCCATAGGCGCCGTTCACGAACAGCAGGTCCTCACAGAGATTGGGCCGCTGCGCGAGACACGGGCGGCACTCGCCGCACGGCGCGGAGTTGGCTGCGGCCACGCGATCGCCCTCGCGGACACGCGAGACGCCGGCGCCGACGGCCGTCACCGTGCCCGCGAACTCGTGCCCGAACACCGTCGGGACGCGCGGGATCATCACCGGATGCCCGCGGCGGCGCACCTTGACGTCGGTGCCGCACGTGAGCGCGGCGTCGATGCGGACCACGATCTCGCCGCACGCCGGCTCGGGCACCGGCAGCACCTCGTCGCGCAAATCTCCAGGGCCGTGGAAGACGACCGCGCGCATGGTGGCGGTCATGGCGTCACGTAGACCTTGAGCGCCTGGCGGCGGCGCACGAGATCGACACCCTCGGCCAGACGCTCGAGCGGCAGCCGGTGACTCACGAGGCTTTCGACGTCGACCTTGCCGGCGGCAAGCAGCCAGAACGCGCGCGCGAGCGTTGCCGGCGACGACGAGTAGGTCGTCGTCAGCGTCAGCTCACGATGATAGAGCGTCTCGAGCGGGATCGGCAGCGTGTCGCCACGCCCGCCGGCGAAATAGTGGAGCGCTCCGCCGTCGCGCACCGCCTCCACCGCCCACGGCAGTACCGCGGCCGCGCCACCGGTGATCATCACGTGATCGGCGCCGCGCCCGCCTGACGCCTCGCGCGCGAGCGTCGCCGCGTCGGCAGGCAGCGCGGCAGCGCCGTGTCGCCGGGCTGTACGCGCGCACGCTCGACGGCCCGCAGACAGCAGGCGAGCGGCTCGACGAACGACGCCTCCTCGTCGGTGAGATGGTCCGGCACCCGGAACGTCGCCGCGCGCACATTGCCGGCCGGGACACGGACGAACTCGGCGAAGCCGCCGGGATCGAGGTTGGATTCTTTGAACGCGCGGCACATCGACTCGCTGCCGCGCCAGCAATAGTGGCAGGCGCCGCACGGCACGTGGTGCGCGGCCACGACGCGGTCGCCGACGCCGAAGCCGCGCACGCCGTCGCCCGCCTCGACCACGTCGCCGACGACCTCGTGGCCGAGCACGGCGGGAACGCGCGCGCCCGGATCGGCGAGCTTGGCGATGTCCGAGCCGCAGAGCCCGCAGCCGCGCAGGCGCAGCAGCAGCTCGCCGGGGCCGGCGGCGGGACGGGGGACGTCGGCGGCCGCCAGATGCCCGCCGCCGTGCAGGACGACCGCCCTCACGCGAGCCTTCCGCTCGGCCGCACGGCGAGCATGCCATTCATCCAGCAGCGCACCGCGATGGCGGCCTTGCGCGGCGCCGAGAGCGTGACCCGCTCGTCGAAGACGCGGAATCGCCGCGCCTCGATCTCCGCGAGCAGCGCGAAGTAGATCCGGCCCATGATCTCGGCCGGCACGAGCGCTCGGGCGTCGGCGGTCGGAAACGACGCCCAGGCCTTCGCGTAATACTCGCGCGCGCGTGCCGCCTGGAAGGCCATGAGTCTCACGAAATCGTCCCCATAGCGTCCCGCTCGCAGATCGTCGCCGGTCACACCGAACTTCTGCAGATCCTGCTGCGGCACGTACACGCGGCCGTTGCGCGCGTCCACGCCGACGTCCCGGATGATGTTGGTGAGCTGCAGCGCCATGCCGAGGCTCACCGCATAGTCGCGTGCGGACGGATCCGTGTAACCGAAGATCTCGATGCAGCACAGACCGACCGCCGAGGCGACGCGGTAGCAATACGGCGCGAGCTCGTCGAACGTCTCGTACGTCGTCCGCTGCAGGTCCATCTCGCAGCCGTCGACGATCGCCTCGAGCGCGGTGCGCGGCAGCGAAAAGCGCCGGACGGCGGCGGCCAGCTGCCGCGCGATCGGATGCTCGGGCTGAGCACCGTCGTCGTAGCAGCGCGCGATGTCGCGCCGCCACGCGGCCAGGCCTACGCGCTGCGCGGCGGCGTCGGTGCCGAGATCGGCGATGTCGTCCACGATGCGGCAGAACGCGTAGACCGCGTACAGCGCCTCACGCCGCGCCCGCGGCAGCGCGAGAAATGCATAGTAGAAGTTCGAGCGGCTCTTGCGCGTCACGCGCGACGAGAGCCCGACGAGGGTCAATGGGCGGCCACCGGCGCGCCCGGCGCCAGGCGCGCGTAGCCGCGCTCGGCGAACCAGCGGACGGCGTCGCGCAACGCCTGGCGCGGGTCGGTCTGCGGCAGTCCGAGCTCGCGCACCGCCTTGGCGGGCGAGAAGTACATGCGCTTCCTGGCCATGCGCACGGCAGTGAGCGGCACCGCCGGCGGGCGACCGGTGAGGCGCGCCACCGCCTCCGTGCACGCCGCGCCGCACCACGCCACCGCGTACGGCACGCGCAGGCGCGGCGCCGGACGTCCGGTCTCCTCGGCGAGCAGGCGGCCGATCTCCGCGAGCGAGAGATTGCCACGCGCGTTGCCGAGGATGTAGCGCTCGCCGACGCGACCGCGCTCGGCGGCGAGCAGATGGCCTCGAGCGACGTCGCGCACGTGGACGATGTTGAGCCCGGTGTCGAGCGTGGCGAACATGCGCCCGCGCATGAAATCCACGATCATCTGTCCCGTCGGCGTCGGCTTGACGTCCCACGGGCCGATCGGCGCCGACGGATTGACGATCACCACGGGCAGGCCGCGGCGGGCGAGCTCCAGCGCGAGGCGCTCGGCGAGGAACTTGGACGTCTTGTACGGCCCGACCATGTCGGCGAGCGACACCGGCGTGTCCTCGGTGCCCGGGCTTCCGTCGCCGGGAATGCCGAGCGCGCCCACGGTGGATGTGTAGACGATGCGTCGCACACCGGCCTCACCGGCCGCCTCGAGCATCGCGCGCGTGCCCTCCACGTTCACGCGCTGCAGGTCATCGGGATTGCGCGCCCACAGCCGGTAGTCGGCGGCGACGTGGTAGACCGTGTCGGCGCCGCGCACCGCGCGCGCGAGCGAGGCGCGGTCGAGCAGATCACCTTCCACGATCTCCACCGGCACACCCTCGAGCGCGCGGCGATCCCCGCCGGGGCGCGCGAGCACGCGCACGACGGCGCCGAGCGGAACCAGCTCGCGCACGATGTTGGCGCCGACGAAGCCGGTGCCGCCGGTGACCAGAATGGTCTTCAGATGATCCTCGCCATCGTCGCCAGCGCCGCGGCCGCCGTCTTCAGCGCCGCAGCGGTGCCTGCGCGCAGCTCGAGGAGGTCACCGAGCGCGGTGGCCCGCGACAGCGCGGCGCTCACCGCGCGCAGTGGCCGCACACGGCCGTCGTCGCGGACGGCGGCCGCCAGCGCCGCCGGGATCCCGCGCTCGGCGTCGTCCGCGACCGCGCGCACGACCGCGGCCGGGGTGCCCCGCTCGCGCGCCCAGGCGAGAATCGCCGCCGACTCCATGTCCACGGCGAGGGCGCCGCTCTCCATCCACAGGCGCGCCTTCTGCGCCGCGGACTCGACCACGTCGCCGACCGTGAGCAGCGCGCCGTTGGCGGCCAGGCCCGGCACGCGCGCCGTCGGCCAGCGGCCGCCGTCGGGGCCGAGCACGACCGTCGGCACGACGAGGGCGCCGACGGACAGCGCGGGCGCGAGCGCACCACACACGCCCGCCGAGATGACGAGATCGCGGGCGCGCCAGTTGACCGCGCGCTCGGCCAGCCGGGCGGCGCGCAGCCCGACCGCGGCGAGCTCGAGCATGCCGTTGCCGAAATGCGGAAGGCGCGCGCCCGGCACAGGGGGAAGGCCGAGGTGGCGGGCGAGTCCGCGCGCCTCGATGTCGAGCGCGGTGAGAACGAGGACGCGGGTCACGCGCCCCGCGCGGAGCCGGCCGCCCTTGCGGCTTCGCGACTGCGAAGCCACGCCGCGTACGAGTTGCCCGCGGCCGTGTCGCGGCCCGTGAAGCGGATGGCGCGGATGTCCGCGTAGGGGATGGTAACGGGATCGCCGCCGGAGGCCGCGAAGAGCTGCACGAATGGCGTGGCGGCATCGGCGTCGCGATTGAAGAGGTAGCCCACCAGCTCGGCGCCGTCACGCCGCACCACGGTGACGTCGCCGCGATAGTCGAAGGCGTGCTCGACCACCTCGGCCAGGGAGGCCTCGAGCGTGCGCTCGTCCGACATCGTCACAGCCGGCCCGTCAGCGTGGCCTCGACGGTGGCCTTGAAGCCCTTCCACGACGTGAACGCGTGGTGCACCGCGGTCGGCTCGTAGCCGCAGTGGACCATACAATCCTTGCACTTCTCGTTACCGCTCTTGTGGCCGTAACCCTCCCAGCGTGTCGTCTCCATCAGCTCCTTGAAGGTCTTGGCGTACCCCTCCTGCAGCAGGTAACACGGGCGCTGCCAGCCGAAGATGTTGTAGGTGGGATTGCCCCACGGCGTGCACTCGAAATCCCACTTGCCCATGAGGAACTGCAGGAACAACGGCGACTGGTTGAACTTCCAGCCCTTCTTGGGATTCGACAGCATCTTGCTGAAGAGCTCGTGCGTCTTCTGCCGCCGCAGGAAGTGCTCCTGATCGGGCGCCTTCGAATAGCTGTAGCCGGGCGACAGCATCATGCCCTCGACGCCGAGCTCCATCATCTCGTCGAAGAACATCTGCATGCGGATGGCCGAGGCGCCGTCGAAGAGCGTCGTGTTCGTGGTGACGCGGAAGCCGCGGCGCAGCGCCTCACGGATGCCCTCGATGGCCTGATCGTAGACGCCCTCGCGGCACACCGCCTCGTCGTGCTCCTCGCGCAGCCCATCCATGTGGACGCTGAACGAAAGGTACTTCGACGGCGTGAAGAGCCCGGCCTCGAGCTTCTGCTTGAGGAGGATCGCGTTGGTGCAGAGGTAGACGTACTTGCGGCGCTTCACCAGCTCGGCCACGAGCGGGCCGATCTCCGGATACATGAGCGGCTCGCCGCCGGGAATACTGACCATGGGCGCGCCGCACTCCTCCACGGCGGCCAGGCACTGCTCGACGGTGAGGTGCTTTCTCAGGATGTGGCCGGGGTACTGGATCTTCCCGCAGCCCGCACAGGCGAGGTTGCAGCGAAACAGCGGCTCGAGCATGAGCACCAGGGGATAGCGACGGTTTCGCCGGAGGCGCTGCTTGAGGACGTAGGTCGCGACCGTCCACATCTGCGACAGCGGAACGCTCATGCCTTCTGGCTCTCCATGCCCGGCCCCATGGCCGGCCGATGACGCCCAGCGTACAGCACAGCGACGGTCGCGACATGCAATAGCAGGCCGAGACCGAGCAGGACCCACTCCCGGATCCACACCGTTACCGCCAGATTGAACGCAAGCACCGCGTAGTATAACGCGATTCCTGGCGCGTTCCGGCATCCGCGGGCGTCGCGCGTCAGCACGAGATAGCCGCCGACGGCGGCGGTGCCGACGAGGGCCCAGCCCACGAAGTTCGAGAGCGGCACGCCGAAGTACACGCCGCCCTCCGCATAATAGAAGATGCGCCCGAGGAACCACTGGTCGCCGCGCAGCGCGATGGGATCGATCACGACGTCGAGCAGCATCATCAGAATGCCGCTCGTGGTCGCCAGCGCCCACGCCCCGCTGCGTGGTCCCAGCGCGGCCCGCGCGAGGCAAAACGCCGCGTAGGCGAGGAACGTGAACGAGAGGGCGTCCATCAGCGGGACGTCGGCGATGTACAACTCTTGCCCGCGTGTGGCGCCCGTGTAGGAGTAGAGGCCGAACGGCACGCCCACGCGCGTCGAGGCGAGCTCGCAGGCCCACGCGAGGGTCCACACCCACGCCGCGAACACCAGCGTGCCTCGCCAGCCGAGATCCCGTGCGCTCGCGACGAGGAAACACGCGACGAACGTGAAGACGTACCACCGGAGGACGAGGGTGCCGAGAACGAGGTCCATGCTGGAACGTCGCGGTGCATGTTAACATTTCGGCTCGTGACGGCTCTGGACGAGGCGGTCGCGCGCGCCCAGCAGCACCTGTTGTCGTGCCAGGCGGCCGATGGTCATTGGGTCGGCGAGCTCGAGGCAGATCGCGCGCTGACCGCAGAAGCGCTCCTGCTGCGTCAGCTCATCGATCGCGTCGACCGCAGCGTCGAGCGCCGCGCCGTCACCTACCTGCGCCGGCGTCAGAACGAGGACGGCGGCTGGAGCCTCTTCGAAAGCGGGGAGTCCGACCTCTCGGCGACGATCAAGATCTACTTCGCGATGAAGCTGGCCGGGGTGTCGCCGGAGGATCCGGCGATGCAGCGCGCGCGTGCCCGCGTCCTGGCCATGGGTGGTCCCGCCAAGGCGAACGTCTTCTGCAAAATATTATTGGCCCAGTTCGGCGAGTACGACTGGAACGGCGTGCCGACGATGCCCGCCGAGATCATGCTGCTGCCGCCGCCGTTCTTCCTCTTCAACATCTACGAGGTCTCGTACTGGTCGCGCTGCGTGATCGTGCCGTTGCTGATCATCATGGACCGCAAGCCGGTCCGCTGGCTGCCGCGTCACTTAGCACTCGACGAGCTCTGGCCCGAGGGCCGCGAGAACACGAGCCTGCGCTTTCCGCGGGTGCCGGAGCCCTTCTCGTGGCGTGGCCTGTTCTGGAAGTCGTTCTTCATCGCCGTCGACGACGGGCTCAAGATCTGGGAGCGGTTCTCGCCGCGGCCGTTGCGCAAGCGCGCCATCGACGCCGCGCGCGAGTGGCTGGAGGAGCGCACGGTGGTGCCCGGCGGCCTCGGCGGCATTTACCCCGCCATGGCCAACTCGATCATCGCGCTGCGGCTGCTCGGCTATCCGGAGGATCACCCGCTCGTGCTGGGCCAGCTGAAAGAGATCGAGGCGCTCGTGGTCGAGCGCGGCGACGAGCTCTACTACCAGCCCTGCCCCTCGCCGGTCTGGGACACGTCGCTCGCCGCGAACGCGCTGATCGAAAGCGACCTGC
This sequence comes from Candidatus Rokuibacteriota bacterium, assembly GCA_003220475.1. GTDB lineage: Bacteria > Methylomirabilota > Methylomirabilia > Rokubacteriales > CSP1-6 > AR12. The sequence goes on along the minus strand of QHSO01000092.1, from coordinate 6,166 downwards.
CCCCCGATCACGGAGCACTCGTCCGCGCGGCGGAATGGATGCTCGGCGCGCAGGTCCTCGTCTCCGGCGACTGGCGAGTGAAGCGGCCCCACGTGCAGCCCGGCGGGTGGGCGTTCCAGTACGGCAACGACTTCTATCCGGACCTCGACGACACGGCCATGGTCCTGATGGCGCTCGAGAAGATCCACGGCCTCGACGCCGATCGCGTGCGGCTGGCGAAGGAGCGCGGGGTCGGCTGGTTCCTCGGGATGCAGAACGAGGATGGTGGCTGGGCGTCGTTCGACGCCGACAACAACCGCCTCTACCTGAACAACATCCCGTTCGCGGATCACGGCGCGCTGCTCGATCCCTCGACCGAGGACCTCACGGGCCGCGGGCTCGAGCTGCTCGGCACGCTCGGCTATCCGCGCGACCTCGAGGCCGTCGAGCGCGCCATCCACTTCATCCGCCGCTCGCAGCGTCACGACGGGCCCTGGTACGGGCGCTGGGGCGTCAACTACATCTACGGCACGTGGTCGGTGCTGCGCGGCCTCGGCGCGATGGGCGTCGATCCCCGGCACGAATACGTGCAGCGTGCCGTGCGCTGGCTGCTGCGGCGCCAGAACCGGGACGGCGGCTGGGGCGAGACGTGCGAGAGCTACACCAAGCCCGAGCTGGCCGGCATCGGCGAGTCGCTGCCGAGCCAGACCGCGTGGGCGCTGCTGGGACTCTTCGCCGCAGACCACACGAGCGGACCGGCCGTCGAGCGCGGCGTCGAGTATCTGCTGCGCACGCAGCGCGCCGACGGCTCCTGGGACGATCCGTACTGGAACGGCACCGGCTTCCCGCGCGTGTTCTATCTGAAGTACCACCTCTACGCGAATTACTTCCCGCTCTGGGCCCTCGGCGTGTATCGCCGCGCCCGGAAATGAGCGTGTCCACCGTTCCCGCAGTCCTGCGCCCGCTCGACCTCCTCGGCGGCTGGACGATCGAGGGCGTCAACTCGCTCGGACGATTCGGTGCCTTCCTCGGCGGCGCTGTCGGGGCGATGGTCACTCCGCCGCTGAAGTTCTGGGCATTCGTCGACCGCATCAACTTCATCGGCTTCCGCTCGCTGCTGATCATTTTATTGACCGGCGCCTTCACCGGGATGGTGCTCGGCCTGCAGATCTTCCTCACACTCTCGCGCTTCGGGTCGGAGGCGTTCCTGGGCCCGGCGGTGGCGCTGTCGCTGATCCGCGAGCTCGGTCCGGTGCTGGCCGCCCTGATGGTGACGGGCCGCGCGGGCTCGGCGCTCACCGCCGAGCTCGGCATCATGCGCATCACCGAGCAGATCGACGCGCTGGAGGTCATGGCCCTCAGTCCCATGCGCTACCTGGTGGCGCCGTCGATCTTCGCCGGCATCCTCACCTTCCCGCTGATGACGGCGATCTTCGATGTCCTCGGCATCTTCGGCGGCTATCTGGTCGGCGTCGAGCTGCTGGGGCTCTCGCCCGGGACGTACTTCGGCGAGATGCAGACGTTCGTCGACTTCGCCGATATCGCGCTCGGCTTCTGGAAGTCCGTCTCGTTCGGCGTGATCGTCACGTGGGTGTGCGCCTACAAAGGCTTTCACGTCGGCCACGGCGCCGAGGGTGTGGCACGCGCGACCACGCAGGCCGTTGTGCTCTCCTCCGTCCTGATCCTCGTCTGGGACTACTTCATCGGGTCGGTATGGTGATCGGGTGATCAAAGTCGAGGGCCTGACGAAGCGCTTCGGCTCGCAGCTCGTCTTGCGCGGCCTGGACCTCGAGATCCCGACGGGCTCGATCACCGTGATCATCGGCCGCAGCGGCGGCGGCAAGTCGGTCTTTCTCAGGCACCTCATCGGCCTGCTACAGCCCGATGCCGGCCGCGTCCTCGTGGACGACCAGGAGATCACGCGCCTGAGCGGCGAGCCACTCGACGCGATCCGCCGGCGCTACGGTGTCGTCTTCCAGGGCGGCGCGCTCTTCGACTCGATGCGCTGCGCCGACAACGTCGCCTTTCCCCTGCGCGAGAAGGTGCGGCTGCCGAAAGCCGAGATCGCCAAGCGCGTGGACTCGGCCCTCGCCCAGGTGGGACTCGAGGGCATGGGCCAGAAATATCCCGCCGAGGTCTCGGGCGGCATGCGTAAGCGCGTGGCCATCGCGCGCGCGCTCGTGACCGAGCCCGAGATCGTGTTCTTCGACGAGCCGACCACGGGGCTCGATCCCGTCCTCGTCAACACGATCCACCACCTGATCCTCGACCTCCACCGCCGTCACCGCTTCACGGCGGTCATGGTCAGTCACGAGATCCCCGAGATCTTCGAGATCGCCGACCGCGTGGCGATGCTCCACGACGGTCGTATCGTGGAGGTCGGGCCGCCGGCCCAGCTGCAGGCCTCACAGAACCGGATCGTCCAGAAGTTCATTCGCGGGGAGCCGGAGGGAACCTGATGGAGCGCACGCGGGTCAACATTGTAGTCGGCCTGTTCATGGTGCTCGGCATCGTGGCCCTGGCGTATCTTTCTGTCCAGCTCGGCCGGGTGTCGTTTCTCGGCGGCCGCGGCTACGTGGTGACGGTAGACTTTCCCTCGGTGGGTGGGCTCAAGGCCGGCTCGACCGTGGAGATCGCGGGCGTCGAGATCGGGCGCGTGGACTCGATCGGTCTCGACAACTATCAGGCGCGCGTGAAGCTGCGCGTGAACAAGGGCGTCAAGCTGCAGGAAGACTCGATCGCGTCGATCAAGACCAAGGGTCTCATCGGCGAGAAGTACGTGCGGATCAGCCCCGGCGGTTCCGACAAGCTCATTCCGCCCGGCGGAAAGATCCGCGACGTGGAGGCGCCCGTCGACTTCGAAGAGCTGCTGTCGAAATACATCTTCGGCAAGGTGTGATATGAGATTTCTGGTCACGAGCGCCCTGATCGTCACGCTGGCCCTGGCCGAGCCGCCGCGAACGCTCGCCGGCGAGCCGATCGACCAGCTCAAGGCGCAGGTGGATCGCGTGCTCAAGCTGCTCGACGATCCCACGCTGAAGGACAAGCCGAAGGACAAGCGGGTGGCCGTGCGCAAGATCGCCGAGGACATTTTCGACTTCGGCGAGACGGCCAAGCGCTCGCTCGGACGGCACTGGGCGGCGCGCACGCCCGCCGAGCGCGACGAGTTCGTGAAGCTCTTCGGCGATCTCCTGGAGCGGTCGTACATCTCCAAGATCGAGCTGTACGGCGGCGAGAAGATCCAGTACGTGAGCGACAAGGTCGAGGGTGACCTGGCCGCGGTGCAGAGCAAGCTCGTCACGAAGACGGGTACCGACGTGCCGATCGAGTACCGCATGCTCAAGAAGGGTGACCGCTGGCTCGTCTACGACGTCATCATCGAGGGCGTCAGCCTCGTATCGAACTACCGGACGCAGTTCAACAAGATCATCCAGACGTCCTCCTTCGCCGAGCTCGTGAAGAAGATGAAGTCGCGCAACGAAGAGATGGGCTCGGCCGCCGAACCGGCGCGGCGGGTCTGAGGCCGCAGGCTGTGACGGCGATCATCCTCGTGGCCGGCGTCGCGCGCCGGCTCGCGCCGCTCACCGACAACACGCACAAGGCGCTGCTGCCGGTCGGCGGCCGGCCGATCCTCGGCCGCATGCTCGAGGCGCTGGCCTGGGCCGGCGTACGCCGCTCGGTTCTGGTCGTCGGACACTGCGCCGACCAGGTCCGGCAGGCGGCCGGCGAGCGCGTGGGACGCATGGTCATCGACTACGTCGTCAACCCGGAGTACACGCGCGGCTCGGTGCTCTCGCTCTACGCCGCGCGGCACTACCTGCGCGAGCCCGCGCTGGTGATGGACGCTGACGTGCTGTTCCCGCGGGAGTTCCTGCGTCGTTTGCTGGCGGCGCCCGCGCCGAGCGCGTTGCTGCTCGATCGCGGCTTTGCCGACACCGGCGAGGAGGTCAAGGTCTATGCCCGCGGCGACCGCGTGATCGCCCTCGGCAAGAAGGTGATGCCGGAGGGGTGGGACGTCGTCGGCGAGGGCGTCGGCTTCTTCAAGTGCGGCGCCGAGGCCGGACCGGCCTTCGTGCGCTTCCTCGAGCAGGTCATCGAGGAGAGCCAGGGCATGAACGAGTATGAGGACGCGCTGCACATGCTCGTGACCTCTCACCACGTGGGCTGGGTGGACGTCACGGGCCTGCGCTGGACGGAAATCGACTTCGCCGAAGACCTGCGCCGCGCCGAGGCGGACGTGCTGCCGCACGTCGTCCGGCTGGACGGCGCGTGATCGACCGCGCCGCCCTTTATTTCTCGACCCCCGACGACCTGAGCGCGGCGCACGCGGTCGTCGCGCAGCGGCCGCTCGGATTCCGCGCGATCGCCGCGGCCGTGCGCGCGGGGATCGGCACGGTGTACGTGCCGGATACGCTGCGCGACACCGCCACCGGCGCCGCCGTCGCCGCCTCGCCGCGCGCCCGCGCGGCCGTCGTGTGGCTCAAGGACGGCGACGTGCCCGAACCAGGGCCGCTGCTGCTCGTCCCGGCCTCGGTCGTCGTCCCCGCCGATGTGCTGCGCGCGCTCCTCGCCCGCACGCCCGGCGCCGCGGTGGCCGCGCCATCGGGAACCGACGCACCCGCGCTGATCGCCGACGCGGCGCTGGCCCATGCGCTGGCGGCGCCGCTCGCCGCCGGTGCGCCGCTGAGCGACGAGCTCGCGCGCCGCCGCGTGGCGCCTGACATCGACGCGCGCTGCGTCGTCGCGCGTGACGCCGCGGGACTGACGGCGGCCGAGCGCCGCCTGCACGACCTGCTCGGCAGCGCGATCGACACGAATCTCGACATCCAGCTGCACCGCCGCTTCTCGCGTCACGTCACGCGCGCGGCCATCGCGCTCGGGGTGACGCCCAATGCGATTACCGTGACGAGCCTGATCCTGGGACTCGTCGCCGTGTGGTGCTTCTGGCGCGCCACGCCCCGTAGCGCGCTGGCGGGCCTCTTCATCTATATCGTGGCCGTCATCCTCGACCACTCCGACGGCGAGGTGGCGCGCCTCACGCTGGCCGAGTCGCGGCTGGGCGAATGGCTCGACACCGTGGCCGACACGCTCGTGCACGCGCTCACCGTGGTGGCGATGGGCGTGACCTCCGAGATGCTCACCGGCGTGGGCGTCGGGCTCGGCATCGTGGGCGCGGCGGGCATCATGGCCAGCGCGTTCGTGGCCAAGTGGTGGCCACCGCGCGGCACCGGCGGCATGGGCGGCGCCGTGGAGGATTTCGGCTCGCGCGACGGCTTCTATGCGCTGCTGGTGCTGTTCATCGCGCTGCGCGCGTTCGTGCCCTCGCTGCTGCCGGTGCTGATGGTGATCGTCACGCTCGGCTCGAACGCCTACTGGGTCGTGCGCGCCGCCGTGGCGGCCCTCGGCCGCCGTCGGCCGCCGCCCGTGAACACCGTCTTGAGGCCGAAGTAGGCGAACGAGTCCTTCAGGTTCGAGAAGAGCCGTTTCAGCGGGTGCATCGACGGATCGGTCACGTACTCCAGGGTCAGGCTCACGCGCTCTTCGTTCTCGCCGAGCGGCGTGATGGAATGCCAGAGCTTGTCACCGTTGAACGCGACGAGCGTGCCGGGATGCGTCGCGAGTCGGCGCTCGTCGATGGGGCGCCCCTGAGGATCGTCCTTGAAGAGCTGGCAGACGAGCCGGCTCGACGAGCGCTCGATGAGACCGATCAGCACCGTGTAACGGCTGCCCTTGTAGTACGACGTGTCGAAGTGAAAGCCGATGTGATCGCCCGGCTCCGTGTAGAAGTACAGCGCGCACGAGTGGGGATCACTGTCGGGGCACGGCTGGAGCGGCTGGCCCGTGACGTCGGCCAGAAAGCGGATGAACGCGGGCGCGCGATAAAAGGCCAGGATGGTCGGCGCCTGCTCCACGAGTGTGTAGTAGCTGACGCTGCCGCCCTTCTTGTGACGCGGGATGTAGTTGCGATGCACGGCCGGGCGGACACGTTCGACCTCGGCGACCATGCGCTCGATGATCGAGGCCGGCACCCAGCGCTCGAGATCGAAGAACTCGTTCTGCTCCCAGTAGGTCCGCTTGACGGCGGCGATGTCGAGACGGGCGAGCGCGCGCTCGATCTCGTCGGCGACCGGTGTCATCGTTACCTGGCTCACGAGCCCTCCTTTCGGTCGTGCACTTCCGAGATTTT
>QHSO01000273.1 GCA_003220475.1 Candidatus Rokuibacteriota bacterium | reverse complement strand
CCGAGATCGTCGCCGAGGCGCTGGGCCGCGATCTGCGCAAGGTCGGCGTATACGGGCGCGAGGGTTTGCCGGGCGAGCGCAGCGGCAAGGAGATCGGCGTGATGTCGCTTCGCTCCGGTGACGTGGTGGGCGAGCACACCGTCTCGTTCGGCACGCTCGGCGAGCGGCTGGAGCTCACCCACCGCGCGCACAGCCGCGACACGTTCGCGCGCGGCGCGCTGCGGGCGGTGCGCTGGATCGCCGGGCGTGGACCGGGCCTCTACTCGATGCACGACGTGCTGGGGATCGCGTGATGCTGATCGCCCGCTTTCGCGTCGGCGACGCCACGCGCTACGGCGCCCTCGAGGGCAAGACGGTGATCGAGCACGCCGGGACGCCGTGGGCCACGTTCCGGCGCGGCCGAAAACGGCACTCCCTGCATCAGGTCGGCTCCCTCAAGAACCCGGTCGTGAAGCTGTGACTGCCGATCGGCTGCGCCTGGACGACGTGCGCTTCTACGGTCATCACGGCGTCTCCACCGCCGAGCAGACCGTCGGCGTGTGGTTCTCGGTCGACGTCGAGCTCACGGTGGACCTCACGAGCGCGGCCGTGTCCGACGACCTCGCGTGTGCCGTCGATTACGGCCAGGTTGCGCGCCGGATCGTCGAGATCGGGACGCAGGGTCGCGTGAACCTCATCGAGCGTCTCGCCGGCCAGATCGCGCAGGCGCTGCTGCGCGAGTTTCCCGCCGAAGAGGTCCGCATCCGCGTGCGCAAGCTCACGCCACCGCTGCAGGGCCTCGTCGGCACGCCGTCCGTGGAGCTGACGCGGCGACGCTGATGACGCGCGTCTATCTGAGTCTCGGCAGCAATCTCGGCGACCGACTCGATCTCCTGCGCTCGGCCGTGCGACACCTACGCGAGAGCGCCGAGATCGCCATCGTCGACGCCTCGCCGCTGTACGAGTCCGAAGGGCACGCCGGAGGCGCGTCGATTCACGCCGCGGACGCTGGACATCGATATCCTCTTCTATGGCGACGAGGTCATCAGCGGCCCCGACGACCTGCACGTGCCGCATCTGCTGCTGGCCGAGCGCGCGTTCGTGCTGCGGCCACTCGCCGACGTGGCGCCGGACTTCGAGCACCCGACGATGTACGCGACCGTGCGCGAGCTGCTGGCGGATCTCGCCGACGAGCACACGGTGCGCGCCGGCACCTATCCGGCGCGCTGGTTCGAGGCCTGACGCGTGGCTGACACAGACTTCCAGCGGCAGGCGCTGCAGCATCTCAACGCGCTCTACAACTTCGCCGTTTATCTGACCCGCAACCCGCCCGAAGCCGACGATCTCGTTCAGGAAACGTACCTGCGAGCCTTCCGCTTCTCGCACCGCTTCGAGCCGGGAACCCATCTCCGGGCGTGGTTGTTCCAGATCCTGAGGAACACGTTTCTCACGTTTTACCGGCTACGCGAGCGTGAGACGGCGATCGCCGAGGACGGGGTCCCCGACTGGGACGTCCCGATGTTCCACGACACGTCGACGGACGAAGGCCGCGCCCTCGAGGCGCACACCGATCTCGAACGTGCCATGCGACGCCTGCCCGAGGAGTTCCGCACGGTTCTGCTGCTCGCGGAGGTCGAGGGATTGCCGCTCGAGGAGGTCGCTCGGGTGATGGCGTGCCCGGTCGGCACGGTGAAGTCGAGAATCTTCCGCGCGAAGGAGCGGCTGCGCGGCATGCTGAAGGACTACGAGACGAAATGAGCAACGAGGTTTCGGGTTCCGACGACGCCGCGCTCGGACGCCGACTGAACTCCGAGCTTCCGCGCTACACAGCGCCGGCGCACCTGCGCGTCAGCATCGTGCAAGCGACTGACCGTCCGGCTCGGCGACCGGCATGGCTGGTGCCGCTCATCGCGGCGGCCGCCACGGCGATGGCCCTCGTGCTCTTCATGCTGCCGTACTTGCCACGCATCGAGCCGACCGATCCGATCCAGCAAGTCGTGCGCGCGGTCGTCAACGAGCATTCGCGCGTGCTCATGTGGGACGCGCGGCAGCCGAAGATCATCCCCGGCGACCTGCCGTGGCTGTCGCAGGAGACCGGCATCGACCTCCGCCGCGCCTTCGTCGGCGACGACCGGCTCACGTTGGTGAGCGCCGAGCCGGTCTATCTCACGCGCCAGCGCGGGTTGGCCGTGCACTATCGCGACGTCGACGGACACCTCGTGACCTACATCATGCTGCCCGCCGAGCGCACGTTCACGATGAACGAGCGCGACCGCGTCGCCATCGCCGGGCGCTGGCGGCCGATGCTCAAGCGCGACGCGGGATTCGTCACCTGGGTGTGGAAGGACCACGCAAATCGACAGTGCGGTGCGCCTGTCATGGTGCACCGATAATCAGCCGGGGCCGACGCAGTACCCGAAACACGGGTCGAGCACGGCCCGCCCCCGCCGCCCCACCCCCGCCCCATCCCTTCAGTCGGCGTTCATCGGCTCCGTCGAACGGGCACGCGAACCGAACAACTTCGCGGAACGCCGCGGCCTCGCCTCAGCGCGCGATATCAGGGCGGCCAGTTTGCTGCGGCGGACACGACTCGCAACGAGCTCGACTCAGCGAGAGCGCGGCGGGGGTTTTTGTTTGGCGGAGAGGATGAGGTCGCAGAGTTCGCGGATGGCGCCGGAGCCGGCGGGGGCGTGGGTGACGTAGAGGGCGGCTTTGCGGACGATCGGGACGGCGTCGGCGACGGCGACGGGGAGGCCGATCAGCGCCATGGCCGGTAAATCGCCGATGTCGTCGCCCACGTAGCAGGCGTCGGCGGCCCGCACGCCGTGACGCGCGAGGATGCCGCGCACGACGGCGGCCTTGTCGACGGCGTCCTGGTGAACCTCGACGATGCCGAGCTCACGCGCGCGGCGCTCGACGATCTCCGAATGGCGGCGCGTCACCACGGCCGTGATCACGCCGGCGTCGCGGAGCAGCACGAGCCCCTGACCATCGCGGACGTCGAAGCGCTTGAGCTCGTCGCCGCGCTCGGTGTAGCAGATGCCGCCGTCGGTGAGCACGCCGTCCACGTCCATGGCGACGAGTCGCACGGCGGCCAGTCGCGCTGCCGCGGGCGGCCGCGTCACGCCGCACGCCTCTCGAGCTCGCGCTCGACGACGAACGGCAGCGCCATCACGGCGAGCGTCACGAGCAGCACCTCCGTGTCGCCGAAGTTGTACTCGAAGAGGCCGCTCACGAGGAACGCGGCCACTGCGGCGAGTGCGCCGGCGACGAGGGCGCGGTCGGCGGCGGCTCCCGGCGGCACGCGGCGCAGGATGCGCCCCGCCCGGACGAAGAACGCGAGGAAGATCCAGAGCCAGAGAGCCAGGCCGACAAGTCCACGCTCGACCGCGATCTGCAGCGGCGTGTTGTGCAGATGGCTCGTGTGTCGCCGCAACGCTTCGGGCGGCGCGTACACAGGATAGAGCCGCTTCACCTGACCGGGCCCCACGCCGGCCAGCGGATGCTCGTGGATGAGCGACGGCGCATGACCGTCAGCGTCAGGCCTGCGCCCGTCACGAAGCCGAGCCACGCGCCGCGCACGAGCGTCAGGCCGAGCGCCACCGCGCCCACGAGCCATGCCGCCGTCGCCAGCATCGGACGCGCGAGGCCGCGCAGCCGCGGCAGCGTGAGCGTCAGCACGACGGTGAGCACACCAGCCAGGGTCATGTAGATGCTGAAGAACGCGTGGGCGCGCGCGCACTTCCTGAAGAATCCGCCCACCACCGGAATGTGCGGTCCCGAGCCATACCCACCGTCCGCCGGACAGGTGACGACCTGGACGATCGCCGTCAGCGCGGCGGCAGCGACCGCCACGAACAACGCGGTTGCGAAGCGGCGCGCCGCGGCCGACGACGGCAGCGCCGCGAGCACGATCCACATCGTCGCCAGCGGCAGCAGCGACCTCGTCGCCCGCAGGCTGTCGGCGGGCTCGGCGGAGAGCGCGGCGGCGACCAGCGTCCAGGCGGCGAACGCGCCGATCGGCGCGACCAGCGGCGCACGGCGCAGCGCATCCACCGAGCCGCCCAGAACCAGCACGACGGTGAGGACGACGAGCGTCGTCTCGGACAGCGTGATGGAAAACGCCAGGCCCGCCGCGAGCACCAGCAGCAGCGCCGCGACAACCCGCGCGTGGTCGGGGCGCTCCGTCGGCAGCGCGCCGCGCAGGGTGGCGAGGACCGCGGTCAATACGCGTTCCGGTTGTGGAAGCCGAGCCAGATGGTCTGCAGCAGGATCTTGATGTCGAAGCCGAGCGACCAGCGCTCGATGTAGTAGAGGTCGTACTCGATGCGCTTCTCGATCGAGGTATTGCCGCGCCAGCCGTTGATCTGCGCCCACCCCGTGATGCCGGCCTTCACCTTGTGCCGCAGCATGTAGCGCGGCATGCGACGCCGGAACTCCTCCACGAACGACGGCCGCTCCGGCCGCGGGCCGACCAGGCTCATCTCGCCGCGCAGCACGTTGAACAGCTGCGGCAGCTCGTCGAGGCTGAGCCGGCGCAGGAACGCGCCGAACTCGGTGCGACGTGGGTCATTCGGCACGGCCCAGCGCGGCCCGGTCGTCGCCTCCGCGTCGGGCACCATCGAGCGGAACTTCAGCATGGCGAAGCGCCGACCGTCGAGGCCCATGCGCTCTTGCCGATAGAGCACCGGCCCGCGCGACGTGAGCCGGATGCCGACGGCGATCGCCACCAACAGCGGCGACGCGGCGACCACCGCGGCGGCGCCGACGACCACGTCGAACCCGCGCTTGAGCACGCGGTTCCAGCCGTAGAGCGGCGACTCGCGCAGGTGGATGATCGGCAGCGTCTCGAACTCCTCGATGCCGCCGCGCAGCGAGGCGAGCCCGAAGACGTCCGGCACGTAGTGGATGGCGACCGGATCGTCGCCGATGCCGTCGAGGATCGCGCCGATGCGCGGGTAGTCGGCGTGGGGCAGCGCGATGATCACGATGTCGACCTGGTGCGTGTCGAGCACCGCGCGGATGTCCTCGGGTGCGCCGAGCCAGCGCGTCTCCCCCTCTTCGCGCTTGTCGCCCAGACGGCCCAGCATTCGCACGCCGACGTCCGGCCGCCGGCGCAGGACGCGAAACACCTCGGCCGCCGGCTCGCCGCTGCCCACCACGACCGCGTAGCGGAGGTTGTAGCCGCGACGGCGCGCCACGCGGAGGGCCTCGCGAAAGATCACGCGCGACATCGTCGTGCCGATGATCGAGGCCAGCCAGAAGATACCGATGGTGGCACGCGAGTAGTCGTAGCCGCGGAACAGGAAGCTCATCATCGCGACCAGCACGACGACGCCCAGACTGGAGGCCTTCGTGATGTCCCACCACTCGCTCAGGTGCGAGCCCAGTCGCAACGGACGGTAGAGGTCGAACGCCTTGAACGCAAAGCCCCAGACGACGAGGATCGGCAGCAGCTGGAGCGCGTAGTCGCTGAAGGGCGGGATATCCCACCGCCCGAACAGCCACGCCCCGGGTGCCGAGTAGAAGCGCAGCCAGTACGCGAGGAGCCAGCAAAGATCGCGGTGTCGAACTCCGCGGCGCGCGCGCGCAGCGCGGCCGGCTCGAAGCGGTGCGCGGCGGACTCGAACTCGACGATCGCGCGCGCCACGGCGTCCTCGGTCTGCGCGTCGAAGAACACCGCGGTGGGCGGTGCGCTGGAGCGGCCGAGGGCGTTCATCGTCTCCAGCACACCGCCTCGGGCGAGCGCGATGGTGGGCCGTCCGGCGGCCGCGGCCTCGAGCGGGACGATACCGTAGTCCTCGACGGCCGGAAACAGCACGGCGCGGCAGCGCGCATACAGGTCCGCCACCTCCGCGTCCGAGCGCCAGCCGAGGAACTCGACCGTCGGCCCGGCCGCCGCGTGCAGCCGCGCCGCCTCCGGCCCCGTTCCCACCACGAGCAGCCGCCGGCGTAGCCGGTTGGCGGCGGCGACGGCGAGATCGACGCGTTTGTAGGGCACGAGCGCAGCCACGACCAGATAGAAGTCCTCCGGTTGCGCGATCGGTCGGAAGCGCGCGGTGTCCACGGGCGGGTGGATCACGTCGGCATCGCGGCCGTAGATGCGGCGAATGCGTTCGGCGATGTGCTGCGAGATCGCCACGAAGGCATCGACACCGTCGGTGCGCCGGTCCCAGGAGCGCAACGCGGCGGCGACGGGCGGCATCAGCGTCCGCACGACGGCACCGGCGCGCGCGCCGAAGTAGTCGTCATAGAGGTCCCAGATGTAGCGCATCGGGCTGAAGCAGTACGACACGTGCAGCGCGCTCGGCGGCCGGCGCACGGCCTTGGCCGCGCAGTGGCTGAGCGAGATCACGACGTCGTAGCCTCTGAGATCGAAGCCGCGGACGGCCGCCGGGAACAGCGGCAGATAGCGGCGGTACTGCGTCGCCGCGCGCGGCAAACGCTGCACGAACGAGGTGACGATGCGCCGGCGCTCGATCACAGGCGACACACTGCCCGGGACGTGCAGCAGCGTGTAGAGCGGCGCGTCCGGAAACAGCTCGCAGAACACCTCGAGGCAGCGCTCGCCGCCCCGCATGCCGGTGAGCCAGTCGTGGACGAGGGCCACGCGCGGCCCCGGCGGCGCGCCGCGCGCGGTCTCGCCTAGTGCGCCGGGGGCCGCAGACGTCGTCGCCAATACTCGAGGAGGTCGCCGAGCGTCTGCTCGAGCGGGATGCGCGGCCGCCAGCCGACGGCGCGCTCGATCTTTTCGAAGCTTCCGCGGAGCACCGGAACGTCGGACGGACGGAACCGCTCGGGATCCGGACGGATCTCGATGCCGCGCGCCGTCGACTGCGAGAGCAGGAAGCTCAGCACGCGCTCGATGGACCAGTCGACGCCCGAGCAGAGGTTGTACACCTCGCCCGCCGTTCCCCGCTCGAGGAGATCCCAGTAGCCGCGCACGATGTCGCGGACGTCGGAGAAATCGCGCGACGGCTTGAGGTCGCCGACCTCCACGACCGGCTTTTGCAGCGCGAGCTCGATGGCGGCGATCTGCTTCGCAAAGCTGGACGTCGCGAAGTCCGCGCCGCGACGGGGGCCATCGTGATTGAATGCGCGCGCCCGGACGATGTCGAGGCCGTAGCTCTTGAAGTACTGAAACCCCATCAGATCCTGCGTGACCTTGCTGACCGCATAGGGCGAGAGCGGGCGCAGTGGGTTGGTCTCGCGAATCGGCAGCTCGTCCGGCTCCACCAGCCCGTACTCTTCGCTGGAGCCGATCACCAGGAAGCGCGCTTTGGAGCCGAGCTGGCGGATCGCCTCGAACAGGTTCATCTGCGAGATCGCGTTCGTTATCAGCGTCTCGGCCGGCGTCTGCCACGAGGCGGCCACGAAGGACTGCGCCGCGAGGTGCACGATGTAATCCGGCGCCGCACGCTCGACCAGCTCGCGCGTGGACGAGAGATCGCGCAGGTCCGACAGGATCAGGGTCAGGCGCTCACGAAGCGGCTCGATGTGCTCGGTGTTGCTGCGCCAGCGCAGCGCGCCCACCACGTCGGCGCCACGCGCGAGCGCAAGCTCGGCGAGATGACTGCCGACGAACCCCGTGATCCCCGTGATCAGGATCCGCATCCGGGTCATCTTACTATAGGCCCAGTACCTCTCCGTAGATCCCCTCGACGGTCGTGAGCATCTGCCGAACGTCGAACTCGCTGCGCGCGCGGGTGCGCTGCTCGGCCCCCAGCGCCGCGCGCATCTGACGGTCGGCGAGCAGCCCGCCCAGCGCCGCCGCGAACGCCTCGGGCGTTGCGCCGACCAGCCCCGGCGACGCGGCGCCGAGCAGCTCGCGGTGCGCCGGCACGTCGCTGGCGAGGACGGGGACGCCGAGCGCCATCGCCTCCAGCACCGCGAGCGGCATCCCTTCCTTCGCCGAGGTCGCCGCATAGACGTCGAAGGCGGGAAAATACCGCGCGGCGTCCACGATCTCCCCCGGAAACACCGCGCGAGGGCCGAGGCCGAGCGACGCCGCGAGCTGGCGCAGCCGCCGCTCCTCGTCGCCGCGTCCGATGACGACCACACGCAGCGTGCTGTCCGAGACGCGCGCGGCCGCGCGCAGCAGCAGATCGAGGCGCTTCACCGGATCGAACCGCGCCGCGGTGCCGACGACGGCCGCCGAGGCCGGCAGGCCGAGCGCGCCGCGGGCGTCGGCGCGCTCGGCGGCGGTGGCCGCGAGCCGCGCGACGTCGACGCCGTTGACCACCACGCGGCTCTGGCCTCGCTCGAACAGCCCGAGGGCCAGGCCCTCCGCCTCCTGCGCGCGTGAGACGTTGACGATCACGCGCGTCCAGCGAGAGAGGCGTCGCTCGAGCGTCAGGTACGCCGCGCGCGCGACCGTGCCGTAGCGCTCGAAATGCAGGCCGTGCAGCGTGTGGACCGCCGGCACGCCGAGCACGCGCGCCACGAGCCGTCCGTAGAGGCCGGCGCCCTTGCCGTGCGAGTGGATCAGGCGCACACCGCGCTGACGCACGAGCCTCACGAGCGCGGCGAGCGTGCCGGGGCGAAAGCGGTTCGTCGCGAGCTCGACGGTATCGATGCCGCTGTCGCGGAAACGCTCGAACAACGCGCCGTCGCGCGGGCCGGCCACGATCGGTCGCCAGCGTCGCGCCCGCAGCCAGCCGGCGACCGCGAGCACGTGCTGCGGCCCGCCGCCGGGCTGCGTGGACACCACCAGCTCGAGCACGGGCCCGGGCGGAGCGTTCGTCGCCGGCGGCGCGATCATTGGCGCGGCAGGCGCCGGAGCGACGGCGCGATCATCGGCGGGCACGCCGCAGCATGCGCCGCAGCGGCCCGGGGATCGCGGCCACCAGCGTCGGTCGCAGCGCGAACACCAGGCACCAGAGCGGATAGGCGCCGGCGCGGACGGCCCTCCAGCGCGCGCGCGCCTCGGCTCGTAGCCGCTCCGTATCGCGCGCCACCGACACACGCCCCGGCAGCAGCCGCCGCACGACCAGTGCCTCCGACAGGTTGGCGAGCCGCGTCACGCCCGCCAACCGCATCC
>QHSO01000091.1 GCA_003220475.1 Candidatus Rokuibacteriota bacterium | reverse complement strand
TCCGTGTGAACCTGGAACCGCGGCAAGAATTACATGTGGCAAGAAGCCTGTCAATCGAATTCTGGCGGGGCGGCGTATTTCGTCACTCCAACTCTATCAGTCGCGTCAATGGGCGCGAGCCGTTCCTCGTGCCGAGCCAGCCGGGAATGGCCATCGAAAACCGGCCGGCGGTGCCGCCGGCGACCAGGATGTGAAGTTCTCCGACACTCGAGAATTTACTGACCAGGGTCTCGGGCGCCGGCGGGTTCTTGCCGAAGCGGAGATTCGTGCCCTCGCCGTGGGTCTCGTCGGGCATCAGCGTGCGGTACGGAACACGAATCGTTTCGTGCAGATAGCGCGCGACGTCGTCGCGGCTCCAGCCGTCGTGCGCGAACGTGCGTGCGTGCTCCGGGCCAATGACGAGCATCGTGTGCGAGTACAGCGGGAAGTGCTTGCTGTTCCAGAGGCCGGCCATCGACCAGCCGAGCGAGCCTGCCAGGCTCTTGGCCGTGCGGCTCGAGTGGTCGGAGATGCCGTGGGGCGCCTCGCCAGCAAACAGCGTCACGGCGCTCGAGCCCGGCGGTAGCCCGCGCGCTTCGTGATAGGGCGGCCACGGGCTCGCCTCCTCGTGCTCGCCGATACAGTACGTGTAGCGGCCGGGGTGGCCGAACGTCGACATCGAGATCTCCCCCGGACGGGCGCCGCCGACGTTGATCATCAGCAGCCGGAGTGCCCGTCCGATCGTCGCGTTGGCGCGATAGCCCGGGCCGAATACGCCGAACGAGGAGTTGATGCCGATGCGCCGGCGCACGGGACCGTGCACCACGATGAGCGGCGCGGAGAAATGCGTCGACGTCGCCACGCCGTGCAGGTTGAAGTCGGGATCGCACGCGCACCCGGCGGCCGCGAGCAGGACCGGCAGGTACTCGGGACGGCATCCGGCCATCACCGCGTTCACGGCGGCTTTTTCTACGGTCAGGCGGCCGTAGTTCGGCGGCACTTCGCCGATACCCCCAACGCTCGGAGCGCCGCGGCGCAGCCGTGGCGCTCCTCGATCACGGTCGTCGTGGGCCCCGAAATGGCCCCCAAACCCCCAACGCTCGGAGCGCCGCGGCGCAGCCGTGGCGCTCCTCGATCACGGTCGTCGTGGGCCCCGAAATGGCCCCCAAACCCCCAACGCTCGGAGCGCCGCGGGCGCAGCCGTGGCGCTCCTCGATCACGGTCGTCGTGGGCCCCGAAATGGCCCCCAAACCCCCAACGCTTGGAGCGCCTCGGCGTAGCCATGGCGCTCCTCGGCGTAGCCATGGCGCTCCTCGATCATGGTGGTCGCCGGGGGCCCCGCAATCGTCCCCAAGCCCCCAACGCTTGGAGCGCCCCGGCGCTCCGCGGGAATGGCGCACATGCAGAGTCACGCCGTCACCGTCGCAGGGTATCATCGGCTGGGCTATGCACCCGTGGCATGACGTCGAGCTCGGTGACCACGTCGAGCGGCACTTCCGCGCGATCGTCGAGATCCCCAAGGGCTCGAAGGTCAAGTACGAGCTCGACAAGCGCACGGGCCTGCTCTGGGTCGATCGCGTGCTCCACTCCGCCGTGCACTATCCCGCGAACTATGGCTTTCTACCGCAGACGTATTGCGAGGACGGCGATCCGCTCGACGTGCTGGTGCTCGGTCAGGAGCCCGTGCTGCCGCTGAGCATTCTACGAGCGCGGGCCATCGGCGTGCTGACGATGCGCGACGAGAAGGGACAGGACGACAAGATCGTCGCGGTGCACGTCGACGATCCCGAGTACGCGCATTACACCGACATCGCGGAGCTGCCCCCGCATCGATTGCGCGAGCTCGAGCGCTTCTTCCTCGACTACAAGGTGCTCGAGGATAAGACCGTGGAGGTCGACCGCTTCCGCGGTCGCGCCGAGGCCGAGCGTGTCGTCCGCGCCGCCGCTCAGCTCTACAGGGGCTCGTTCGCCGAGGGACAGAGGCGTGAGGCTCGACGCATCGAGGCGCCCTGAGGCGTGAACGCCGCCCGTTTGACGCCTGACGTCACGGCAGGTGCCATTCTGGACGAAACTACTGGCAGGAAACTCTTGCGCGCCCGCCCCGCCGCCCCTCCCGCCGCCGCGGCCGAGGGCGGCGAATTGGGATCCTTCGGAGGGCATCCGGGGTTGTCCACAACGCCCTGAAAATCTTTTCCTTTTCACGGAATTGCGAACTCCGAGGCCTTCGCGTGCCCAGATGTAAATTGCTGGAATTCCAGACTTTTTCTGGTGGTCTGGCATGGACTGTGCTAATGTACGACACCCGCACGGGGCCTGTAACCAGTACACAAAAACGATGGAGAGCTGATGTTCTACAACCTGCTGGCCGGGATGTTCTCGAACGACCTCGCGGTGGACCTGGGAACGGCGAACACGCTCGTTTACGTCCGGGGCGAGGGCATTGTGCTGAACGAGCCGTCGATCGTTGCGATCCACCAGGCCGACCACTCGGTCCTGGCCGTCGGACACGAGGCGAAGGCGATGCTCGGTCGCACGCCGGGCAACATCGTCGCCATCCGGCCGCTGAAGGACGGCGTCATCGCCGACTTCGACGTCACCGAGAAGATGCTGCACTACTTCATCTCGAAGGTGCACCGCCGTCGCACGCTGGTGCGGCCGCGCATCGTCGTCGGCGTCCCGTCCGGCATCACGCAGGTGGAGAAGCGCGCCGTGCGCGACTCGGCGATGCAGGCGGGCGCGCGCGAGGTCTATCTGATCGAGGAGCCGATGGCGGCGGCCATCGGCGCCGGGTTGCCGATCCAGGAGCCGGGCGGCAACATGATCGTCGACATCGGCGGCGGCACGACCGAGGTCGCCGTTATCTCGCTCTCGGGCATCGTGTACTCGAAATCGGTCCGGATCGCGGGCGATGAGATGGACGAGGCGATCGTGCAGTACATCAAGAAGCACTACAACCTGTTGGTGGGCGAGCGCCGCGCGGAAGAGATCAAGGTGACCCTCGGGTCGGCCTATCCGATGGGCGGCGACCGCCGGACGATGGAAGTGAAGGGACGTGACCTGATCGACGGCATTCCCAAGACGATCGTGATCACCGACGAGGAGATCCGTGAGGCTCTCCGCGAGCCGGTGATGACGATCGTGGAAACCGTTCGCACCTGCCTGGAGCGTACGCCACCCGAGCTCGCTGCCGACATCGTGGACAAGGGCATCGTGATCACGGGCGGTGGCGCGCTGCTGCGGGGCCTCGACCATCTGCTCCGGCAGGAGACGAACCTGCCGGTGACGCCGGGCGAGGATCCGCTCTCGTGCGTGGCGCTCGGCACGGGCAAGGTGCTGGACGAACTGGATTTGCTGAAGAAGGTCGCGATCCCCGCGTAAGCACGAGGACGCTTTCAGGGGGTCGACGTGAGACTTCGGGCACTGGGACTGCTGGGCGTCATCGCCGGCGTCTGCCTGTTGCTCCTCACGCTGCAGATGCGCGGCCGCGCCGCCGGCGCTTCGGAAGCCCTCGCCGTGCTCACCACGCCCGTGCAGACCGTGCTCGCGCGGATCAATCGCGCGACGCTCGGCGTCTGGGGCACCTACCGCGACTGGAAGAACGTCCGCACCGAGAATCGCCGGCTGCGCGACGAAGCGCAGCGGTTGCGCGTGGAAGCGCTGCGCGTGACCGAGACGGCGTCGGAGAACGACCGGTTGCGCCGGTTGCTCGCGCTCAAGCAGTCGCTGCCGCTCGAGACGATGGCCGGCGAGATCATCGCCCGCGAATGGGGCGGCTGGGTGCGCTCGCTCACGATCAACCGCGGGCGGGGCGATTCGGTGGGACGGCTCACCGCGGTGATCGCCCCCGACGGCCTCGTCGGCCGTATCGTCGACGTGCGCACCGGATCCTCCATCGTGCAGGTTCTGACCGATCCGGCGTCCACCGTGGGCGCCCACGTCGTGCGCACGCGCACTCCCGGCATCGTCGAAGGCGAGCCGCGGGGCACGCTGCGCTTCAAGTACATGGCCCGCGACGGCGGGAACCTCCAGATTGGTGACATGGTGGTGACCTCGGGGCTCGGCGGCCTCTTTCCCGGCGGGATTCCGATCGGCCGCGTGCGGTCCATCGACGACCGCGGCGCAGCGCTGTTCAGCTATGCGCAGCTCTCGCCGGCTGTGGACTTCGCGCGGATCGACGAGGTGCTCTTGCTGACCGGCAGCGGCGCCGCGCGCGACGTGGCCGCGTCGTTCAAGGGTGACGGCTGATGCGCACCTTCCTCGCCATCGCGGTCCTCGGCGGGGGCGTGGCGCACGCCACCGTCGGCTCGGCGCTCCGCATCGCCGACGTGGCGCCGGACATCCCGCTGATCGTCGTCGTTCTTCTGGCGCTGCGTCGCGGACCGGAATTCGGCTGCGGCGCCGGCTTCGTCGCGGGCCTGCTGCAGGACGCGGCCACCGGAGGGCTGCTCGGCGTGCAGGCGCTGACGAAGGCCGTCGTGGGCTTCGCCATCGGCGTCGTCGGCACGCGGCTGCGTGTGAGCCAGCCGCTCGTGCAGGTGCCCGGGCTCGTCGTACTGTCGGTGCTGGAAGGCCTCGCGCGCTACGCGCTGCTGCAGCTGTTCCACTTCCCGGCGCCGTTCGGGGAGCTGATGACATACGTGATTCTGCCGCAGGCGCTCTACAACGGCTTTCTCGGCGCCGCGCTCGTCCTGGCGCTGGCGTGGGCTGAGACGCTCAAGGAGCGCACGTCGTGAACAACTGGACCGGACCCGGCTATCGCGGCAGCCTTCCGGGTCGTCGGGATGCCGCGCAGCAGCGGATCATGACGATGTCGATCGTCGTGATCGCCGCGCTGCTGGTGATCGTGTGCCAGCTCTGGTACCTCCAGGTGCTCGAGGGCGGACGCTTTCAGGAGGCGTCGGACAAGAACCGCATCCGTATCCGGCCGATCGCGGCGCCACGCGGCATCCTGTTCGATCGTAACGGGCTGCCGCTGGTCGACAACCGGCCCACGTTCACGCTGTCGCTCATCCCGCGCGAGCTGGAGCGCGATCCCGCCAAGCGCGACGCGACGCTGGGCCGGGTGGCGGCGCTGCTCCATATCCCCTACCAGGAGCTGCAGGAGGCGGTCGCGAAGGTCTCGTCCGACGCCATCCTGCCGGTGCGCATCCGCCGCGGCCTCTCCATCGCCGACATGCAGAAAGTCGAGGAGTGGAAGCTCGAGCTGCCGGGCGTCATCGTCGAGGTCGAGCCCCAGCGCGTGTACCCCAACAGCCGCTTCGCGGCGCACCTGCTCGGCTACGTCCGCGAGGTCAACGACGACCAGCTCAAGCAGGGTCGCTATCGCCGCGGCGACATGGTCGGCCAGACGGGTCTCGAGCGGTTGCTCGACGAGTTCCTGCGCGGCAAGGACGGCGGCGAGCGCATCGAGGTGGACGCGATGGGCCGGCCCGTGCGGCTCGTACAGTCCACCGAGCCGCATCCGGGCGCGCAGGTCGTGACGACGGTGAATCGCCGCGTACAGGAAGTCGCCGAGAAGCTCATGGAAGGCAAGACGGGCGCCGTCGTCGTGATGGATCCGCGCAACGGCGACGTGCTGGCCATGGTCTCCACGCCCGCCTTCGACATCGACCGCTTCACCGGGACCATCGACCGCGATGCGTGGCTGCGCGTGATGAAGGACCCGGAGTTTCCGATGCTCAATCGCACGATCCAGAGCCAGTACCCGCCCGGATCGGTGTTCAAGATGGTGATCGCCGCGGCCGGGCTGCAGGAGGGGACGCTCACCCCGGCTGATCGCGTGCACTGTCAGGGAGAGTTTCCGTTCGGCGGTCGCGTGTTCCGCGACTGGAAGAAGGAGGGCCACGGCAGCGTCAACCTCATGGACGCCGTCGCGCAGTCGTGCGACATCTTCTTCTACGGCGCCGGCCTCAAGGTGGGCGCGCCTGCCATCGTGAAATACGGCGCCGCCTTCGGCTTCGGCACCCCCACCGGGATCGAGCTCGGCACCGAGAAGTTCGGGCTGCTGCCGGCGCCCAAGTCGCCGCGCCGGGGCAGACCCCCCGTGTGGCATCCCGGGGAGACCGTGAACATGTCGATCGGCCAGGGGCAGCTGCTCGTGACGCCCATGCAGGTCGCGCGCTTCATGTCCGCCATCGCCAACGGCGGAGTCCTGTGGAAGCCGCGCATCGTGCAGCGCATCGAACGGCAGGAGCTCGGGGTGATCTGGAGCGACGCCGGCAGCGTCAACGGCCACGTCGAGCTGAACCCCGCCGTGTGGGCCTTCCTGCGACGCAGTCTGTGGGCGGTGGTGAACACGCCCAACGGCACCGGCGCGGGCGCGCGCATCCCCGGGCTCGACATCGTCGGCAAGACGGGCACCGCCCAGACCGTCGCCAACTCGAAATCGGAGAAGGGGCAGGACCATGCGTGGTTCGCCTCCTTCGCGCCTGCGCGTGATCCCGAGGTCGTGATCGTCGTGCTCGTCGAGCGCGGCGGCCACGGCGGCTCGGTGGCCGCGCCGATCGCCCGCCAGATTTACAACGCGATCTTCTTCGAGAAAGTCGCGAGCATCGACATCAGCGGCTAGACTCTCTCCATGACCGTCCTGGGCGGCATCGACCGGCGGCTGCTGCAGAACGTCGACTGGCCGCTGCTGGGCGCCATGGGTGGCCTCGTCGTGCTGAGCGCCACCACGCTGGCGAGCCTGCATATCGGCCGCGCCGGCGGCAACGTCGCGTTCCGTCAGCTGGCGTGGTTCGCGCTCGGCCTCTGCGCGCTCGTCGTGGTGGCATCGATCGACTACCGGCGCCTCGTGCGACTGGCGCCGCTGTTCTTCGTCTTCGGCCTCCTCGGGCTCGCCTCGGTGTTCGTCATGGGCCGAACGGTCTCCGGCGCACGGCGCTGGATCCTGCTCGGACCGATGTCGGTGCAGCCCGCGGAGATCTTCAAGATCTGCTTCGTGCTGATGGCTACGTGGGTGCTGACGTCCCGTTGGGCACAGCCGGTGGGCAAGACGACGCTGGCGCTGACGGTGCCGGTGCTCGCCGTGCCCGCGGTGCTGATCGTCAAGCAGCCGGACCTCGGCACCGCACTGCTCCTCCTTCCCGTGCTAACAGCCCTTCTCGTGGGCGCCGGGATCCGGTTGCGGCTGCTCGGCGGCGTCGCGCTCGCCGGCCTCGCCGCGCTGCCCCTGGTGTGGTTCCTCGCGATGAAGGAATACCAACGCGAACGCATTCTGGTGTTCCTGGATCCGTTCCGCGATCCTCTCGGGAGCGCGTACAACGTCATCCAGGCCAAGATCGCCATCGGGTCGGGACAGCTCGTGGGCAAGGGTGTGGCCGGCGCCACGCAGAGCCGGCTCGCTTTTCTCCCGGAGCGTCACACGGATTTCATCTTCGCCGTATTCGCCGAGACGTGGGGATTCGTCGGGTGCCTGGTGCTGCTCACGTGTTACGCGCTGCTGCTGCTCCGCGGCTTCGAGATCGCCGCGTCGGCGCGTGAGCCCGTGGGTCGATTGATCGCGCTCGGGGTCACCGCCCTGTTCGCGACGCAGGTGCTCGTCAACGTCGGAATGGTCACGGGTTTGCTGCCCGTGGTGGGCGTACCGCTGCCGCTGATGAGTTACGGCGGTACGTCCATGCTGGTCTCGCTCAGCGCCGTCGGGCTTCTCCTGTCTGTGCGGATGCGGCAGTTCCAATGAGGCGCGCTCGAGCGGTCCCGGATCGCGTGCGCGCGCCCAAGGGGTGCCGCCGTGAGCAAACGCATCGTGGTCAACGCGGGCCCGATCGAGACCCGCGTCGCCGTTCAGGAAGGTAACCTCCTCACCGATCTGTACCTCGAGCGGCATCGCCACCGCTCGATCGTGGGGAGCGTGTACAAGGGCACGGTCACCAACGTGCTGCCGGGAATGCAGGCGGCCTTCGTCGACATCGGTCTCGCCAAGGACGCGTTCCTCTACGCGGGCGATTACACGGCCAGCCGCGGCGTCGAGGCGGCGCTGCCCGTGCTGCCCGCCGTGGACGACGAGGATCAAGACGTCGAGATCGACGAGGCCGAGCCCCCGCGTCGCGAGGCGGTGGCCCCGATCGAGCAGATGCTGACGCGCGGACAGGAGGTCCTGGTCCAGGTCTCCAAGGAGTCGCTCGGCAGCAAGGGCGCGCGCGTGACGTCGTTCATCTCGCTGCCCGGCCGCTATCTGGTCTATATGCCGCAGACCCAGCACATCGGGGTGTCGCGGCGGATCCGCGACGACCGCGAGCGTGACCGACTGCGCGCAGCGCTGCGCTCGTTGCAGCTGCCGCCCGGCGGCTTCATCCTGCGCACCAACGCCGAGGGCAAGGGCGAGGCCGAGTTCGCCGCCGACGTGGAGTTCCTCTCGCGGCTGTGGGGGCAGATCCAGGCGCGCTACGCGCAGGCGACGTCGCCCGCCGTGCTGCACGAGGAAGCCGACCTGACGTTCCGCGTGGTCCGCGATCTCGTCTCGCCCGAGATCGACGAGTTCGTCGTCGACAGCGCCGAGGTGTACGACAAGTGCCTGGGCTACGTGCGTGCGCTCGTCCCCGCTCTCGCCGAGCGCGTGCGGCTCTACACCGAGCGCGCGCCGGTCTTCGACCACTACGGCATCGAGAAGGACATCGAGAAGGCGCTGCGCCGCCGCGTGTGGCTGAAGTCCGGCGGCTACATCGTCATCGATCACACGGAGGCTCTCGTCTCCATCGACGTCAACACCGGCAAGTACGTCGGCAAGCGCGACTTCGAGCAGACCGTGCTCAAGATCAACATGGAGGCGGTGGGCGAGGTCGTGCGCCAGATCCGACTGCGCGACCTCGGCGGCATCATCATCATCGACTTCATCGACATGGAAGTGCTCGAGCACCGCGAGCAGGTGTACAAGGCGCTCAAGCGCGCGCTGGCCGAGGACAAGGCGCGCACCAACGTGCTGGAGATCTCCGAGCTCGGCCTGGTCGAGATGACCCGCAAGCGCGTGCGTCAGGACCTGCGCGCCCTGCTGTCCGTCACCTGTCCCACCTGCCGCGGCAGCGGTGTGACCAAGTCGAACGAAACCCTCGCCGCCGAGGTCTATCGCGTGATCCAGGCCAAGGTCGCCGCCGAGCCCGAGCCGGCGCGCCACGAAGTGATCGCGCGCGTGCACCCCGACCTGGCGACGTATCTGGAGGACGAAGGTCGCGAGGATCTGGCGCGGCTCGAGTCGGCGCTGGACGTGAAGGTGATCGTGCAGCCCGTGGACAAGCAGCCGCACCGCGAGGACTACGACATCAAGCTGCGGTGAGCGAGGGCCACTCAGGCCATCGTGATAGCATCGCGCCCGCATGGCGAAGAAGCCGCCGTCGCGGATCAGCGGCCAGAAAATTCTCGGCGAGCTGCGGCTCGCCGCGAAGAAGGGTGATCGCACGGCGCTCACGCTGGCGCTGGACCAGATGCACACGCTGGCGCATTCGCCGAAGTACTGGGAGAAGTACCTCGGGCTGCTGCGCAATCCGCTCGCGCGGCTCGTCGACATGCTCTCGATCAAGCAGGGCGAGCGCATCGCGCATCAGAAGGGCTGGAAGCTGCCGAGGCCGGCGCCGCCCGCCCAGAAGTCTCGCAAGCCCGTGACCAAGGCCGCGAAGGCGCGCACCGCGCGCGCCCGGGCCGCGGCCGCCGCCGCCGCGGCGCAGATCTCGCTGTTCGAGTGACGCGCGCGGTCGTCGTCGTCAATCCCGCCGCGGGCGGTGGCCGCACCGCGCGGATCTGGCGCCGCCTGCGCGACGTGATGGCCGCCACACTGCCGGCCGAGCACGCCGAGACACGCGGCCCGGGTGATGGTGAGCGCCTGGCGCGCGAGGCTGCGGCGTCGGGCGCAGCGCTCGTGGTTGCCGTGGGCGGCGACGGCACGCTGAACGAGATCGTGAACGGCGTCCGGTCCGCGGGCGGGTTCGCGAGCTCGGCCGGCGCGGGCTTCGACGCCGCCGTCGCCCGGCGAGCACAGAGGTGGAGCATGGGCGGCACGCTACCGTACCTCGCCGCGGTGCTCGCGAGCGTGCATCGTCATCGCGCGATCGAGGTCGTGCTCGAGGTCGACGGCGTCGCCGAGCCGCCGACGCCGATCACGGCCGTCGTCGCTGCCAACGGGCGGTGGTTCGGCGGCGGCATGAGGATCGCGCCGCAGGCCGATCCCGCCGATGGCGCGCTCGACGTCGTCGTCCTCGGCGCGCTCGGCCGCCTCGAGCTGTTGCGCTGGCTGCCCACGATCTATCCGGGCACGCATGTGCGCCACCCGCGCGTGCGTGTGTGCCGGGCGCGGCGCCTGCGCGTGAGCGGCGCTGCGCTGCCGACCCATGTGGACGGCGAGCCGGCGGGCGCGACTCCCGTCACGCTCAGCGTCGAGCCGGGTGCGCTGCGCTTGCGCGTACCCCGCGTTGCTTGACAGCGGTACACGCCGGGCGGATAGTACCCCCCGGGGGTACCAGGGATGAACGAGGAGACCAAGGCCAAGGCGCGCGGCCGCCTGCGGCGGATCGAGGGCCAGGTACAGGGGCTGCAGCGCATGCTCGAGAACGACGCCTACTGCGTCGACATCCTGCTGCAGATTTCCGCGGTGCAGGGCGCGCTCGAGCAGTGCCAGAAACTCCTGCTCGGCCGTCACATCGAGTCCTGCGTGGCCGACGCCATGCGCTCGGGCAGCCGCGGCGATCGCCAGCAAAAGATCGAGGAGCTGCTCGACGTGTTCGCGCGCTTCGGCGGACGCTGATGGACAAGCGGACGTTTGCCGTCCGCGGCATGCATTGCGCGGCCTGCGTCGGCAAGGTCGAGCGCGCGCTGCGCGGTGTGCCCGGCGTCGGCGACGCCGCGGTGAACCTGGCGACCGAGCGTGCGACCGTGCAGTGGGACCCGCAGCGAGCCGACGTCCCGGCGCTGGCGGCGGCGGTGGCGGCGGCCGGCTACGAGCTGGCCGAGGCGCCTCCTGCGGCGGCGCCCGGCGCGGCCGCCGAGGATCGCGAGCAGCTCGCGCGCGCCGCGGAGCAGCGTCGCCTGCGCGCGCGGGTGCTGGTCGGGATCGTGCTGTCGATTCCCATCGTGCTCGGCAGCATGACCGAGGTATTCCCATGGGCGCCTCGCTGGCTGCGTGATCCGTGGACGCTGCTGCTGCTGGCCACGCCGGTGCAGTTCTGGGTCGGCGCCGACTTCCATCGCGGATTTCTGCGCGACCTGTGGCATCGGAGCGCGAGCATGTCGACGCTGGTGTCGCTCGGCACGAACGCGGCGTACTTCTTCAGCGTCGCAGTCACCGTGTGGCCGCACGCGTTCATGGCGCTGGGCGCCATGCCCTACTACGAGACGGCCGCGGTGGTCATCACGCTCGTCGCGCTCGGCCGCTGGCTGGAGGCGCGCGCGCGCGGCCGCACGTCGGAGGCGATCCGCCGTCTCGTCGCGCTCGCGCCGCGGACCGCGCGCGTGCTGCGTGACGGGCGCGAGCTCGATGTGCCGACGTCCGACGTCGTCGTGGGCGACCTGGTGAGGATCCGGCCGGGCGAGCGGGTGCCGGTCGACGGTGAGATCGTCGACGGCACCTCGACCATCGACGAGTCGATGCTGACCGGCGAGAGCCTGCCGGTGACGAAGGGGCCGGGCGCGACCGTCTTCAGCGGCACGGTCAATCGCACCGGCTCGTTCGTGTTCCGCGCCTCGCGCGTCGGCGCCGAGACGACGCTGGCGCGGATCGTTCGACTGGTCGAGGAGGCGCAGGGCTCGCGCGCGCCGATCCAGCGGCTGGCCGACCGCGTGGCCGCGGTGTTCGTCCCGATCGTGCTCGTGATCGCCGCCGTGACGTTCGTGGGCTGGTGGGCCCTCGGGCCGGCGCCGTCGCTACTCTACGCGCTCACGAATGCGGTGGCCGTGCTCGTGATCGCCTGCCCATGCGCGATGGGGCTGGCGACGCCGACGGCGATCATGGTCGCCACCGGGCGGGGCGCCGAGCTCGGCATCCTGGTGAAGAGCGCGGAGGCCCTGGAGACGCTCGCGGGCGTCGACACGATGGTGTTCGACAAGACGGGTACGCTGACGGTCGGCCGCCCCAGCGTGACCGACGTGATTCCCGCGCCGGGCGTCGGCGAAGACGAGGTGCTGGCCTTGGCCGCGGCCGCCGAGCAGGGCTCGGAGCACCCGATCGGCGAGGCGATCGTCACGCGCGCCAAGGAGCGCGGGCTGGCGCTGCCGCCGGTGACCGAGTTCGTGACGGTCCCGGGGCAGGGCATCGACGCGCAGGCGCCGGCCGGCCGGCTGCTCCTCGGCAACCGGGCGCTGATGGACGCGCGCGGCGTCGACGTGACGACGCTTGCCGCGCGCGCGGATGTACTCGCGCAGACGGGCAAGACCGTGGTCTATCTCGCCGTCGCCTTCCGCCCGCTGGGATTGATTGCGGTCGCCGACACACTGAAGCCGCACGCGCGGACGGTGGTGAGCGAGCTGCGTCGTCGGGGGATCGACGTGGCGATGCTGACCGGTGACGACCGGCGTACGGCGGCCGCGATGGCCAGCGAGGCGGGCATCGAGCGCGTGCTCGCGGAGATTCTGCCCGAGGACAAGGCGCGTGAGATCGCGCGGCTGCGCGAGCAGGGCCGTCGCGTGGCGATGGTGGGCGACGGCATCAACGACGCGCCGGCATTGGCTCAGGCCGACGTCGGCATCGCGATGGGCTCTGGCACCGACGTCGCCATCGAGGCGGCGGGCGTCACGCTGATGCGCGGCGACCTGCACGCCGTCGTGGCCGCGGTGGACCTCGCGCGACGCACGATCCGCATCGTCAAGCAGAACCTCGTGTGGGCGTTCGGCTACAACGTCGTGCTGATCCCGGTCGCGGCAGGCCTGCTCTACCCGTTCTGGGGTGTGCGGCTCTCCCCAATACTCGCCGGCGCTGCGATGGCATTCTCGTCGGTGTCGGTCGTCACGAACAGCCTGAGACTGAAGCGCTGGAGACCACATGGCGACTGACCCTGTCTGCAAGATGAGCGTCGAGCCGGCGAAGGCCGCGGCGCAGTCGACGTACAAGAACCAGACCTATTACTTCTGCGCGGTGGGCTGCAAGCAGAAGTTCGACCGTGAGCCGGAGAAGTATCTGGCCGGCGGCTCCAGCCCGATGAGCACGCCAAGCCGATGATCGAGCCCGCGCTGCTGCGCGGCCGCGACCACTACGAGCGCGTGACGACTGGACGCGTGGACAACACGCACGACGACGCCTTCACGCACGTATCGAGGGCATCGCGGCGCTGCGCGGCGTCGCGATGGTGGGCGGCCTCACCCGGCGTGCGCTGGACGCCGTGGGCGGCGGCCCCGGCGCGGCGCTCGCGGTGGACGGGGTGATCGAGGCCGCCCGGCTGGCGCGCCAGGTGGCGAAACTTCCGCCGGAGCGCGCCGCGCGCGCCGCATCACGGGATCCGTGGGAGTGCTGGCAGCTGGACCGCGCGGGCTGGGTCGATCTGCCGGACTCGTGTTTCACGTACAGCGAGACGGGGGCACGGCTCTTCGGCACGCGACCGATCAGCACGCCGATCCACCCCGAGCTCTATCGCCCGCGACCGGGTCAGCGCGGGGTGTTCGAGCGCCGCAAGATCGCGCGGCTCGAGCGTCGCGACGGACGGGTGCTGCTGTTCCACGCCATGCACGACAACGTGCACGGCTTCGAGCTGCGCCTGGAGATCGACGCCGCCAGCGGGACCGTCGTCGGCGCCGAGCACGCGGCGCCGCGGCTGCCCTATCGCGGCATTTGTGACGAGCCGCAGCGCAAGTTCACCGCGCTGCTCGGTGAGCACGTGGACGACGACCTGCGCCGGCGTATCCAGGTGCACCTCGGCGGGCCGACCGGCTGCGCGCAACTCTACGATCTGACGGCCGACCTGCTGAAGCTGCTCGCCGCACGCGGCTGACGGTCTCGAGCGAGCTTCCCGCGGGGCTGACGCTGTCAGCGCGGCCTGGCGCACGGGCTGCCGTTCTCCGTCCCGCTCGGCGCGCGGTGACGCCGTCAGCGCCCGACGCGTTCGAGGTAGAAGTCCAGCTCGCGCTCGCGCGTGAAATCGCTCAGGCCCACCGACGCCGGTGCGCGGCCCGCGAACGCCGCGTGCGGGGCCAGCCCTACGAGCTCGCCGCGCTCGATTGCGACCCCGCGTTGCGCCGCCGCCTCGGCCACGCGATCGTACGCGGCCGGGATCGGCGTGACGCGATGATCGAGCAGGTTCATCGAGACCTGGGCGCGGTGACGGCTCGCGAGCGGCAAGCCGAGCGCCTGCACCGCGCGCAGGCCGCCGCTGCTCGCGCGCACCTCGCGCGCGATGGCGCGCGCGCCGGCGAGGTCGTCGGTGGCGAGCCAGACGTTGTAGGCGATCAGCACGTCGCGCGCGCCGACGAGCGCGGCGCCGCGGCGCGCATCGAAGCGCGCCGGTCCGTCGTCGGGGCGGCCGTCGTCCGTCTCGAGTCGCGCCCCCAGTCCCTCGTACTCGCCGTGGCGCAGCTCGCGCAGTGCGTGGCGCTCGGGTCGCCGCGCGGCCTGACCGTAGTAATAGACCGGCAGCGCGTGCCGCTCGGCCAGTGCCGCGCCGGTGTCGTGGGCGAGCGCCACGACCTCCGACATCGTCACCCCGACCAGCGGCACGAACGGCAGCACGTCGAGCGCGCCGATGCGCGGATGGATGCCGTGATGGCCGCGCATGTCGATCTCGCTCAGCACGACGTCGGCCAGCCGCAGGGCCGCGGCGGCCACCGCCGCGGGCTCGCCGAGGAACGTGAAGACCGCGCGATGGTGATCGGGATCGGCGTGCACGTCGGCGAGCGTGACGCCAGGGGTGGCGCGCACCGCCGCCGCGAAGCGCGCGAGGCGCGCGGCGTCGCGCCCCTCGCTCACATTCGGCACGCACTCCACGATGGGCCGCCGCGGCACCACGGTATACTACGCGCGATGCCGCGCCTGCCACTCGGGAAGCTTCCCGGCGATCTGTTGCAGACGATTCTCGACAAGCACGCGCCGCGCGATCCGCGGGTGGTCGTGGGGCCGCGCGTCGGCGAGGACGCCGCCGTCATCGACGTCGGCGATCGCTACCTGGTCGTCACGAGCGATCCCATCACGTTCGCGACCGACGAGCTCGGCTGGTACGCGTTACACGTCAACGCCAATGACGTCGTCGTCCGCGGCGCCACCCCGCGCTGGTTTCTCGCCACGCTGTTGCTGCCCGCGGGCGCCACGGACGAGGCCGGCGTGCGCGCGCTCTTCGGCCAGCTCGCCGAGGCGTGCGACGAGCTCGAGGTCGCGCTCGTCGGCGGTCACACCGAGGTGACGCACGGTCTCGATCGTCCGATCGTGGCGGGCACGATGCTCGGCGAGGTCGCCAAGGACAAGCTGGTGACGACGAGCGGCGCGCGCGTCGGCGACGCGATCGTGCTGACCAAGGGCGTGCCGCTGGAGGGCGCGGCCATCATCGCGCGCGAGAAAGAGACCGAGCTGCGTGCGCGCGGCGTGCCGCTGGCCGTCATCCGGCGCGCCAAGGGCTTTCTGCGCTCGCCGGGCATCAGCGTGCGTCCCGAGGCCGAGCTGGCGTGCGAGCTGGCCTGCGTGCACGCCATGCACGATCCGACCGAGGGCGGAATCGCGACCGCGCTGCACGAGCTCGCCGGTGCCGCCGGCGTCGGCCTGCGCATCGACCGCGAGCGCATCACCGTGCTCCCCGAGGGCCGGCAGCTCTGCGAGGCGTTCGGCCTCGATCCGCTCGGTACCATCGCGTCCGGCGCCCTGTTGATGACCCTCGATCCCGCTGACGCCGGCGTCGTCATCCACGCGCTCGCGCGGGAGGCGATCGACAGCCACTTCATCGGCCAGGTGGTGGACCGCGCGCAGGGCGTGACGCTCGTGGACGGCGCGAAATCGTGGCCGCTGCCCGTGTTCTCACAGGACGAGATCACGCGGCTGTTCGCGGAGGCCTGAGCGTGCCGCAGATCGGGTACGCGCGTCGTCCCGTCGCGCTCGGCCGTGATGGTCTCGTCACGACCGCGCATCCCTACGCGACCGTGGCCGGCCTCGACGTGCTGCGCGCGGGCGGGACCGCCGCCGACGCCGCGGTCGCCGCCAACGCCGTGCTCGCGGTGACGCAGCCGAACATGTGCGGGGTCGGCGGCGATATCTTCGTCCTCTACTACGAGGCGGCGACCCGGCGCGTGCACTTTCTCAACGGCGCGGGCCGGTCCGGCTCACGTGCCTCGCTCGAGGAGCTGCAGCGTCGCGGGGCGAGCGCGCTTCCGATCGTCGGCCCCATGACCGTGAGCGTGCCGGGCTGCGTGCGCGGGTGGGCGATGCTGCTCGAGCGCTTCGGCACGCGACCGCTCGCCGCGCTCCTCGAGCCGGCCATCCATTACGCGGAAGGGTGTCCGACCTCGTCGCTCACGAGCCAGAGCATCGACGAGTTCGAGAAGGCCACGTCCGACGCCGAGTGGCACCGCGTGTTTCGCCCCGGTGACCGCGCGCCGGCGCTCGGCGAGCCGCTGGTGCAGAGCGATCTGGCGCGCACGCTCCGCGACCTCGCCGCCGAGGGCCCGGACCTCTTCTACACGGGCCGCGTCGCGCGGGCGATCGCCGAGCGGCTCGCGCGCGATGGCTTCCTGACGCCCGAAGACCTCGCGCAGCACACGGGCGAGTGGGGCGAGCCGATCGCGACGACGTACCGAGGCTTTCGCGTGTACGAGACGCCGCCGCCGACGCAGGGGCTCGCCGCCCTCATCGCCCTCAACATCCTCGAGCGCTTCTCGCTCGCCAAGTGCCCGCTGCATTCCGTGCAGCACCTGCATCTGCTGCTCGAGGTCGTCAAGCTCGCCTACGCCGATCGCGACCGTTTCATCGGCGATCCCGCCCACGCGCGGCTGCCGCTCGCCGAGCTGCTCGACAAGGGCTACGCCGCGCGCCGTCGCAAGGCGTTCGATCCGCGCAAGGCGCAGGCCTACACGGCCGGCGACCCCGAGGGCGACACGACGGGGTTCGTCGTCGTCGATCGCCAGGGCAACGTCGCCAGCGTCATCCAGAGCCTGTTCAACACGTTCGGCTCGGGCATCGTCGTGCCCGGCTGCGGCATCGTCCTGCAGAATCGCGGCCGGCACTTCCAGCTCGATCCGGCGCATCCGAGCGCGCTCGGCCCGCGAAAGCGGCCGTTCCACACGCTGATGGCCTCGATCGTCACGCGCGACGAGCGGCCCGCGCACGCGCTCGCCACGATGGGCGGCAACGGCCAGGCTCAGTTCCACGTGCAGATCCTCACGAACCTGATCGACTACGGCCTCGATCCGCAGGAGGCCATCGAACGGCCGCGTTTCCTGCTCGGCCCGTTCTATCCGGAAGATGCCGCCGACACGGTGCACCTCGAGAGCCGCGTGGCGCGCAGCATCGCGTCGGCGCTCGTTCGCAAAGGTCACGCGATCCGTCCGGCGCCCGAGCTGTTCACGCGAACGGGCCAGGCGCACGCGGTGAGCTTCGGCGACGGCGCGCTGCTCGGCGGCGCCGATCCGCGCGGCGACGGCGCCGCGCTCGGGTTCTGACGTGCGCCGGCTCGTGCTCGCGCTGCTGGCATGGCTTGCGCTCGCCGGCTCCGCCACGGCCGCGGAGTGGGGGACGATCCAGCCGGGCGCGAGCACGATGGACAGCGTACGCGCGCACTACGGCGGGCCGACGCGGACGGAGACGCAAAAGGTCGACGGCTACGACACGACGACGTGGATCTACGAGGGCACGCAAGCCCCAACGGGACTGACCCGCATGGTCGTCGACTTCGGTCTCTTGCGGGCAGGCGGCTTCCAGCGCGCCACCGTCCGCGCATTGCGCCTGGAGCCCCATCCCGGCGTGTTCACGCGTGACGCCGTCCTCACCGGGTGGGGACGCCCGACGGGCGTCGGCAAGGAAGGCGGCGTCGACTCGTTCTTCTACGAGGACGGTCTGCTGGTGATCTTCGACAAGGAGGCGTGGTCCGCCGTGAGCATGCTCTTCACGCTGCCCCAGCCGAGCGACCAAGCGAAGCCGTCGCGCTGACGAAGCCCGCCACGGGTATCTCCACCCAGTCGGGCCGGTTGTTCGCCTCGTAGACGATCTCGTACGCCGCCTTTTCGACTTCGAGCACGGCAACCGCGCGCGCAAACGCCTCGTCGGAGTCGGGCACGAAGCGCGCGCCGGACACCGCCGTGCGATAGGCGGCGAGATACGCCGCGCGGGCGTCGGCCTCCCAGCGCCGGCGCTCGGCGGCGGCGAGCCGGGCGCTCGCCGCCGCGTAGCCGATGGAGCGCAGCATGCCCGCCACGTCGCGCAGCGGCGTGTGCTTGCGACGGCGCTCCTCCAGCGGACGCAGCGGCTCGCCTTCGAAGTCGATGATCACGAAGTCGCGTCCGTCGTCGACGGCGAGCGTCTGGCCCAGGTGGAAATCGCCGTGATGCCGGATCTTCGCGCGGCTCACCAGACCGCCGAGCCCGTCCGTGCCGCCGAGGTCCGGGACGTCGGGAAGCGCGCGGCCCCGCGCCGCCTCGCGCGCCGCGACGACCTGCCGCCGCACACCGTCGGCCCAGGCGGCCACGTCGGCGGGCGTGATCGTCTCGGCGCCGAACGCCGGATCCGGCGTCGGCGTGGCGAGCGCGGCGTGCAGCTCCGCGGTGCGCGTGCCGAGGCGCCGCAGCCCATCCAGCGCCGCGTCGCCGGCGGCGAGGCGATCGAGTAGCCACCGCCAGCCGTCGCGCGCGCCACCGACGTACTCCTGCAGCACGGCGAGTGTCGCCACGCCGCCGACGTCCGCGAAGCGCTCGAATGTGCCGCGCGCGCCCGTGGAGTACTCGAGAGCGCCGGCCAGGCGCGGCGTTCCGCGGAACGTCGTCTGCTCGGTGAGAAAGCGCGTGATCTCGAGATCGGGATTGAGGCCGTCGGCCAGACGCCGAAAGACCTTCATGATCAGCCGATCGCCGAAGATCAACGACGTGTTGCTCTGCTCCCCATCGAGCCGACGCGCGGCGACGTCGGCGGGTAGATCCGTGGGAAACGCCCGCCCGGGCCGGCCGATCAGCGTGCCGCGCTCGCCCTCCACCTCGGCGCCCCGCCGCACGACGTCGAGCAGCGCGCGGCAGAAGGCCGCATCGTCGAAGGCGTCCGCCGTGGGTTCGGCCGCGCGCAACGCGATCAGGTAGCGCTCGAACTCGCCGACGTCCGTGAAGCCGACGAACACGACGTAGAGCGTGCCGGGGCCGACCCGGATCCGATCGCGACAGGTCGCCCCGCCGATGGGCCGTGCCTTCCCCGCGAACCATCGCTGCGCGCGCAGCCAGTTTTCCAGATGAGGGGCCTCGAAATGGCCCCCCAGGTTTTTAAGCGAAGGGGCTAACGCCCCCGCGGACTCCCCGGCCGACGCTCGGGGCGCCCCGGCGGACCCGGGGCGCCCCTCGATGTCGCTCATATCGCGGTTTCCTCGATGCCGTAGCGCACGGGGCGGCGCTCGCGGCGTTCGAGGCGGAACCAGTAGTAGCCGTGCGGGCCGAGGCTCAAGAAATATGGCGCGCGCGTCACGCGCGGAAACCGGTTGCCGCTGAGCATCTCGATGGGCTCCGCGCCCTCGTGCGCGGTCAGATCGAGCTCGACGGGCTGAGTGCGCGCCGACAGGTTGGCGACGACTAGCAACGTGTCGTCGCGCCACGCTCTGAGATAGGCGAGGATCGCCTGGTTGCGTGGGCGGAGGAACTCGATCGTGCCTCGACCCCACGCCGGCGAGCGCTTCCGCACCGCGATCAGCCGGCGCATCGTGTTGAGCATGGAGGCCGGGTCCTTTTCCTGCGCGGCCACGTTCACTGCCTGGTAGTGATACGTGGGGTTCGTAATCACCGGAAGATACAGCGCCGCGGGGTCGGCCGACGAAAAGCCGGCGTTGCGGTCGTCGGACCACTGCATGGGCGTCCGCACGCCGTTGCGATCGCCGAGGTACACGTTGTCGCCCATGCCGATCTCGTCGCCGTAGTAGACGATCGGGCTGCCGGGCAGCGTCAGCAGCAGGCAGTTGAGCAGCTCGATGCGCCGGCGGTCGTTGTCCATCAGCGGCGCCAGGCGGCGGCGGATCCCGAGGTTGAGCTTCATCGCGGGATCCGACGCGTAGGCGTAGTACATGTAGTCCCGTTCTTCGTTGGTCACCATCTCGAGCGTCAGTTCGTCGTGGTTGCGCAGGAACAGGCACCACTGGCAGTTGGGCGGAATCGCGGGCGTGTGCGTGAAGATGTCGGTGATCGGCTGACGGTCCTCACGCCGCACGCCCATGTACAGGCGCGGCATGAGCGGAAAGTGAAAGGCCATGTGGAACTCGTCGCCGTCGGCGAAGTACGGCCGCACGTCCTCGGGCCACTGATTGGCCTCCGCGAGCAGCACGCGGCCGGCGTACTCGGCATCGATGACGCGGCGGAACTCCTTGAGGATCGTGTGCGTTTCCGGCAGGTTCTCGCAGCTCGTGCCCTCGCGCTCGATGAGATACGGCACGGCATCGCAGCGAAAGCCGTCGAGGCCGCGGTCGAGCCAGAAGCGCATGACGTCGAGCATGGCGGTCTTCACCGCCGGGTTGTCGTAGTTCAGGTCGGGCTGGTGGCTGAAGAAGCGGTGCCAGTAGTATTGCTTGGCGACGGGATCGAAGGTCCAGTTGGACTTCTCGGTGTCGGTGAAGATGATGCGCGCCTCGCGATACTTGCGGTCGGAGTCGCTCCACACGTAGTAGTCGCGCTGCGGTGACAGCCGATCGGCACGCGCCGCCTGGAACCACGGATGGGCGTCGGAGGTGTGGTTCATCACCAGATCGGCGATGACGCGCAGGCCGCGATCGTGCGCGGCGTCGAGGAATTTCTGGAAGTCCTCCACGGTGCCGTACGAAGGAAGGATGCCGTAGAAGTCGGCGATGTCGTAGCCGTCGTCACGCAGCGGCGAGGGATACATCGGCAGGATCCACAGGCAGTCGACGCCGAGGTCGTGCAGATAGTCGAGCTTGCCGGTGAGCCCCGCGAAGTCACCGACGCCGTTGCCGTCGGCGTCCATGAAGGCCTTCACGTGCACTTCGTAGAAAACCGCGTCCTTGTACCAGTCGCCGTCCGGATGCGGTGGCATCA
The DNA here is from genome assembly GCA_003220475.1 of Candidatus Rokuibacteriota bacterium. Classification (GTDB taxonomy): domain Bacteria; phylum Methylomirabilota; class Methylomirabilia; order Rokubacteriales; family CSP1-6; genus AR12. The sequence continues at coordinate 19,762 of QHSO01000091.1, read as the reverse complement.
CTTCTTCAACACGAAGATCTGGGCGGGGTCGCGTTGGGGATGGAGCTCGACGTAGCCGCGGGGGCCGTGCCATTCGTAGGTGGCGTCGGAAAATTGCTCGTGCATCAGGTAGGTCGCCTCGGGCGCGATGCCCAGCGCCTCGAGCGGCACGTCCACGACGCACGCGCGCGTGCGCTCGGGATCGAGATTGATGGCGACGAAGACGTGGTCGTCGCCCCACGACTTGCCGTACCAGAGCACCGCCGGATGGTCGGCGTCGTAGAATCGCACGTTGTCGTAGCGTTGCAGCGCGGGATGCGCGCGCCGCACGCGGTTGACGCGCGTGACGTAGTCCACGAGGTTGCCGGGCGCGTCCCAGTCGCGCGTCTTCAGCTGATACTTCTCGGAGTCGAGGTATTCCTCCGAGCCCTCGCGCACGGGCACGTTCTCGCCGAGCTCGTAGCCGCTGTAAATGCCGTAGAGCGACGACAGCGTGGCCGCCATGACCAGGCGGAACTTGAACGCGGGCTTCCCGCCGCGCACCAGCGTTTCGTGCAGGATGTCGGGCGTGTTGGGCCAGAGATTGCCGCGGAAGTAGTCGGAGATGGGCGGCGTGGTGATCTCGGTGAAATAGTCGATCAGCTCCTGCTTGTGATTCCGCCAGGTGAAGTACGTGTACGACTGCGTGAAACCCGCCTTGGCCAGCACCTTCATCATCTTGGGCCGCGTGAACGCCTCGGCCAGGAAGATCGCCTCCGGGTGCGTCGTCTGCACGGCGCGGATCAGCCATTCCCAGAAGCGCACCGGCTTGGTGTGCGGGTTGTCCACGCGGAACGTCTTCACGCCGTGTGCGATCCAGAACTCGATGACCCGCTGCATCTCCAGCCACAGGGGCCCGGGATCGTCCCCGACGAAGTTCACCGGGTACACGTCCTGGTATTTCTTTGGCGGGTTCTCCGCGTACTTGATCGTCCCGTCGGGGCGGTGGAAGAACCACTCGGGGTGCTCGCGCACCCATGGATGATCCGGCGAGGCCTGGATCGCGAAGTCGAGCGCGACCTCCAGGCCGCGACGCGTCGCCGCCTCGACGAAGCCGTCGAAGTCGTCGAGCGTGCCGAGCTCGGGATGAACCGCCGTGTGCCCGCCCTCGCCGGCGCCGATCGCCCACGGGCTGCCCGGCTCGCCGGGCGCGGCGCTCAGCGCGTTGTTGCGGCCTTTGCGATGGCTGCGACCGATGGGGTGGACCGGCGGCAGATAGACGACGTCGAAGCCCATCGCCGCCGCGCGGTCGAGCTGCGCCTCGGCGTCCTTGAACGTGCCGTGCCGGCCTTCGCCGCCGCTGCTGCGCGGAAAGAACTCGTACCAGGCCGCGAAGCGCGCGCGCTCACGGTCGGCCATCACTTCGAACTCCCGCGCCGCGCGCGTGGCCGCGGCGCGGTCGAGATGCGCATCCATGAAGTGCGCCAGGCGGACGTCGCGCGCGATCTCCACCGCCTCCGCCTGCGTGGCCGCCTGCTCGAGGCGCCGCGCATACGCGGCCAGCGCGTCGCGCTGGTCCCCGGCGCGCGCACGACGGCCGGCGGCCCGAACGAGCGCCACGCCCTCGGCGAGCTCGCTCGCGACGTCCTGCTGCGCCTCCACGCGCTTGGCGAGATCGGCGAGCCACGAGCGGAACGGGTCGGCGAGCGCCTCGATCGTGTACACCCAGCGCGCGTTGTCGGTGAGGGTGAAGCTGCCGGCCCAGCGGTCGTTGTCGACGAAGCGCATCGGCGCCTCGCGCCACGCGCGCTCGTCGGCCCGCCGGTAGAGCAGGAAGGCCACCAGCACGTCGTGGCCTTCCTTGAAGATGTCGGCGCTGACCTCGAAGACCGCGCCCACTTCGCGCTTGACCGGATAGCGGCCGCCGTCGACCACCGGCGCGATGGCCTCGATGACCACGGTGCGCTTGAGCTCGGCGGCGGACGGCAGGTCGCCGCGGGCGCCGGCGGTCTTGCGAGTCGGGGCCGCCGCGCCGGGCTCCTTGCGGACGGGAACACGGGCCTTCGGTGCGCGAGCCATATCGGATTGTCGATCCGGTTACCGCCAGTGTTCCACGAGATAGGGCTTCTGTCGCTCGAAGGCCCGCGCCGTCTCCTCGGGCATCTCTTCCGTCGCCTGCGCCGTCGCCGTGCGCGTGACCTGGACATAGGCGGCGGTGCGGCCGAGGTACAGCGGCACGAGCGAGCGCAGCAGATGGTCGCGGTGCACGACCGCGTAGTGATGACCGAGCGCGAACTCGTAGACGATGCGCGCCCAGAGATCGTCGGGGAACCGGAAGCCCGGTCCCGGCGCGTTCTCCAGCACGAGCACCTCGCCGAGGGTGTCGGGCGTGAGGATCAGGTCCCAGATGCCGCCGAGATCGCGCACGCCCAGCCGGAAGGCGTCGAGCATCGCATCCACTTCGAGCGCGCGCGGCTCCACGAGCGGCGCGCGCGGCGCGCCGACCGTCGGCAGCGGCTCGCTGCCGCGCACCTCGAGCCAGAGGTCCTGATGCCGGTCCATCAGCGTGAACACCGCGCCGACCGTCTCGGCCAGCATGGTCGGCAGGTCGTTGGTGCGCGTGCGCGAGCGCACGGCGTGCGGCCCCAGCCACGCTTCCCACACCGCGAAGCCGTCGGCGATCGCGGCCCCCGTGATCCACAGGTCGCTCACGTCGCGCCCCGACCAGTTCCACTTCGGGTGGACGAGCAGATGATCGATGAGCCGCGCGGAGAGTGCCTGCTGGCCGCCGAAGGGCTGCTGCAGCCGCCGACCATAGAGCGCGCGCACGAGCGGCGACAGCAGCAGTCGGGTGATCGTGCCCTCCCAGCGATGCCGCGCGTAAGCGGGACCGACGAAGTCCGCCTTTTCGGTCAGCACCGGTCCGGCGAGATCGCGGATCCAGTCGGGCGCCACCGAGGCCACGTCGGCCTCGAGCACGACGCACACGCGCGCCTTGAGCTCGCGCGCGGCGGCGAACACCGCGCGCAGACCCTCGCCACGGCCCGGCACGCCGTGGAACGGCACCGCCGCGCGTTCGCCGGCGGGCGGCTCGTAGTGCGTGACCACCAGCGGCAGGCCAGCCGTCTCGAGCGCCTCGGGCGTGCCGTCGGACGAGCCGGCGTCCGCGTCGATCAGTACCGCGCTCAGCCCGGGGAAATGCTGAGCGAGGCCGGCCGCGGCCGTCGCGGCCACCATCTTGACGGTTTCGACGTTGTTGTAGGTGAGCACCGCGACGGCGACGTCGGCGGTGGCCGGCGTCGCCACCGCCCCGCGCGGCTCGGGCGCGGCCGAGCTCATTGGCTCAGGTGGATCAGCAGCGCCATGTAGTCGACCAGGTGCCGCGTGATGAGAAACGAGCGCCGCACGTGCTCGCGCCCGGCGGCGCCCATGCGTGCGATCAGCTCCGGCGCGTTCAGCAGATGGCGCAGCCGGAAGGCCGCGCCCTCGACCGAGCTCACCACGTAGCCGGTGACGTCATAGATGATCTGTTGCGGCAGGCCGCCGACGAAGCCACCGATGACGGGCTTGCCCTTCCACATCGCTTCCGCGGCGCCCAGGCCGAACGACTCGCGCACCGACTTTTGCAGCACGATGATCGCCGCGCGCTGCAGCGCGTTGATCTGCAGCGAGGCGTCGGGCGGCAGCTCGCGCACGAGGATGTCTCGGTCGGCCTCCGCCGCCTCACGCAGCTCGCCGAGTTGCGCGACACTGTCGGCCTCGCCGCCCGACGTCCCCGCCAGCACGAGGCGCACGTCGTGGTGCTTCTTCACCATCCGGTAGGCGTTCACGACGCCGACGGGATCCTCGGCCGGCGTGAAGGCGCCGATCTGGACGAGCAGCGGCTTATCTTGAGGAATCGACAGCGCGCGCAGCAGAGTCGACACCTCGCGTGGGGGCAGCTCGCGGTTCTTCTCCGACAGCGGGTCGATGGAGGGATGGATGACGTACTTGGGCACGCCGAGGCGGCGGCTGAAGTTCGGCAGCGCGAAGACGGCGGCATCGTACTGGTTGACGAACGGCCGGAAGAACGTCCACGCGCGTCGCTGCGGACGCGAGGCGTCGAAGTGGCAGGCCCAGACCCACCGACCGCGCGAGGGCCGGTGCTCGATGAGCGTGGCCGGCTGGACGTCGTGCACGAGCACCAGGTCGGCGTCGAGCACCAGCTTCTTGGCGTTGACGCGGTTCATCTCCACGAAGTGATCGAGCGCCTCGTCCGTCAGCACGCGCTCGCTGCCGCGCAGCGCCGCCCGCAGGGTGGCGCCGGTCGTGTAGAAGCCGGGATCGCCGCCGGTGATCTCCCACGCGGCGTCGATGCCGAGGTCGGACATCATCGGCACGAGCGTCTGCAAGATTTCCGCGGGTCCCGAGCCGAAACGCCCGCCCGAGAGGTGCAGGAACCGTCGGCCTCGCACGCGCTCGGCCAGCGTGAGGATGATGTCGACGACGCTCGGCGAGCTCGGGCATGCCGAGCGACGTGCGGATCCACTCGGCGAAATCCCCGGCCCGGCGCCCCAGCCGGGCGCGGGCCTCGACCATGTGGAAATAGATCGCGCTCGCGTCCACCGACGCCAGCCCCGCGCGGAACTCGCCCAGCGTGTTGGCGCCCGGCCCGAGGGCCACCTCGACGATGTGCGACTGCTGGAAGTAGAACGGCTCGCCGAACTCGACGCGAGGGACCGTGGAGAGCCGCAGCAGGTGATCGTGGATGATCGAGGCCAGCTCCTCGCGCAGGTGCTCGAGGCCCGTGAACTCGAACGGGTTGACGACGGCGAGCCGCTCGGCCAGCACCTGATCCCGCACCTGGGTGGCCACCCATGACGCGAAATCGTTGCCGTACACCGTGGTGATCGGGCGATGGCGCAGGAAGTAGCCGTGCGTGTGGTAGAAGACCGAGCCCGCCGGTACTTCCTCCAGTCGCTCGAGCAGCTCGCGCTCGTCGGTGGCGCGATGATCGAGCGCCTGCCGCAGCTCGACGCAGCCGATGAAGACAAAGGATTGCGATGCGCGGGTCGTCACGGGGTGTCCGAGGAGAGCAAGGCGACGGGGAAGTGGGCGAAGACCGCGCCGAGACCCAGCGCGTCGCCGCGCATCTCGAGCCGCTCGCCGGTCAGCGCGTTGACGAAGCGGGCGCCGAGCTCGGCGGGCACGACGAGCGCCGTGTCCTGCCAGTACTCCGGACCGAGCGGCGGCGCCTCGACGCCCCGTCGCGCAAGCAGCCGCGGCACCACCGTGAGCGCGGCGGCGCCGTCGGCGACGCGCGCGAACGCACACAGGTGCTCGGCCAGGGCGCCGCGGGTCTCCAGCGGACGGTACTCGCCGCTGGAGAACAGCGCCGGCCGCGCGCGCCTGAAGGCCAGGGCCTCGCGGATGAGGTAGAGCTTGACGCGTCCATCCTGCTTGTCCTTGAAGAGCTCGAAGGCCAGGCTCGCGCGGTCGGTCGTGGTCGCGAGCGCCCGCTCGAGATCGCCCAGCAGCCGCCGCCGCAGGCTGAAGTCCACCGGACGCCGGTTGTCGGGATCCACGAGGCTCAGGTCCCAGAGCTCGGTGCCCTGATAGAAATCGGGCACGCCGGGCGCGGTGATCTTGATCAGCGTCTGCGCCAGCGAGTTCAGCGCGCCGAAGTGGGCGATGCGCGCGTGGAACGCGGTGAAGTCGTCGAGGAAGCCCTGCGAGCGCGTGGGATCGAGCACCGCCTCGGCGAAGGCGGCGATCGCGGCATCATAGCGCTCGTCGGGATTGATCCACGACGTGTGCACCTTCGCCTCGTGCACGACTTTCAACAGGTAGTCGCGCAGGCGCGCGACATCGAGCGGCCAGGCGCCCGCGAGCGTCTGGTAGATGAAGTACTCCGTGTTCGCGCCGGGCACGGCACGTCCGTCGAGCATCGTGCGATAGCGGCGGTTGAGGCGCTGCCAGCCGGCGACGTGGCGCCGCCATGCCTCGGGGATCTCGGACAGGACGTTGATGCGCGCGCGCATGTCCTCGCCGCGCTTGGTGTCGTGGGTGGCCGTGGCCGACAGCGCGTGGGGCGAGCGACGCACCCGCGCGGTGTTCTCGGCGTGAAATTCCGCCAGCGTCACGCCGAAGCGGCTCGGGTCGCCGCCGACGTCGTTGAGCGAGACGAGCCGGTTGAAGCGATAGAGCGCAGTGTCCTCGAAGCCCTTGGCGGTGACCGGCCCCGTGATCTGCTGAAATCGCATGATGAAGTCCAGGCGCTCGCGCCGTTCGGCCTCGCCCGCGCGGTCCGGCACGACCAGCATCAGCACCTGCTCGATCCAGTCGTAGATCGAGGCGTCGGCGGACGCGACCTGCCGCCGTGCCGTCGCGATCGCGCGGCGAATGTAGTCGCGGTCGCGGTCGGTGATGGCGATCGTATTTGCCGTCGGAGCGCCTTCGGAGGCCCGATCCCCCGAGATATAGGTCCGGTACACGGGGAAGGCCGCGATCACCTCGCGCAGCGCGCGCGTGAGCGCGCCCAGGGTGAAGTCGCGCGAGGCGCGGTGCTTCTCCGAGATCGTGTTCAGCCGGTGCGCGAGCATGTTGAGCTCGGCGGCCATCGAGGTCTCCATGATCAGCCGCTTGCACTCGTGCACGATCTCGGTGAATCCCGGCCGGTGGCGGATCAGCCGCGCGTAGTTCTGCTCCATGGCACGGGCGTGGGCGCGGTCGACGAAGATACCGTTCAGCAGATTGAGGAACTCGTAGCCCGTCGTACCGGCGGTGGGCCACGAGTCGGGCAGTTGCTCGCCGGGCGCGAGGATCTTCTCGGCGACGATGTAGATCTCGCCCCCCGCGCCCTCCTGCAGCCGCCGGAAATATTCCGCCGGGTTGTAGAGGCCGTCGGGATGGTCGATGCGCAGGCCGGTCACCGCGCCCTCGCGCACGAGACGGAAGAGCAAGCGGTGCGTCGCCTCGAAGACCGCGGGGTCTTCCATCCGGATCGCGGCCAGCTCGTTGATGTCGAAGAAGCGCCGGTAGTTGATCTCCTCGCCGGCCACCCGCCAGTACGCCGCGCGGTAGGACTGGTCCGCCAGCAGCGCGTCGAGCTGGTCCATGCTCGGCGCGTCGCCGGGCTTTCCGTTGAAGACGCGGACGTTGTCCTCGATGAAGGCGCGCACGGCCGGCGACGCCGCGAGCAGGGCGACGAGCTTCTGCCGCCCTTCTTCCTTCTGGCGCTGGCGCGCGGCCACGTGCTCGGGGCCCTTCTCGGTGGGCGCCGGCAGCGTCGCGAACCACGAGATGAGCGACTTCAGCGCGGCGACGTCGGGGTGATCGCCGCCGAGCGCGGCCACGAGGCTATCGATCCGGTGGCCGAGGACGCGGGACCACGCCTGTGGCGCGATCGGCAGGACGGTGTCGAAGTAGCGCACGAGGAAGCGCCCGTCCTCGAAGACGAGCTTGAGCTCACCGCGATCGAGCACCACGCCGTACTGGTCGCCCAGCACTGGCAGCAGGACCTTGTTGGTCAGCTCGGTCTTCACGGGCCGCCACTCGATATCGAAGGTGGCCGCGTGCGGTGAGGCGGGGCCGTTCTCGAGCACGTCGAGCCACCACGCGTTGTGCTTCTGGGCGATGCCCATGTGGTTGGGAACGACGTCGGCGAGCAGCCCCATCCCGCGCGCCTGCAGAGCGGCGACCAGGCGCCGGAACGCCGGCTCGCCGCCCAGCTCCTCGCGCAGCCGATCGTGGTCGGCGACGTCGTAGCCGTGGGAGCCGCGCGTGGCCGTCTCGAGGAACGGCGAGGTGTAGGCATCGCTCACGCCGAGCGCGTCGAGGTAGTCCACGATGCCGGCGGCGTCGTCGAACGTCAGGCCGGGCCCGAGCTGCAGGCGATACGTGGCGCGCGGCACCCGCATCACGCGGTCCCCCCGTCGCCAAGCCGAAACCCGAGCGCGGCGCCGAGCGGCTGCAGCTGCGCGCGCGCCTCGCGCCGGCGATTGCAGACCTCGAAGAATCGGTTCTGGGTCGCCCAGAGGCCATAGCGCAGCCCGAGGCGATTGGCGCCCTCGATCAGCGCGAGCGCCTCGGCCACGCGCTCGGCCGTCGGCGCCTCGCCCACGGCATCGAGGGCGCGCGTCACCATCCGCGTGATCGTTGCCTTGCCGTCGGCGAGATCGAGCGTGAGCCGCAGCGCGCTCGCCTCACTCGCCAGCTCGAAGAGCCGCTCGGGCAGCGTGACGGTGCCGGCGGCCTCGAGGCGCGCCAGCTCGGTCAGGAGCTCCTGGCTCATCACGTGACGCGCCACCAGCGCGAGCGCCTCGGGGATCGGGGCGTCGGCCTGCCGCAGGTAGTGCACGAGCTTGCGGTTTTCGTCCCAGATGCGGCGGTACGTCTCCTCGTGTTTGTCGAGCATGGCGCGCGTGACGCTGGCCAGTACGCGGCGGCGCTCGTCGAGGAAGAGATCGGTGAGCGAGAAACCCTCGCCGGGGAACCACTCGTCCATTCCGCGCACCATGTCGGCCAGGGTGTAGCGCGCGTAGCGGCCCAGCAGGTCGCTCTTCATCGCCTCGTAGGCGCGCGGCGACTCCCACGCGCGCACGCCGCACGAGAAATCGTGGCCGCCGAAGTGCAGTACCGCGCAGGTGGCGTCGCGGACCTCGCCGGTGATCGTCGACGACACGCGCACGTGGCCGACGCGCAGCGCCGTGCCGCCGTACGCCTCGTGCGCCTCGTCGACGCGCTGCACGCGATAGGCGTAGACGTCGGCGTCGTCGGGCCGCTCCTCCACGAGTCCCGTGATCGCGTAGTGGGCGATCACGCGGCGCAGGTCCACGACGGCCGGGCGGATGAAGCGCTTCCACACCGCCGCGCCGTCGGGGTAGGCGGGGACGTTCGTCGGCGCCGCCGCCAGCCGGCGCACGAACTCGTCCTCCAGCCGGGGACCGCCGAGGTCGGCGAGGTACTGCAGCGCCATGGCCGCGTACCTCAAGATCTGCACCGGCTCGATGGCCGAGAGCTCGTCGAAGAACCAGCCGCACGAGGTGTACATGAGCAGGCGGTTGCGCTGCAACTCCAGCAGTCGGCACGCTTCCAGCCGCGCGGTGGGATCGAGCGCGAGCCGCTGGTGACGGCCGAAGAACTCGTCGAGCCGCTCGGGGCTGCGATCGAGGATGACGCCGATGTAGTCGTCGCGCGCCTCCCACGGATCCTTCAGCCAGATGGCGGCCCGCGTCTCGTAGAACGCGTCGATCTCGTCGCGCAGCCAGTCGAGCGTGTCGCGCAGGGGGCCGCGCCACCGCTGCTGCGTGTCGCCGCGGAATCGGCAGCCGCAGTCGGACCGCCAGCGCTCGATGCCGTGCGGACACGACCACGAGCTGCCCTCGTGGATCGCGATGTCGGCCGTCGGCGGATGCGCGGCCAGAAAGGCGCCGTAGTTGGTGAGTGTCACGTCCGGCGTGCTCTCGAGCTGTCGCACCGCCGCCGACAGCGCCATCTCGCCGAAGCGGCGGTGATGGCCGTAGGACTCGCCGTCGGTGGCGATGTGCACCAGCTGCGCGCCCTCGCGCGTGTCGTCGACCACGCCCAGCAGGCGCGCAGCCAGCCGCCGCCCGTCCTCGAGCAGATTCTCGAAGGCCACCGCACGCGACACGGGGCCGTCGTAGAAAAACAGCGCAAGCTCGTGACCGCGTGGGCCGCGCCACCGGTAGGCGCGGCTGGGGTCCACCTCGCCGGCGGCCTGCTCCGGCGCGAGGATCGTGAACTTCACCCCCGCTTCGGCGAGGACCTCGAGCGTCTCGCTGTCGGCGGCCGTCTCCGGCAGCCACAGGCCTTCCGGCTCACGTTCGAAGCGCGCCCGGAAGTCCGCGAGGCCCCACGCCACCTGCGTGACCTTGTCGCGTCGGTTGGCGAGCGGCAGGATCATGTGGTTGTAGACCTGCGCGATGGCGTTGCCGTGGCCGTCTCGCGCGGCGACGCTGGCACGATCGGCGGCCAGGATCTTCCGATAGATGTCGGGCGCGTGGCGCTCGAGCCAGCCGATCAGCGTGGGCCCGACGTTGAACGAGATCTTCTCGAAGTTGTTGACGACGTCGAGGATGCGGTTGGTCTCGTCCACGCGCCGCGCCGCCGTGTTCGGCGCATAGCACTCGGCGGTGATGCGCTCGTTCCAGTCATGGTACGGCGCTGCCGAGTCCTGCACCTCGACGGTCTCGAGCCACGGATTCTCTCGCGGCGGCTGATAGAAGTGCCCGTGGATGGCGACAAAGCGGCCCGACGACACGGCGTTGCCCTCCGGCTAGAACTCCTCGAGCCCCGACAGGAATTCCCGCCGGCCGCCGCGCGGCACGACCACAAGCCCGGGGGGATCGACGAAATGCCGCCGGCGATCGAGCGCCGGATCCACGCCGATCTCGCTGTCCGCGGGGATGATGTTGAAACGGTCGACGATGACGCGGCGCAGCCGCGCGCCCTTGCCGACCGTGGTGTGGTCCATGACGATCGAGTCCTCGATCGTGGCGCCCTCGTTGACCCACACGGAGCGACCGAGGATCGAGTTACGAATCGTGGCGCGCTTCACGAGCGACGCTTCGCCGACGTGAGCGTTGTCGACGTCGCTGCCGATGAAGCGCGCCGGCGGCCCCGGATGCGATCCCGTGCGCACCGGCCAGTATTGGTTGTCGAGGTCGAAGCGCGGCGACTCACCCAGGAGGTCCATGTGGGCCTCCCAGTACGACGAGAGGGTGCCCACGTCGCGCCAGTAGCCCTGCTCCTCGTACGGCTTCACCCCCGGCACCTCGTTGCCCTGGAAGTCGTAGCCGTACACGCGGGCGCCGGGCACCAGCTCGGGGATGATCGAGCGCCCGAAGTCGTGATCCGTCGAGCGGCGGGCATCGACCAGCAGCGCGTCCACCAGCGCCTGGCGCCGGAACAGGTAGTTGCCCATCGACACGAGGGCGCGGTCGGGATGGCCGGGCATGGCCGGCGGATCCTTCGGCTTCTCGACGAAGTCGATCACGCGGTTTTGCCGGTCGACGCCGAGCACGCCGAAGGCGGACGCGTCCGCGCGCGGCACCGAGCGTGCGGCCACCGTCACATCGGCGCCGGTCTCCTCGTGGAAGGCGAGCATCTGGTTCACGTCCATGCGGTAGATGTGGTCCGCGCCGAAGATGGCGACGACGTCGGGATTGAAGTCGTCGATCAGGTTCAGGTTCTGCAGCACGGCGTCGGCGGTGCCGCGATACCAGGCCGGGCCGAAGCGCATCTGCGGCGGCACCACGGTGACGAAGTAATCGGGCACGATCCCCGTCGTGCGCCAGGCCAGCCGCACGTGCTCGATGAGCGACTGCGACTTGTACTGCACGAGCACGTAGAGCGAGAGCATGTCGGAGTTGACGAAGTTCGAGAGCACGAAGTCGACGATGCGGTAGCGCCCCGCGAACGGCACCGCGGGCTTGCTGCGGTCCCGCGTCAGCGGGTGGAGGCGCTCGCCCTTGCCGCCCGCCATGATCATCGCGAGGACGCGTGCCCGTCGTTTCATGGGATCGACGGCTCGGCGTGCGGCATGAACCGCGGGTGGCCTGTTCTAGAGGGGGGGTGGCTGCGCTCCCCGGTCAACGGGCATGCGAGATGGCTGCGTTGTAGCGGGTGCCGCGAGGCCGGCTCGAGGCGTAGGTGGCCTGCTCTAGATGCGCGGTGGCTGCGCTCCGCGGTCATCAGTTCGCGGTCGGCGCCTGCGCCCAGGCTGGGCTGACGTCCGGGAAGACGAAATCTTCGCGCTCGAGGCGGCGCAGCGTGTTGGCGGCCTCGACGGACAGCGGCTCGCCGCCGCGCAGCGTGGCCGCCATCTCGGACAGGCGCTTGAACTCGGCATAGTGCTCGGCCACGCGGCGCTCGGCGTAGTCGCGCGCCGCGCCCGTCGTGATGAGGAATTGCCAGTCGGAGGCCTGCAGGAGGAGCAATTCGCGCGTGGCCTGTGCCAGCACGCGCGCCAGGTCGGGATTGCGATCGATGCCTGCCTTGAGATGCTCCGTCCACTCCGCCTCCGCGCTGTAGACGCGGTCCCACGTCCACTCGGTGTCGCGGTTGAGCCACACACGATGGTCGCCACCCTCACCCCACGAGCCCTCCGGCAGCGACAGCGTCGCGCGCGGCGGCACCCGCTCCAGCGCCTCGGCCAGTGTCACCGGCGTCACCCCCGCGCGCACCATGTCGCGCGCGACGTGCTCGAGCCACATCGGACCCTCGAACCACCAGTGCCCGAACAGCTCGGAGTCGTACGGCGAGCAGATCAACGACGGCTGGCCGTCCGCCTTGGTCGCCGTCTCCCCCGTCTCGCGCACGAGCGCGACGAAGTGGGCGGCCTGCAGCCCCGCCTTCTCGGCCGAGAGCTTGGGGTCGTAGGGGATCTTGGTGCCGAAGTCGCCGCGGCTGTCGGTGATGCGCCAGAAGCGGAGGCCGCCGGGAAAGTGCTTCTTGTGGAACTCGAGGTAGGCGTACTCGCCGGGATAGCCGTGATCACGGCTCCACACCTGTAGCGTCGTGCGTGGATCGCGGATGAAGGCGACGGCCGATCCGGTCCCGCCGCGCGACGCCACGCGGTACGGCGCGTACGGCGAGCGCGCCTCGTTGACGGGAATGGCGGGCGTCGGCTCGGCCATCTCTTTGCGCGCGGGGATGTAGTCGCGATAGAGGAAGACCGGCGCACCGGCGGCGACCAGGTGCGAGTCCGCGACGAAGTATTCGAGCCCGTGCACGGCGAGCAGCTCCTCGATGCCGGGCCGCATCCGTCGCTCGACGCCGCGCTCGCGGCCCGTCGGCGGCGTCCACTCGTAGCGCGGGCGATACGCGCACTCGGGCAGCCAGATTCCGCGCGGCGCCACGCCGAAGTGGCGCTTGTGCGTCTCGACGGCGGTGCGCAGCTGCAGATGGATCGACTCGTCGCGTGACAGCAGCGGCAGATAGCCGTGCGTGGCCGCGCACGTGATGATCTCGATGTGGTCGCCGCGCTGCAGCTCGGCGAACGTGCCGGGGATGTCGCCGCCGATTCGCCGGTGCAGCTCCCACATCCGCTCGTAGTGCTGCTGCCAGAAGTCGCACAGCCCGAGGAACTCGGGCGCACCGTTCTTTGCGAAGTAGTCGCGGCTCTCCGCGCACGCGCGGCGGACGTTGTCGTAGTAGAACGCGAGCTCTTTCTGGAACTCCGGCGAGGCGAGCTGCTCGACGAGCACCGGCGAGAGGTTCATCGTCCACTTCGGCGAGATGCCGTCGGCGACGAGTCGATGCGCGACGTCGAGCAGCGGCAGATAGCACTCGAAGGCGGCTTCGTTGAGCCAGTCGCTGCCGTGTGGCCAGCGCCCGTGGTTGACCACCATCGGAAGATGAGTGTGTAAGACGAGCGCGAAGGGATAGCCCATGTCAGCGAGTACCTTTCAGCCGGAGCCGGGTCGGGCGTCAGTCACGCACAATTGGACCGTATGAAATCGTTGGGCGCAAGCCTTCTTCTGGGCGCCACCGTCCGCGACGACGGCGTGATGTTTCGGGTGTGGGCGCCACGCTGCCGCACGCTCGATGTCGTCATCGAGGGCCGCCGCCCGATCGCGCTCGCCCGCCAGGAGGACGGCATGTTCGAGACACTGGTCGAGGGCCTGCCCGCCGGCACGCGCTACCAGTATCGTCTCGACGGCAAGCACTACCGGCCCGATCCGGTGTCCCGCTTCCAGCCGGAGGGCGTGCCATCGTGCCGCATCTGCCCGAGCTGGTGGAGCTGGGCGTGACGGCGATCGAGCTCATGCCGGTGGCCGAGTTTCCCGGCTCGCGCAACTGGGGTTACGACGGTGTCCATTTGTTCGCGCCTCAGTCGACCTATGGCGGGCCCCGCGGGCTGCGCCGCCTGGTGGACGCCTGTCACACCCATGGGCTGTCGGTCATCCTCGACGTCGTCTACAACCACCTCGGTCCCGAGGGGAACTATCTCGGCGACTTCGGGCCGTACTTCACCGACCGCTACCGCACACCGTGGGGCGGCGCGCTCAACTTCGACGGTCCGGACGGCGACGGCGTGCGGCGCCACTTCATCGAGAACACGCGCGCCTGGGTGCGCTATTTCCACCTCGACGGTCTGCGCCTGGACGCGATCCACGCGATCTACGACGCGAGCCCCGTGCACATCCTCACCGAGATCACCGCGGCGGCGCGCGAGGAGGCGCGCCTGCAGGGCCGGCCCGCGCACATCATGGCTGAATCGCACGATAACGACCGTCGCATCGTGCTGCCGCCCGAGGCCGGCGGTATCGGGCTGGACGCGGTGTGGTCGGATGACTTCCACCACGCGCTGCACGTGCGCCTCACGGGCGAGCGCGGCGGCTATTACGCCGACTTCACCGAGCCGCGGCGGCTGCCGACGGCGCTGGCCGAGGGATTCGCGTTCCAGGGCGAGTACTCGGAGTACTTCGGCCGCGATCGCGGCACGCCGAGCGCCGACCTGCCCGGCGAGCGCTTCGTCATCTGCGCGCAGAACCACGACCAGGTCGGCAACCGCGCTCAGGGCGACCGCATCAGCACGATCGCGCCGTTCGAGGCGGTGAAGCTGGCGGCCGGGCTGCTGCTGGCGGCGCCGGCGATCCCGCTGCTCTTCATGGGCGAAGAGTACGGTGAGACCGCGCCGTTTCAGTTCTTCACATCGTTCCTCGATCGCGACCTCGCCGAGGCGGTGCGCAAGGGCCGCACCGAGGAGTTCAGTCGCTTCGCGTGGCAGGGCGCCGTCCCCGATCCGGGCGAGCCGGCGACGTTCGTGCGCTCGCGGCTCAATCATCCGCTGGTCGGCGCGCCGCGCCACCGCGAGCTCTACCATTACTACCGCGGCTGGCTCGCGCTGCGCCGCTCGCACGGTGCGCTCGGCACGCGCGGCAAAGAGCGCACACGCGCCGTGGTGGATCCGAAGGGAACGCTGCTGACGCTGGTGCGTGATGCGGAGTCAGGACCGGGTGTGCGCCTGTTCGCCAACCTCACGAACGAGCCGCAGCCGGGTCCGACGATTCCCGCCGACTGGCGGCTGCTGATCGATTCCGACGATCCGCGCTTCGCCGGTCGCGGACGCGCCGCCCTCGCCCCCTACCAGCTCCTGCTGTACGAGGCCCCGCGCTAACGCGAGAAGGTTCGAGGGCCCTAGGGGACGACCAACAACGCGCCGGCCGCTCGGCTGCCGACACCTTTGACGGTCTCGATGATGAACTCGCCCGGGCACACCAGGAACGCGCGCTCCTGCTTCGGGTTGTTGATCGGCCCGCCCTTGATGATGCGCTTGAACACGTGGCCGTTGCGCCAGACGATGGAGAACGTGCGCGCGTCGCCCAGCTCGTGCGAGTCGCGCCGATTGAGGCAGAAGCGGTCCACCACCTGCTTGATGTCGCGCTCTTCATACTCCTCGCCGTAGTGGGCGGCCATGAAGTCCGTATACGCCTTGATGTCCTCGGCCTTCTGCAGCGGCGGCGGCGCCACGCCCATGCCCACGGCGGCCAGCGCGTCGTTGCCGTACAGCGGCTTCGTGTTCGGGCGCCGCTTGCGCCCCTGGGGGTCGGTGAAGATGGAGAACCCCTTGGCGCGGACCTCCGTGACCGTGTCGCCGCGGATGCCCTTCGCCTCGTCTGCTTCCTGGATGCTCATGAAGCGATCCACCATCCTCAACATGTGGACGCTGTTGCACTGGTTGTCGGAGGTTTCCAGCCCGTCGTCGGGGATCTCGCGCTTCGCCTCGAGCACCTCCGGCGTGTCGCACGGCAGCTTGAAGAGCGCTGTGGTCTTGAAATCGAAGGTCTGCTTACGGAGGATGGGCGCCGTCGAGCACCCCGCCGCCATGACCGCGAGCGCGCCGAGGACCATCAATCGTTGCATGGCGAGCCTCCGCCCTGCTATAGAGCAAGGGCCTTGCCAGACCGCTGGGACGATCCCGTCGACCATCTGCTCGCCCTCGATCCCGGCGCGCGCGGCATCGCAAAGTTTTTCCAGCCGGGCGGCGCGCTTCGCGCGGCCCACGCGCTGCGGCGGGCCGAGCGCGTGCTCATCACGACGGGCTTCGTCGTCTCCGCGGGCGTGGCGGAGACCGACGGCCCGCCGGGCGCGGCGCTGCTCGGCCGCGCGCTGCGTACGCTGGGCGCCGACGTTCAGTACGTCACGGATGACGTCACCGCGCCGGTGCTGGCCGCCAGCCTCGGCGCGCTCGGCGAGCCCGACGACGTGAGGTGCTATCCGCGCGGCGACGGCGCCGCGCGCGCCGTGCTCGACCGAGAGCGGCCGACGCATCTGGTCGCCATCGAGCGGCCAGGCCGTGCGCGCGACGGCGCGTATCGCAACATGCGCGGCGTCGACGTCTCCGCATGGAATGCGCCGATCGACGAGCTCTTTTGTTGTAGCGGGGTCCGCGAGCCCGGCTTGAACCGCAGGTGGCCTGTTCGAGGCGCGCGTGGCTCCGGACGCCCGATCAACCGACGCCCGTCCTATCGCTATCGAGCCGTCACCATCGGCGTCGGCGACGGCGGCAACGAGATCGGCATGGGCAACATTCGCGCGCGATTCGCGAAGCGCCGCGGACTGGCGGCGCGCATCGGCTCCGTCGTGCGTGTCGATCATCTGGTCGTCGCCGGCGTGTCGAACTGGGGCGCCTATGGCATCGTCGCGCATCTCGGGCGACTCGCCGGCCGCGCGCTGCTGCACACGCCCGACGACGAGCGGCGGCTGGTCGCCGCCTGCGTGGCGGCCGGCGCGTGCGACGGCGTCACGCGACGCCACGAGCCGACCGTCGACGGCCTGCCGGTCGACGCGCACGCGGCCGTGGTGGCGCTGCTGGCGGTGGCGACGCGCGCGTGAGCGTCGCGCTATTATTGGGCGCATGACGATCCAGGAACAGTACCGCGCCAAGCACCCGCGCTCGGCCGCGCTGGCGGAGCGCGCACGGGCCGCGATTCCCGGCGGCATCACCCACGACATCCGGCACCTCGTTCCGTTCGCGACGTATATCGAGCGCGCGCAGGGCAGCCGCAAATGGGACGTGGACGGCCACGAGTACGTCGACTACTGGATGGGGCATGGCGCGCTCTTCCTCGGCCACTGCCATCCCGTGGTCGTCAAGGCGGTGCAGCAGCAGGTGGCGCGCGGCACGCACGTCGGCGCGAGCCACGAGCTGGAGATCCGCTGGGCGGAGCTCGTCAACAGCCTGGTGCCGTGCGCCGAGCTCACGCGCTTCACGATGTCGGGGACCGAGACCACGCACCTCGCGATGCGGGTGGCGCGTGCCGCGACCGGGCGCACGAAGATCGTGAAGCTCACGGGCCACTTCCACGGCTGGCACGACGGCGCCGTCGCCGCGGTGAACCCGCCGTACGAGGTCCCGATGTCGGCCGGCATTCCGGGCGCGATGCTCGACCAGGTCGTCATCTGTCCGCCGAACGACATCAAGGCGGCCGAGATCGCGTTCCAGCGCGGCGACATCGCGGCCATCATCCTCGAGCCCGCAGGCGGCCAGTCGGGCACCACGCCGACGATTCCGGGCTACCTTCAAGAGTTGCGTGCGCTGGCGAGTCGGCACGGCGTCGTGCTGATCTTCGACGAGGTCATCACGGGCTTCCGGTACGCGCCGGGCGGTG
Source organism: Candidatus Rokuibacteriota bacterium (assembly GCA_003220475.1). GTDB lineage: Bacteria > Methylomirabilota > Methylomirabilia > Rokubacteriales > CSP1-6 > AR12. Next base: position 2,186 of record QHSO01000091.1, on the reverse strand, counting down.
CGCAGGCGTACTTCGGCGTGACGCCCGACCTCACGACGCTCGCCAAGATCGTCGCCGGCGGCCTGCCGGGTGGTGCGCTGTGCGGCAAGCGCGAGCTGATGTCGATGCTGGCGTTCCGCGGCGATCCGGACTGGGACCGCAGCCAGCGCGTGGCTCACGCCGGCACGTTCAACGCCAATCCGCTGTCCGCCGCCGCCGCCATCGCGACCCTCGAGCTGGTCGCCGACGCCTCGCTACAGGCCAGGGCCAACAAGCTCGGCGAGGAGCTGCGGCGTGCGCTCACCGACGCGATGAAGCGCGCGGGAGTACCCGGGACGTGTTACGGCGAGGCGTCGATCTATCACGTCTCGTTCGAGGGCAAGCCGGGCCTGGCCGGCTTCGACCGGCCGCGCAAGGGGCCCGCCTATCATCTGCTGCGCTGCGCGCTGCTGAACCACGGCGTCGACTGCTCGATGAACCACGGCTGGATCTCGGCCGTGCACTCCGAGGAGGATCTCGAGCGGACGGTGCGCGCCTACGACGCCGCGTTCCGGGCGCTCGTCGCCGAGGGCGTGTTCCGCTCGTGACCGCGCGCGCGCTCGCGGCCATCGCGCTGGGCGTGGCGGTGGTGTCCAGCGGGTGCGTGCACTATCCGACAGTGATGGAAGCGGGCGGCACGATGGTGCGGCCCGACAAAGGCCGCGCGGTCCGTCAGGGCTCGGGCGCCGTCGTCTATTTCGACCTCAAGAGCAGCGGCAAGTACGGCGACGTCATCACGGGCGTGCACACGCCGGTGGCGCGTCAGGCGCAGCTGGTCGACGCGCGGGGCGCGCCGCTGTCACGCGTGGAGGTGCCTGGCGCCTCGGTGACGCGCTTCACGGCCAAGGGGCCGCACGTGGTGCTCACCGATCTCACGCGCCCGCTCGTGCTCGGCGATGCGATCATCGTCACGCTCGTGCTCGAGAAGATGGGCGGCCTCGGCGTGATCGCGACCGTCGAGTAGCCCGCGCGCGTCGCGACCTCAGCGCGCGACGGGCGAGGGCGGCGCCGCGGGCGTCGGCTCGGCGCCGTCGGTCGCGCGCCGCATCCAGCGCTCGGCCTCGTCGCGGCTCTTCGGCACGCCCTCGCCCTTCAGGTACAAGCCCGCCAGCGCTTTCTGCGCCGGCGCGTAGCCCTGCTCGGCCGCCTGACGATAGAGCCGCGCGGCCTCGGCGTAGTCCTGTTTCACGCCCGCGCCGAGCGCGTACGCGCCCGCGAGGCCGTGCTGCGCCGGCGGGTAGCCCTGCGCCGCGGCGATGCGATACCAGCGCACCGACTCGGTGAGCGTGTCCGGCTTGCTGCCGCGGCGATAGCGCTCGGCGAGCTCGACCTGCGCCGGCGCGAGACCCTGCTCGGCGGCGCTGCGATACCAGAACATCGCCTGCTTGTCGCTGCGCTCGAGGCCCACACCGTGCGCGTAGGCGAACGCCAGACGCTCCTGAGCCGGCGGGAATCCCTGGACCGCCGCCTTGCGCCACCACTGCAAGGCCGCGATGTCGTCCTTCCCAACGCCCGCGCCGGCATAGTACGCATTGCCCAGACTCGTCTGCGCGGCGGCGACGCCGTGCTCGGCGGCGCGCGTCCACCAGACGATCGCCTCCGCATCGTCGTGCGCGACACCGCGGCCCTCGCCGAGCATGCTGCCGAGACTCTGCTGTGCGAGCGCGTCACCGGCCTCCGCGGCTTTGCGATACCACCGCGCGGCCTCCGAGAAGTCCTGCTCGACTCCGGCGCCGCGCTCGTAGAGCGCGGCCAGGCGCGACTGCGCCGTCGGATCGCCGCGCTCGGCGAGCGGCCGGATGATCGCGACGGTCTCAGCGTAATCACCGCGGCCGTAGGCCTCGAGACCGCGCGCCAGACTCGTGGTCGTGTCCTCGGGCCGCTCAGCGTCGGCCGGCGTCTTGACGACGGCGGGGGGAGTTGTGGACGACGGTGTGCGAGCGGTCGGCGCGTCGGGCGGCGTCTTGGCGGCCGCGGGCGGAGTCGTGGACGACGGAGTGCGAGCGGTTGGCGCATCGGGCGGCGTCTTGGCGGCGACCGGCGGAGTCGTGGATGACGGTGTTCGCACGATCGGCGCATCGGGCGGCGTCTTGGCGGCGACCGGCGGAGTCGTGGATGACGGTGTTCGCGCGATCGGCGCGTCGGGCGGCGTCTTGGCGGCGGCCGGC
>QHSO01000090.1 GCA_003220475.1 Candidatus Rokuibacteriota bacterium | reverse complement strand
GCGGCGTCGGCGCCGGGCGAAGCCAGCCGGCATTGTCGCGCAATGCGAGGCCGATGCGACCCGGCCGCGCGGCGCTCGTCTCACGCGGCTCGAACACCGTCCACACGATCTCGCCGGCGAGACCCAGGCGGTCGAGCCACTCGCGCTGATAGTCCTCCACGCGCGGCACGAGCAGGTCCTGCTCCCAGACCCGCGCGGCAAAGTCCTCGCCCTGCAGCAGCTCGACGGCGGCGAGCACGCCCGTCGGCCCGGCCAGCCGATGCTCGGGATGCAGATGGTGTCGGCGCAGTAGCATCGCCGAGAACTGCTCGGCCGTCGCCACCGGTCGCGGCACGCGACGCGCGTGCACCTGCCGCCGCTGGACTTCCTCGAGCACGGCGATGTGCACGTACTGCGGGCCCGGCACGCCCGCGAGGAACTCGCCGCGGCGGACGACGCCGCGCGCGGTGAGCCGATCGAGCGTGGCCGTCGCCTCCTCGCGCGTGAGGCCGTAGCGAGCCGCGAGCCACTCGGCGGTGGCGGGGCCGCGCGTGCGCAAGAGCCGCAATGTGACGCGCTCCAGCCCGGCGTCGGTGGCCAGCGCGGCGTAGTGCATCGCATCCGCGGTCGGAATCCATGCGCGCCGCCCGCCGCTGAAATCCGCCTCGGTGATGCGGCCCTCGGCGCGCAGCGACTCGATCAGCGCGTCGGCGTCGGCGACGCTGCGCGCGACGATCTCCTCGCGCGTGAGGTCGCCGAGATCGTCGAGGATGGCCGCCAGCTCGTTGGCGTCACGGGCACGGCGGTCGGGCGCGGTTTTCTGCAGCTCGGCCTCCACACCGGCGACCACTTTCGGGTCGAGCGGACCCGGCGCCACCGTCCAGGCCTTGCGCATCGAGACGGCGTCGCTGCGCCGCTCCTCCGCGTGGCCGGCGTCGAGATACGCCCAGTCCCAGGCGAGCAACAGGGGATAGACGAACGGCGAGGGCAGCGGCGTGTCGACGTGGCGTGTCCACATCTCCTTGTCGTGCAGGCGACCCAGAATCCGCTTGAAGCGCGGCACGTCGAGCGCGTCCTCGAAGCACTCGCGCAGCGTCTCGGCGACGACGGGAAAGTCCGGCAGGCCGCCGACGGCCTCGAGCAGCGCGTCCGCCTTCAGGCGCATCAGGTACGCGGGCGTGCGCTGTCCTTTATATGTGCGCGGGATGAACAGCGAGCGCACGGCGGCGTGGCGGAAGCGTGTGCCGAACAGCGGCGAGCCGATCAGCGCGTGGCCGAGGAGATCGTCGACTTCCTCCGGCGCCACCAGCGTGGCGAGCCGCTCGGGGCTGATCGGCGGGATCTGGCCGGGCGCGAACGACAGCAGCAGCCCGTCGTCGACGTGCGCGGCCTCGGCCACCAGGCCGTACGCGCGGCGCACCTTTTCTTTCAGCGCCATGCCCCAGGCGCCGTTGATGCGCATGCCGAAGACGGAATGGATCATCGCATGGCGCCCGCCCATCTCGTCGGCGAACGACTCCACCACGATGCCCTGATCGTCCGGCACGCCGTCGAGAACCTCGCCCGCTTTCACGAGCCACGCGCGCAGCGCCGCCGCCGCGCGCGGCTCCAGCCCGCACTCGCGCTTCGCCCAGTCGGCGAAGTCGGGATCGTCGACGCGCCCAGCCGCATCGCGGCGGAGCCTTCCGACGGCCAGGCCGAGATCGAACGAGCGCGAGGGATGCTCGCCCTTCCAGAACGGGATGGTCGGCGACATGCCGTGCGCGTCCTCGACCAGCACGCGGTCTGCGCGCACCTTGACGATCTTCCACGCGTTCGAGCCGAGCAGGAAGACGTCACCCGGCAGCGACTCGGTGACGAACTCTTCGTCCAGCGTGCCGACTTTCAGATCGGTCTCGGCCACGTAGACGTCGTAGAGTCCGGCGTCCTGGATCGTTCCACCCGAGGTCAGCGCGAGGAATCGCGTGCCGCGGCGCGCGTGCAGGCGGTCGTTCACGCGATCCCACAGCACGCGCGGCGCCACGCCTTTGACCTCGTGGGGTAGGGGCTCGGCCACCGAGCGGACGACCTCGCGGAACGTCTCGCGCGTCAGCGCGCGATACGGCGCCGCCTGGATGAAGCGGTTCCACAGCGCGTCGGTATCGATCGACTCGGCGGCGACGGCGGCGATGATCTGCTGCGCGAGCACGTCGAGTGGCGCGTTGGGCATCGTCATGCGATCGAGCGTGCGCTCGTGGATCGACCGCACGACCGCCGCGGCCTCCACCAGCTCCTCGCCCTTGGTGACGACGAGGCGCCCCTTCGACACGCGCGAGAGCGCGTGGCCGGCGCGGCCCACGCGCTGAAGCGCCGCCGCCACGTTGCGCGGCGACTGCAGCTGCACCACGAGGTCGATCGCCCCGACGTCGATGCCGAGCTCGAGCGACGACGTCGCCACCAGCGCTTTGAGCTGGCCATCCTTCAGCCGGTTCTCGGCCTCCAGGCGTGCGCGGCGCGACAGCGAGCCGTGATGCGCGGCCACGCGGCCATCGGTGATGCGATCGTTGAGGTCTCTGGCCAATCGTTCCGCCGATCTCCGGCTCTGAGCGAAGACCAGCGTCGTTCGGTGCGCCTGGACCAGCTCCGCCACCTGCTGCAGGGTCGCGTCCCAGACGGTGTCGCTGGTGGCCGTGAGGAAATCGTCGACCGGCGAGACGACGGCCACGTCGAGGTCGCGCGAGAAGCCGGCGTCCACCACGACGGGCTCGTGCGCGGTGGCGCCGGTGACGAACGCCAGCGCCTCGTCGATCGGCCGCACCGTGGCCGAGCAGCCGATGCGCTGCGGACGTGGCTCGCCGGCGTCCTGCACGAGCGCCTGTAACCGCTCGAGCGACAGCGCCAGGTGCGCGCCCCGCTTGCCGCCGAGCAGCGCGTGGACCTCGTCGACGATCACGAACCGGGCCCGAGACAGCGCGGGCCGGAAGCCGGCGGCGGTGAGGAGGATGTACAGCGACTCCGGCGTGGTTATCAGGATGTGCGGCGGCCGCCGGGTCATCGCCTGGCGCTGCGCCGCCAGCGTGTCGCCGGTCCGCACGGCCACGCGCACCTCGGGCAGCTCGAGGCCCTGCGCGGCGGCCGCGGCGCGGATGCCGGCGAGCGGCGCGCGCAGGTTCTTCTCGATGTCGTTGTTCAGCGCGCGCAGCGGTGAGACGTAGACGACGTAGACCCGGTCCTCCAGGCGGCCCTCGAGCCCCAGTCGGTGCAGGTGGTCGAGCGCCCAGAGGAACGACGCCAGCGTCTTGCCCGAGCCCGTGGGCGCGACGATGAGGGTGTCGCGGCCGGAGGCGATGGCGTCCCAGCCGTCACGCTGCGGCGGTGTGGCCTCCGAGAACGTCGTCTCGAACCACTGACGGACGAACGGCAGAAACTCGGGCATGTCCGCTCATTGTACCTACCGCGTCACGCGCGGCGCTCGCACGGCGAGACGCTCACGCGGCCGAGATCCGGACCGGCCGCGAGCGGTTGAGCGCGCCCTGCAGATAGATCGACGTCACGCCCGATGCCCAGTACTCGACGGCCGCGCGTGTGGCCTGCACGGTGTCGCGCTCCGTCCGGCGCATCTGGCCGCCACGCCTCCCAGCGACCGCCGCTCGTCTCGCGTCCCCAGATCTGCGCGACGAACGCTCTGTCGTCCACACCGCCTACGAGCGTCGGATACTCGCGGAGCACCTCCGGCATGGATGGGAGCGCGTTGCAAACGGCAGACCCATTACGTCCGTTACAATCCGGCCGATGCGGATTGTCTCGATCGGCGGTGGGCCTGCGGGCCTCTACTTCGCGATTCTCATGAAGCGCGCCGATCCATCGCACGAGATCCTCGTCGTCGAGCGCAACGGCGCCGACGACACCTTCGGCTTCGGTGTCGTGTTCTCGGACGCGACGCTGGAAAACTTTCAAGCGGCCGACCGCGAGAGCCATGCGGCCATCACGCGCGCCTTCGCGCACTGGGACGACATCGACACGCATTACGCAGGCCAGGCGCTGCGCTCGACCGGTCACGGCTTCGCAGGGATGTCGCGACAGACGCTGTTGACGATTCTCCAACAGCGCTGCGCCGCGCTCGGCGTGACGCTGCGCTTCGCGACGGAGGTCGACGATCTCGCGCGCTACGCCGACGCCGACCTCGTGCTGGCCGCCGACGGGGCCAACTCCTGGGTCCGCGCGGCCCACGCGGACCGCTTCGGCCCGCGGATCGACTGGGGCCCGAACCGCTTCGTCTGGCTCGGCACGACGTTTCCGTTTCCCGCCTTCACGTTCATCTTCAAGGAAGACGAGCACGGGCTCTGGCGGGTGCACGCGTACCGCTACAACCGCGAGCACGCCACGTTCATCCTGGAGACGACGGAGGCCACCTGGCGGCGCGCGGGTCTCGATCGCGCCGACGAGGCGGCGACGGCCGCGTTCGCCGAGCGGCTGTTCGCGCGCGAGCTCGACGGCCATCGCATGCTCACCAATCGCTCGCTCTGGCGCCAGTTTCCGACCGTCCGCAACGCGCGCTGGCACGACGGGCGCGTGGTGCTCGTCGGCGATGCCGCGCACACCGCGCACTTCTCGATCGGCTCGGGGACGAAGCTCGCGATGGAAGACGCCATTGCGCTTGCCCATCACGTGCGGGGCGGCCGCGACGTGCCCGGGGCGCTCGCCGCCTACGAGGCCGAGCGGCGGCCGACGGTCGAGGCGCTGCAGCGCGCGGCGCAGACGAGCCTCGAATGGTTCGAGGGCACCGAGCGCTATCACGGCCGGCTCGACGCCATACAGTTCACATACAGCCTGCTCACCCGCAGCCTGCGCGTGAGTCACGAGAATCTGCGCACGCGGGATCCCCGGCTCGTGGCCGCCGCCGAGCGCTGGTTCGCGGAGCGCGCAGCCGCGCAGGCCGGTCGCCGCGTCGAGGCGGGGCCTCCGATGGCGATGCCGTTCCGCCTGCGCGACCTCGTGCTGGGCAACCGGCTCGTCGCCGAAGGGCCGACGGCGTCGCCGTATTTCGGCCTGATCATGCTGACGTCGTGCGATCACTCGCGCCGGCCCGGGGTTGCCGTCGGCGTGCGGCTCGCCGAGGACTTTGCGGCGCGGGCCCGGGCCGCCGCGCAAGCCGGTGTCGATCTCGTCGAGCTCGACGTCGCCGCGGATCCGAAATCGACGCTGCACGCGTTCGACGCTGCGCGCGGTGCATGGCCGATGGCCCGGCCGATCGCCGTCCGCATCGCGGCCGGCGACGACGCCGATGCCGTCGTCGAGCTCGCGCGTGTGCTGCGCTCCCGCGGTTGCGACCTGGTCAGTCTCGCCGCCGACGCCGAGCCGGCGGCCGAGCTCGCGGCGATCTCGCTCAGCGATCGCATCCGTCACGAGGCCGGTGTTGCAACGCTCGTCGGCGCCGGCGTGGACGCGCGCCCCGACGCCAATTCTGTCCTCGTCGCCGGGCGCGCCGACCTCTGCCTGATCCGTCCCAGCCGCGCGCCGTCGCTGGCATCCGCGATGCAGCAGCCACTCTGGTCCTGATCTGCGCTGCGCGCGAGACGTACGAGGAGGCATCGATGGCGGAGACGGCGGCGGACGTATTGATCGAGACCTTGCTGGACTGGGACGTCGACGTCGTCTTCGGGCTGCCCGGCGACGGCATCAACGGCATCATGGAAGCGCTGCGCACGCGCCAGGACCGCATCCGCTTCGTCCAGGTGCGCCACGAGGAATCGGCTGCGTTCATGGCCTGTGGCTACGCAAAGTTCACCGGCCGCCTCGGGGTGTGCCTCGCGACGTCGGGGCCCGGCGGCATCCATCTGCTGAACGGGCTCTACGACGCCAAGCTCGATGGCCAGCCCGTGCTCGCCATCACCGGCCTGCCGTACCACGATCTGATCGGCACCCACACGCAGCAGGACGTCGAGCTCGACCGCGTCTTCATGGACGTCTGCAAGTACAACGCGCGCGTGATGGGCCCCTCGCACGTCGAAAATGTGGTGGACCTCGCGTGCCGCACGGCGCTGACCTATCACGGCGTGGCGCACGTCACCATTCCGGTCGACGTGCAGGACATGAAGGCGGACAAGCTACGGTCCAAGCGCAACGTGCCGCACCATACCTCCGACGTCGCGGCGCGCAGCGCGCGCCTGCCCTCGGAGGAGGACCTGCAGCGCGCTGCCGCGGTCCTCAATGGCGGCCGCAAGGTCGCCATCCTCGCCGGGCGCGGCGCGCTCGGCGCCGCCGACGAGCTCGAGCGCACGGCAGATCTGCTCGCCGCGCCGATCGTCAAAGCGTTGCTCGGCAAGGCGGCCGTCCCCGACGATAGCCCGTACACGACGGGCGCGATCGGTTTGCTCGGCACGCGGCCCTCGCAGGAAGCGCTCGAGGAGTGCGACACGCTCTTGATGGTCGGCACGTCGTTTCCCTACATCGAGTACTACCCCAAGCCCGGCCAGGCCAAGGGCGTGCAGATCGATCTCGATCCGATGCGGATCGGACTGCGCCAGCCGGTCGACGTCGGGCTGGTCGGCGACAGCCGTCGCACGCTGGCGGCGCTGCTCCCGCGGCTGGCGCGCAAGGGCGACCGCGGCTTCCTCGACAACGCGCAGAAGGGGATGAAGGACTGGAAGGCGCTGATGGACGAGCGCGCCTCGCGCCGCGACACGCCGATGAAGCCGCAGGTCGTCGCCGCCGAGCTCGGCCGCCGCCTGCGCGACGACGCGATCGTCAGCTGCGACAGCGGCACGATCACCACGTGGTGGGCGCGGCACATTCCCGCGCGGCGCGGCCAGATGCATTCCGTCTCCGGCACGCTCGCGAGCATGGCGTGCGGGCTGCCGTACGCGATCGCCGCCCAGTACGCGTATCCCGACCGTCAGGTCGTCGCCTTCGTCGGCGACGGCGGCATGTCGATGCTCATGGCCGAGCTCGCGACGTGCGTGCGCTACCGGCTGCCGGTGAAGATCGTCGTGATCAAGAACAACACGCTGGGGCAGATCAAGTGGGAGCAGATGGTCTTCCTCGGCAATCCCGAGTACGGCTGCGACCTGCAGCCGATCGACTTCGCGCTGGTCGCCCAGGCGTGCGGGGCGAGCGGCTTCACCATCGAGGATCCCGCGCAGTGCGGCCCGGTGCTCGATCGCGCGCTCGCCACGCCGGGGCCGGTCGTCGTGCAGGCGGTGGTCGATCCGTTCGAGCCGCCGCTGCCGGCCAAGATCAACCTCGAACAGGCGCGGAAGTTCGCCACCTCGCTCGTGCGCGGCGAGCCCAACCGCGAGAAGATCGCGCTCACGGTGCTCGGCGATCGCGTGCGCGAGCTGATCTAGCGATGAAATCGACGGTGCTCGAGGCCAGCGGCGCCCGGACGTGGGCGCTCGTCTTCGACAAGGGCGACGAGCCCGTGTCGGGACTCACGGCCTTCGCGAAGTCTCAGGGGCTCGGCGGCGCGCACTTCACCGCCATCGGCGCCTTCAGCGAGGTGACCCTCGGCTATTTCGATCGCAAGGCGCGCGACTACAAGAAGATTCCGCTGCGCGAGCAGGTCGAGGTCCTCTCGCTGATCGGCGACGTCGCGCTGGACCGTGGCGAGCCGAAAGTCCACGCGCACGTCGTCGTGGGACGTGCCGACGGCGAGGCGCGCGGCGGCCATCTGCTGGAGGCGCGCGTGTGGCCGACGCTGGAGGTGGTGCTCACCGAGTCGCCGCGCCATCTCCGCAAGCGCCACGATCCGGAGACCGGCCTGGCGCTGATCGATCCGGCGGCGTAGCCCAGCCGGCTACGCGAGCCCCATCTGCCTGCGGATCGTGCGCGCCAGCGTGCTGTCCGCCCGCTCCAGCTGCGCGATGATCGAGAAGTGATCGAAGCCCGGCGCGTCGACGATCTCGACCGGCGCGCCGTGCCCGCGCCACGCCGCCGCGAGATCGTTCGTCTGGCGAAGATATTCGGGACCTTCGTCGGCGCCGACGGTCAGCACGAGCGGCGCGCGGCCGCGGGGCTTCAGCAGCACGGGGCTGTTGCGCTGCGCCGCCTCCGGCGACAGCGCGAGCACGTCGTTGAGGTAGCAAAGACGGATCGGCTCGAGATCGTACAGGCCGCTGATCGCGCAGCCGGCCTTGACGGCGTCGGCGGGCGCGCCGAACTGCGCCCAGTCGGTGGCGAGCAGCATCGCGACCAGATGACCGCCCGCGGAATGGCCCGACACGGTGATCCGATCGGGGTCGCCGCCGAACGTTTTCGCGTTGGCGTGCACCCACGCGATCGAGGCCCGCACCTGGCGCACCAGCTCGTCGAGATCGACGCTCGGCACGAGGGCGTAGTTCACGACGACCGTCGCGGCTTCGCGGAAGGCGCGCGCGACGAACGAGAAGTCGGTCTTGTCGAGCCGGTGCCAGTAGCCGCCGTGGATGAAGACGTGCACCGGCGCGGGACCGGATCTCTCCGGCAAGAAGACGTCGAGCCGCTCGGCATGATGCGAGCCATAGGGGACGTCGAAGCGCATCGGCAGCTCGGCGCGCACGCGCGCGCTCTCGCCGCCGTAGCGCGCCATCCACTCCATCGCGTTCTTCACCTTCGCGCGGTTGTTGTACTCGGCGTCGAGCGCGCGCTTGTCGTAATGCCGGAACACCGCCTGGCTCATTGCAGCAACCTCCCCGGAAGCTCGATGCGCTCCATGCGCCGCCGGATATTGTCCACGTAGCGGCGATACCCCGTCGTCGTCACGCCCGGATGCCATTCTCGCGGCCGCGGCAGGCCGGCGGCCAGCTGCGCGGCCTCCTCGGCGCTGAGCTCGGCGGCCGGTTTGCCGAAGTAGCGCCGGCTCGCCGCCTCCACGCCGTACACGCCGGGCCCGAATTCTACGACATTCACGTAGCACTCGAGGATCCGCCGCTTGGACAGCGTCTTCTCCAGCTGCCAGGTGAGCACGCTCTCACGCGCCTTGCGCAGCACGGTGCGGTCGGGCGAGAGCCAGAGGTTCTTCGCGAGCTGCTGGGTGATGGTCGAGGCGCCGCGCGGTGCTCGGCGCTCCTCGAGCGCCTGCGTCATGGCCTCGCGCATCGCCTTGGGCGCGAAGCCGTTGTGGTGGAAGAAGTCGGTATCCTCGGCCACGACCACCGCGCGCTTGAGATGGATCGAGATCGCGGAGGAGGAGACCCAGCGCCACTCGACCCGCGGCGTGCGTCCGGCGTCGCGCTCGCGCGCCTTGTAACGCTCGATGAAGGCGGTCGTCCTCGGCGGCCGCGTCGCGAGCGCGCGTACGTTCGGCCACGTGGCGGCCTCGAACGCGAGCCAGATGACGCCGACGATCGCCAGCAACCCGATCGTCCGGCGAAGCCACAGATTCCGCGCCCGACGCGCGGTCATGCGTTACAGCGCCAGCAGCTCGTGGCGCAGCGCCTGGTTGTCGCGCAGCTCGGCAGCAGCGCCGCTGAAGCGGATGGCGCCCTTTTCCAGCACGTAGACGCGGTCGGCGAGGCGCAGCGAGAACTCCGTGTTCTGCTCGGCGAGCAGGATCGTGAGCCCGGCAGCCTTGAGACTGGCGATCTGCTCGCCGAGGTGATCCACGACGAGCGGTGCCAGTCCCTCCGACGGCTCGTCGAGCAGTAGCAGCTCGGGGTTGCCCATCAGCGTGCGCGCGATCGTCAGCATCTGCTGCTCGCCGCCGGAGAGATAGCCGCCGTTGCGGTCCGTCAGCTGCCGGAGCGTCGGAAAGAGGTCGAACACCCGTTCGATGGTCCACTGTATCGGAGGTTGGGTGATCGGCTCTGGCCGCGGGTGGGCTGCTGTAGATGCGGCGTGGCTGCGTGCGCCCGTTCTAGAGGCCGCCCGGTTCCGCTGCGCGACGTCGAGATTTTCCCAGACGGTGAGATCGGCGAAGATGCGGCGGTCTTCCGGGACGAAGCCGATGCCGGCGCGCGCGACGCGATACGACTCCCAGCCGGTGATGTCGATGCCCTTGAAGACGACGCGGCCCGACTGCGGCGGCGTCAGTCCCATGATCGAGCGCATGGTCGTCGATTTGCCGACGCCGTTGCGGCCGAGCAGGCACACGCACTCGCCGGCGGCGACGTCGATCGACACGCCGAACAGCACGCGCGACAGCCCGTACGCCGTATGGATCTCGCGCACCTCGAGCAGCGGCGTGGGGCTCGCAGTCACCGGCGCTCTCCCAGGTACACGCGGCGCACCTCGGCGTCGGCACGGACGGCGGCGGGCGGGCCGTCGGCGATCACGCGGCCCTGGTGGAGCACCGTGATCTTCTGCGCGATCGAGAAGACCACCTCCATGTCGTGCTCGGTGAACAATAGCGTCAGGCCACGCTCGCGCGCGACGCGCTCGATCAGCCGGATCGTCTCGCGTGTCTCGGTGGCCGACATGCCGGCCGTCGGCTCGTCGAGCAGCAGAATGTCGGGCTCGAGCGCCAGCGCCAGGCCGAGCTCTAGCTGCTTCTGCGCGCCGTGCGAGAGAAACCCGGCAACCTCGCCCGCGCGGGCGCCGAGGCCCAGCGACTCCAGCAGCGTGAGCGTCTCGTCGCGATACAGATCGTGCACCGGCGTGAAGAGATTCCAGCCGCGCCCGCGATGCGACAGGAACGCGGCCTGCACGTTCTCGTACACCGTCAGCTTCGCGAAGATGTTGGTGCGCTGGAACGAGCGGCCCACGCCGATGCGGCAGAGCTCGTGCGGCGGCACGCCGGTCACATCGCGCCCGTTCAGCACGACGCGACCTGCGTCGGCACGCAGGTGACCGGTGATCAGGTTGAACAGCGTCGTTTTGCCCGCGCCGTTGGGCCCGATGATCGCGCTGACGCTGCGCTTGGGCACGTCGAACGAGACGCGCGAGACGGCGACGAACCCGTCGAACGCCTTGGTGAGGTCGCGGACCTCAAGCACGACGGAGCCTCCAGAGCCGGCGACCAAACAGCTCGATGGCGCCCGCCAGCCCACCGGGAAAGCCGAAGAGCAGCACGACGAGGATGGTGCCGAGGACCAGCGGCCAGTTCTGCGTGTAGGAGACGATCTGCTGGTTGAGCAGGATCAGCGCGAGGGCGCCCACGCTCGGTCCCCAGAACGTGCCCATGCCGCCCAGCAGCGTCATGATCAGCACCTCGGAGGACTTGGTCCAGTACGCGAAGTCCGGAAAGACGCCGCGGTTGAAGATGCCGAACAGCCCACCGGCCAGCCCCGCGAACGCGCCGGCCAGCACGAAGGCCGCGAGCTCGTAGCGCCGCACGTGGACGCCGATGAACTCCGCGCGCTCGGGATTCTCGCGGATCGTCGTCAGCATCCGCCCGAACGGTGAACGCACGACGCGATGCAGGATCCAGAGGCAGAGCGCGACGAGCAGCACGGTCAGCAGATAGAAGTGATCGCTCGTGCGCAGATCGCGCACGAGCGGCAGGCGCCCCATCCACGCGAGGTCGGGGTAGGGTACCTCGGGCATGCCCTGCTCGCCGCCGGTGACCTCGTTCCACTTGAAGCAGATCGCCCAGACGATCTGCGCGAACGCGAGCGTGAGCATCGCGAAGTAGATGCGTGTGAGGCGCACGCAGAATATCCCGAACACGAGCGCCATGGCCCCCGCCAGCACGCCGGCGGCGGGGAAGGCGAGCACGAACGGCACGGCGAGCTTCTTCATGAGAAGGCCGGTGGTGTACGCGCCGATGCCGAAGTAGGCGGCGTGGCCGAACGAGACGAGGCCGGTGTAGCCGACGAGCAGGTTGAGGCTCGTGGCGAACAGCGCCCAGATGATCACGTCGTTGGCGAGGAACGTATAGAAGCGCGAGCCCAGCGCGGGCACGAGCAGCGCGGCGACCAGCACGAGCAGCGGCCAGGGGAATCGGGCTACTGAAACGGAGCGCGAGCCCGCCGTGAACCGCGGGTGGCCTGTTCCAGATGCGCGTGGCTTCATCTAATGGGGCGACCGAGCAGGCCCCAGGGCGTGGTCGCCCGCATCGGGCTGATGAGCGCGCCGCCGAGGCCGCCCAGGAACGAAGCGAGCACGAAGACTCCGGTGTAGAGCGCGTCCACGTTGACGCCGAGCGCGCCGAGCGTCTCGCGATCGAGCGCGGCGGCGCGGATGTAGCGGCCCACGCGCGTGCGCTGCAGCACCAGCCAGAACGCCAGCGCGATGGCCGGGCCGAGCAGGATGATGAACAGGTTGTAGGTCGGGATCGTGGCGCCAAAGACCTGGAACGCGCTGCTGAGCTCGGGCGGTCGGCTCACCGACTTTTGCTGCGTGCCCCAGAGCATCTTGGCCGCATCGCCCAGGATCAGCGCCAGCGCGTAGGTGAACAGCAGCTGGTAGAGCTCTTCCTTGCCGTAGAGATGGCGAAAGAGGAGGCGCTCGACCAGCCCACCGAGCGCGGCGACGAACAGTGCGCCGCCGAGCGCAGTGAGCCAGAAGCGCCCGCCCGAGACGCCCAGCCACTGCACCAGCTGGAACGTCGCGTACGCGCCCAGCATGTAGAACGTGCCGTGCGCGAAGTTGAGCACGCGCAGCACGCCGAAGATCAGCGACAGCCCGGCCGCGATCAGGAACAGGAACATCGCGGCCGTGAGGCCGCTGATGCTCTGGGCGAAGACAAACGATGGATCAGGCAGCGTCCTAATCCATGAACTTCGTCGGATCGACGTACTGCACGGGCTTCATGATCGCGAACGGGTACTTGGGATCCTTCACCGTCTTGCCGTACAGCTGGCCGCGATTGGCCTGATGGTCCTTCTCACGGATCGTCTGCGGCCCGATCGGCGTCTCGACGGTGAGACCGAGCAGCGCCTTGGAGACCTTGTCTGACTCGGTGCTGCCCGCCTTCTTGATGGCCTCGGCCAGGAACTGCATGCCGATGTAGCCTTGAATCGCCCACGACGACGGGTATTCGTCCTTCAGATACTTGGAGAGCCGCGCCGTGTAGTCGCGGTGCGCGGCGGTCTCGCCCCAGTAGAACGCGTCGTAGGAGTTGCCCCAGATGCCGACCGGATAGTCGGCGCCCATCGACTTCGTCGTCTCCGGCGTGGCGGCCTCGCCGACGCCGATGAAGTTGTACTTGATCGCGTCGAACATGCCGACCGCCTTGGCCTGCTTGGAGTACGTCACGAAGAAGCCGCCCCAGATCGACGAGAAGATCGCCTCCGGCTTCTTGGCCATCTGGGCGTTGATGAACGGGTTGTAGTCCTGCTCGCCGAGCTTGGGCCATTGCTGGTCGACGATCTCGACGCTCGGCTTGATCTTCTTCAGATGCTCGATGAACGAGCGGGTGACGTCCTGGCCGTAGGCGTAGTCGAACGACATCGTCGCGACCTTCGTGACCGGCCACTTGGCGACGATCTCGGCGGCGCTGCGGCCCTCCATCGTGGTGTTGGCGGCCACGCGGAAGACGTAGGGGTGGAGCTTGTCCGGCGCGGTGAGCTGATCGGTCTTCGGAATGGGCGCAATGAAGACGATCTTGTTCTCCTTGGCCACGACGGAGACCGCCGGCCCCTCGGCCGAGGTCAGCGTGCCGACCAGGAAGTCGACGTTGTCTTTCAAGATGAGCTCGCGCGCCTGGCGCACGGCCTCGTTGGCGTCGGCCTTGGAGTCGCGCACGATCAGCTCGAGCTTGCGGCCGAGCACGCCGCCCTTGGCGTTGATCTCCTCGACGAACATCATGGCGCCCTTGCTGGCCGGCTCGCCGAACAGCGCCGGCGGGCCGGAGAGCGGCATCGGCATGCCCACCTTGATGGGCTTCTGCGCGTCGGCCGCGAGCGGCACGACCAGCGCGGCGGTGAGCAGGACGACCAGTAGCGTGCGTCGGTGCATGAAAGCCTCCTTGGTGATCAGAAGACGGGAAAGCCCGGGATCGTGCGGCGGATGCGATAGAGCGACGTCGAGGCCGTGACGAAGAGCGAGCGATAGTCGTCGTCGCCCCAGGCGAAGTTGGCGGTGTACTCCGGTGTCTCGAGCACCTCCAGCAGATTGGCGTCGCGATCGAACACGTGGATCCCGCCGGGCCCGCAGCAGTACACGTTGCCGGCGGAGTCGAGCTTCATGCCGTCGGGGGCGCCCGGCTTGTCGCCCTTGGTCTCGGCCCACACACGGCCATTGGTGAGCGTGCCCTTCGGGGTCACGTCGAACACGCGGATGTGCTTGCGCGCGGTGTCGTTGATGAACAGCCGCCGCTCGTCCGGCGAAAAGCAGAGGCCGTTCGGCCGCTCGAAGTCGTTCACGAGCAGCTCCGGCGTCTTCGGATCGGTCCCGGCGCGGAACACGCCCTGGAACGCCAGCTCCGGCAGGCGCTCGACGCCGTAGAACTTGGCGCGGCCGTACGGCGGATCGCTGAAGTAGATGCCGCCGTCGGACTTGCAGACGATGTCGTTGGGGCTGTTGAGGTGACACCGTTCTTGGCCGACCAGCGCCGCATGTGATCGCCCGGCATGTCGCTCCACAACAGGAATTTGCCCGTCGGATGCCACACCGGTCCCTCGGTAAAGAGGAAGCCGCCGCCGAGCTTCTCGAAGCCAGCCGTCACTTGCTGCCGGGCTTGCCCGCCACGTACCAGTCGGGCGGCGTGACCTCGTTGAAGACTACCCAGACGGCCTCTCGGGGCAGCTTGCACACGTCGGTGATCGTGTCCGTCACCCGGCGCGCGATTTCGTCCTTGCGATCCTTGCCGTGTCCCTCGTAGATCGTGATGTTGACGAACGGCATGCGCAGACCTCCGTCGGCGATGACGTCGGAAAATCGGGCGACAAGGTACCACGCGAGGGCGGGAGCGACAACACGCGGACGCGGCGGCTAGTGCTTCTCCAACGCCGCTCCGATCGCGCCGAGCAGCTCGATGTCTTCGAACGGCTTGACGAGGTAGGCGGCGGCGCCGACCTGAGCGGCGCGCTCCCGATGACTGGCGTCGTCACAGCCGGTCATGAAGATCGCCGGAATGGACAGCCCCATCTTCGTCAGCCGGTTGTGGAGATCGAAGCCGCTCATCTCGCCGAGATGGATGTCGAGCAGCAGGACGGTGCAGTGAAGGCTTCCCGCTTCCAGGCGCCGGAGCACCTCCTCAGGGCAGGCAAACGCTTCGACCTCGAACCCACAGCCGCGAAGGAGCCGCGCCAGGCCGTGGAGCAGTGAGGTGTCGTCCTCGACGATGCAGATGGTGGGGCGATGTGCCACATACCTGCGACGACGTCGAGTCTCTGCTCATTCACGCAGCATGTCGCCGCCGCGGGTTGTAAAGAATACCGATCACCGACGCATGGCGAGCATTCGCGTCGTCCTTCGGACGTCACCAGCAGTGCGAGTGGGCGAAGTAGTGCACGCGGTGTGAGGCAGCGTGTGAAGGACCGCCTCGTGAGGTTATTCCGCTCGATCGAGCACGCGGCGAGCGAAGTCGAGCATCAGCGCGTGGTGCTCGATGGCCTGATCGATGACCAGCGAGCCGTGCCCGGCGTCGAACCAGTGGACTTCGATGGACTTGCCGAGCGCCTTCATCGTGGCCTCGTAGGCGTCGACCGATCGCCGCGGCGTTCGCGTGTCGTTGCGGCCCTGGATGATCAGCACGGGCGCCTGGACGTCCTTCGCGTACGTGATCGGCGAGCTGGCCGCGTAGCGCTCGGGCTGCTCCTGCGGCGTGCCGCCGAAGCGCGCGGCGCGTATGCCTCGCAGCGTCTCCGTCGTGTCCTCGTGGGCGATGGCCCAGTCGGCGACGGCGATGCCAGCCATGCCGCCCGCCCAGAGCGCGGGTCTCGTCCCGAGCGCCTGCAGCGTGAGATAGCCGCCGTAGGACCAGCCCGTCACGAAAACTCGCGACGCGTCGGCGATGCCTTCCTTCACGAGCCACTCGCGGGCGGCGACCATGTCTTCGACCTCCCAGCGCCCGAGGTTGCCCCAGATCTGCTCGAGGAAGGCGCGCCCGAACGTCGTCGAGCCGCGATAGTTGGTGCTCAGGAACGCGAAGCCGTGGTCGATCCACGACTGGCCCGCGGGAGCGTAGAGCTCGGTCATCACGGCCTCGGGCCCGCCGTGAACGTGCAGGATCGTCGGGAACGGGCCGGTCGCCTCCGGCGCTGCGAGCCATCCCTGGATCTGCTGCCCGCCGGCGGAGGGAAAGCTGATCGACCGCCACGGCCGGCAACGCGGGACATCCGGCGCGGGCAGAAGCGTCCGCGCCGGCTCGCCCGTCGCGCCGTCAAGCGCGATCACCTGCGGCGGGTGCGTGGAGTCTTCCCACAGCGCGTGGATCGCGCCGTCGGGAGCGAAGTAGGCGCGGGCGTAGGTGCCGTTGGGGTGGCGCAGCGCCGTCAGCCTGGACTCGCGCACGTCGTAGACGTAGAGGCGCTGGACAGCGCGTGCGAGCTGCTCGAGCAGCACTCGGCCGCCGTCCGGCGACCAGTCGGCGGCCAGCACATCGCCTTCGAGCTCGTCGAGCGCGATATCCACCCGCGTCCCGCGAGTGACGTCCCAGATCAGCGGCCGGTCCGCGCCGCTCCGATTGGTCACGCCCAGGAGACGTGCATCGCCCGCGCGCGGTGCGAAGGCCACGGCGCCCAGGCGGCCGTCGGCATCCGCGAGCTCGCCAACGATGCGTCCGGTGGACGTGTCCAGCGCCACCAGCTCGTAGCGCAGGCTCCGGGCTTCAGGGCTGGCGGCCAGCACCGCGATCGCACCGTCGTGCGAGAAGACCGGACCGATCAACAGCCGCGGGCGGCTGTGAATCCGGCGCGGTGAGCCGAGCGCGCCATCGGCGGCGACGTCGATCACGTCGACATGGTAGGCGCCGTGGTCGGCGGTGACGAAGCCGAGCCGGTTGCCGGCGCCGCTGACGCCGAGGCCGAATGTCGGATACGGCGGCACGCCCGGCGTGATGCTCACGGCAGAGGCGCCCTCGAACGGGATCCGCACGAAATGGCCGAGCTCGTTGCCGCCGGCGTCGTCGTGATAGTAGATGAAGCGCCCATCCGGACTGATGGCGCCGGCGATCGTGCCCGCCGCGCGGTTCGTCAGAGCCCGCAGCCGTCCCGACCGCACGTCCCACGCGTGGAGCTGGAAGGTGCCGGACACGTTGCTGGCGACGAGGCCGCGCGTTGGCGCGTTCGCGGCGACATCGACGCCGCGGATGAGCGGCACGCGAAAGCGTTCGGTCCAGGGCGCGGAGAGATTCGCCACGGCCACCTCCGGCACGCGGATTGTATCAGCCGAAGAAAGCGCGCCGGCGCCGGCACACATCGCGGGCGGCTGGTCCGGCGCTAGAGAGCGGAGAACACCGTGGGCCGGATCGAACGCGGCGTCCGTTACACCTATAGCGCGGCGGTCGCGTACGCGAACAGCCGGCGGTCGCCGGCGCCGACGATCAAGAGGTCGCGCGCCAGTCGAAGTCGAGACGCGCCATACATTCCCATGATCCGCGCGGGATTGGTGTGCCCCCGACGCACGTCGACCGACCCGAGGACAGCGCCGTCGGCGGACGACAGCACGAAGAACGAATTGTCATACTCGCCGAGGTAGATCCGACGGCGCGTTGCATCGAGCACCGCGTGAGGCGAGATGTACAGCAGTCTGCCTTTACGCTGTGTCAGGTCTGTTCGCCAGACTACCTGCTCACGGGTCGAATCCCAGGCTGTCGGTGTATTGCCGCCGAAGTAGACGATACCGTCCTGCTCCGCAAAAGGTTCACTGAGACGATCGATCGCGAGCGACTTCACCAGAACACCGGCGGTGAGATCAACGATGTGCAGTCGGCTCGATTCACCCGGATAGACTGGTGACGCGATATATCCGCGGTTGTCGGATATGAGCATCGAGTCTCGGCCCGCGTCATCCGCTCCTTCGAGCCGCACGCGCCACATTGTCGAGCCGTTGGCAGGATCGATCGCGTGAAGATCGCCCGAAGCCTGCGCCCCGCGCGCAACGCGCGAGCGCACGAGTAGACGGCCGCTGTGCCAGGCGAGAGGCGCTCGTACGGCGAAGCGTTCGATATACCGCGACCACACCGTCTCGCCGTTCTGTGGATTAAAGCGAAATAGGTTGTCGCTGTGTTTGTGGGAGACGAGGACAAAGATCCCATCATTTCGCGGCAGTGGAAAGACATAGGGAACATTCTCTCGTTCCCGCTCGCTGATTTGGATGCGGCGCTGCCATCGGAGCGCGAGCGACCGGGGATCTGCACACAATACGTGCACATCCTCGTGCCATACATACCAGCCGAACACGACCGCCGACGGGATGGCCCCAACGGTCGCCGGGCCCTCCGCGTGAGCAGGACGGCGGAGCCGCGCGCTACGTCGCTCTCGGCCGGTCGCCGCCTCGAGGATTCGAAGATATTCGCCCATGGTCACAATCTCGTCGCCGAGCAGAGCGAATTCATCCACGTCGGGAGGACCTGTCCAGATCGGCTCCGCCGCAGCCGTGCCCGATGCCCAGCCGCACACCAGCCCGGCCGTTCCAAGACGGAGTAATGCCCGGCGGCTGCAGATCATCTGGCGATGAGCCTTCTGATGGCGTTGATGACGATAGGATTGGTCATGTACGCCGTGTGCGAGGTCAAAGCATCGAACGTACCGGCCGCGTTTTGCTGCACAACCTCGATGTTGGTCACGTTCGGCCCATGCTTACTCGTC
>QHSO01000089.1 GCA_003220475.1 Candidatus Rokuibacteriota bacterium | reverse complement strand
CAGCGAGTTCACGCACGCCATCATGTTGTTGATCGCCTTCACGGTGTTGCCGGCGCCGACGGGCCCGACGCCGAAGATGTTGGGCCCGATCGCGCGCAGCACCGGCCGCGCGCGCTCGAGGACTTGCGGATCGCCGCCGACCATCACCGCCAGCGTGGCCGCGCGCGCGCCGGAGACGCCGCCGCTCACCGGGGCCTCGAGGAACTCGACGCCCCGCGCTTTCGCGCGCGGCTCGATTTTTCGCGGGGTCGATGGCAGCACGCTGCTGAGATCGATCAGGATCGTGCCCGGCCGCGCGCGCTCGACCAGTCCGCCCGGCTCCAGATAGAGCGCCTCGACGTCCGGCGACGCGGGCAGGCACGTCATGACGATCTCGGATCGCTCGACCACCTCCTGGGCGGAGCCGGCCTTCTGCGCGCCGGCGGCCACGAGGTTGCTCATCGTCGCCGGGTTCTTGTCGAAGACGGTCAGCGGAAAGGCTTTGAGCACGTTGCCCGCCATCGGATTGCCCATGTTGCCCACGCCGATGAAGCCTACGGAAGTCGCCATGTGTAATCTCCTCGGCCGGGATGATACTCCAGCGGCGCAAGCGCGCTCTCCCTGTGGCACGCGCACGTTGACACGTTCCGGCCGCTGGTAGAGGATTGGCCGCCGTGTTGCTCAGCAGCGTGTCGGACATGATGGAGTGGGGCCTGCGTGGCGCGCCGGCGGCGCCGCGCGCCGCGCTGAGCTGGCGTCTGCTCTCGCTCGCCGTGTTCCTCGCGCTGTGGAGTCTCGCCGGCGGCCTCGTCGAGCTCACGCGCCCGTTCAATCCGCTGTTCCTGCCGGCGCCGTGGGTGGTGATCGGCTCACTCGTCGAGCTCGCACGGAAAGGCCAGCTCTGGATCCACGTCGCCGCCACGCTCGAGCGCGTGGCCGTCGGCTTCACGGCGGGCGCGGTCCTCGCGCTGGCGCTCGGGCTGCTGGCCGGTCAGGTGCGGGCGGTGCGCAACGTGGTCGAGCCGGTCGTGGAATTGCTGCGGCCGATTCCGCCGCTCGCGATGCTGCCGCTGTTCATCGTCTGGATCGGCATCGGCGAGGGCTCGAAGGTCGGCTTCATCACCTACGCGACGTTCTTTCCGATGTTCCTGACCACCGTGCACGGCGTCGCGCAGATCGACGGCCGGCTGCTGCGCGCGGCGCAGAGCCTCGGCGCGCGGCCGCGCGACCTCTTCCTATCTGATCAACGACGGTCGCAACTTCTTCCTGGTGCCACAGATGCTCGGCGCCGCCCTGCTGCTCGGCCTACTCGGCTATGGAGGCAACGCGCTCGTGCGCGCGCTGGAGCATCGCGTGCTGCGCTGGCAGCATCCGCGATGAAGATCCACGTCCGCGGGCTGTCGCGTACGTTCGTCGCGGCCGGCCGTGAGACGCCGGCGCTGCTCGACGTCGATGTCGACATCGCCGAGCACGAGTTCGTCTGCCTGCTCGGTCCCTCCGGCTGCGGCAAGTCGACGCTGCTGAACATCGTCGCCGGCTTTCTCCGTCCGTCCGCCGGCGAGGTGCTGGTCGACGGCCGTGCCGTCACGGGACCCGGTGCGGACCGCGGCGTCGTGTTCCAGGAGTACGTGCTGTTTCCGTGGCTCACCGTGACGGGCAACGTGGAGTTCGGGCTGCGCCTCAAGGGCGCCGGCGGCGCCGAGCGCCGCGCCATC
Organism: Candidatus Rokuibacteriota bacterium; assembly: GCA_003220475.1. GTDB lineage: Bacteria > Methylomirabilota > Methylomirabilia > Rokubacteriales > CSP1-6 > AR12. The sequence goes on along the minus strand of QHSO01000089.1, from coordinate 22,891 downwards.
GTCGCGCGCTATCTCGAGCTGGTCGGGCTCGCCGCGCACGCCGAGAAGTATCCGGTGCAGCTCTCGGGCGGGATGAAGCAGCGCGTGGCCATCGCCCGCGCGCTCGCCAACAGTCCCGAGATCATCCTCATGGACGAGCCGTTCGGCGCGCTCGACGCGCAGACGCGCGAGGTGCTGCAGGACGAGCTGAGCCGGATCCAGCGCGTGGAGCACAAGACGGTGCTGTTCGTGACGCACTCCATCCGCGAGGCCGTCTATCTCGCGGACCGTGTGGTCGTGATGACGTCGGCGCCCGGACGCATCAAGCAGGTCTTCACGCTCAAGCTGCCGGAGCTGCGTGACCGGTTTGCGCCCGAGTTCACGCAGTACGAGAGCGAGATCACGCGCGTGGTCAAGGAAGAAGTCGCCAAGGTGCACGAATGACTCGTACACGCGCGCTCGCGCTGCTCGGCCTGCCGCGGCACGTCGGCACATCGCTGGCTCGCGTCGGCGTCGGCTTCGGCCTCGCGGCCCTCGGCGCGCTGGCGCTGGGGCTGCTGGCCGCGCTCTGCGTCCCCGTACGCCTCATGCTCGAGCCGGTCATCGAGCTCGTGCGGCCAATCCCACCGCTGGCATTCCTGCCGATGTTCCTCGTCTGGTTCGGCCTGGGTGAAGGCTCCAAGGTCGCGTTCATCGGCTACACGACGTTCTTTCCGATGTTCGTCGCGATCGCGGCCGCCGTGCTGCGTGTCGACGTCACGCTGCTGCGCGCGGCGGCGAGCCTGGGCGCCGGCCACGTGGACCTCATCCGGCGGGTGATCGTGCCCGCCGCGCTGCCCGGAATCATCGTCGCGCTCAGGCTCGGCTTTGCCCTCGCGCTGTTCGTCATCGTCGGCGCCGAATTCATGGGCGCCGACGCCGGGCTCGGCCATCTGATCATGGAGGGCCGCACGTTCTTTCTGCCGGCCCAGATCGTCATGGGAGCCCTGGTGCTCGGGCTCCTCGGATCCATCGTCAACGCGTCTCTGCTCGCCGCCGAACGCCGCTTGTTCCGCTGGCGCGAGCAGACCATATGAACGGCAATATATGAAAGGAGCTCGCTCATGCGTGTCCTGATCGCCGTGCTGACCGCTCTCGTCGCGCTCGGCGCCGCCGCCGACGCCCTCGCCCAGAAGCCGGAGGTGAGCGAGATCGACGCGTGGCTCGTGCGCGATCCGCAGATGTCGGCGCAGTTCGCCGTCGCCGATCAGCTCGGCTACTTCAAGCAGGAAGGCCTCAAGGTCAACATCCGCTGGTACATCGCGGGCACCGACCTGCCGAGCATGTGGGGCGCCGGCAACATCAACCTCGGCACGGCGACCGCCACGATGGTCGTGCCCATCGCCGCGTCCGGCCAGCAGATCTACAACGTCGCGCCGCAGAGCGACGTCGGCGGGGTACAGCAGGTGATCCTCGGCAAGAAGGCGCAGGAGATCGTGAAGACGCCGAAGGACTTCGAGAAGCTCAAGGTCGGGATGCCGAAGGGCGCCTCGGTCACCATGGCGATCCAGAGCTTCTGCAAGGCCAATGGCGTCGACTTCAGCAAGATCCAGTTCGTGAACCTCTCGCCGCCCGACGCCATCACCGCGCTCGCCAAGGGCGACATCGACGCGATGGCCGCGTGGGCGCCGTGGACGTTCCGCGCCATGAAGGAGGCGGGCGGCAAGCTGTACTTCACGGGCAGCAAGAGCAGCATTCCCGGCAAGGAGGGGCCCGTCGACTGGCTGCAGGTGCACGCCGGCATCGTGGCCAGCGGCAAGATGCTGAAGGAGAATCCGAACACGCTCAAGGCCGTGCTGCGAGCCACGCGCAAGGCGACGGAGGCCATCAACAACGACCGCAACGCGGCGGTCGAGATCGTCGCGCGCGAGATGAAGCTCGACCGGGATCTCGCCAAGGAGATCATGACCTACAACGTCTACAGCATGGAGATGACCCCCAACATCGTCAAGGGCATGAACGACTTCGTCGACTTCCTCTACTCGCTCGACCGCATCAAGCAGAAGTTCCCGGCCGAGCAGGTCTTCTACACGAAGCTCCTCGAGGAGGTCGATCCGGGTCTGGTGAAGTGGAAGTCGAAGACCGACATCAAGTAGCGCCGTGACGGTCCGCCGCGCCGTCGGCGGCGACGCGCACGCGCTCGCGGCGCTGAATCGCTTCGTTCACGAGACGCACCTGGCGCGGCGTCCGGATTACTTCAAGCCGGTGCGTGCGGACGAAGCGGCCGCGTGGTTTCGCGAGCGGCTCGAGGAGCGAACGACGGCGGCGTGGATCGCGGAGGCGGAGGGACGTCCCGTCGGGTACGTCCTCACGTTCTTTCACGAGCGTGGCGAGAACGCGTTCCGGCGGCCGCGGCGGTGGTGCGAGATCGATCAGATCGCGGTGGACCCGGTCTGGCGGCGCCGCGGCGTCGGCCGCGCGCTCATGGCCGCCGCGCTGGCGGAAGCAGGCAGCCGCGGGATGCAGAATATCGAGCTGTTCTCATGGGCGTTCAACACGGATGCCCACGCGATGTTTCAGCGCCTGGGCTTCGAGCCGCGCATGCTGCGGTTCGAGCGGCGCGCGCCTTAACGCCGGGGTTTCTCGGGCGACACGCTGTAGGCGCCGTCCGAGAAGCCCTGCGCCTCGATGCCCAGCGCGTGGTCGAAGCGCGCGCGGTAGTTCTCCCACGCGATGGTGGCGGTGAGCTCGATCATCTGCTCGTCGTTGAAGTGGCGTCGTAGGTCCCCGAAGAGCGTCTCCGACACGTCGACGGGCGTGGCCGTCATCGCCACCGCATAGTCGAGGACCAAACGCTCCAGCTCCGAGAAGCGCGAGCTCTTACGGTACTCGGGAAGCGCGCGCAGCTGCGCGTCGGTCACCCCGGCCGCTCTGCCGACGGCAGAGCCGATGTCCATTCAGAACGGACAGCCGACCAGGGACGCGACCTTGACGGCGGCCAGCGTCGTCAGCTTCGCCTCGACCTTGGAGGCGCGGCCGAAGGCCCGCTCGAATCCCATGTATGCGGCGAAGACTTCGGGATGGTGCGCGGTGACCGCGATGGGGACGGGGAGCTTGCCGAACTTCTTGATCGCGCTCTCGTAGGCGGCCCGAACATCAGGTGGCGCGAGCTGCGGCGGCACAGGAGCGATCCGACTCATGGAACCCTCCCCTCTGTATTCTCTAGCACGACGCGCCGCCGCAGCAGCCATGCAAACGTCGCGAACGCGGCGAGCCCCGCCGTCGCCACCGCCGTGGTCATCGGCCGCAGCGTGCCGTCAAAAGTGTGGCTGACCGCGATGGCGTAGAGCGCCGAGCCCGTGAGCTGCACGAACCCGGCCCCCGCCGCCGCCAGCCCGGCCATGCGCGGGAATGGACCGATGGCGCCGGCCATGGCATTGGGCAACACCCAGCCGAGGCCGAAGGCGTAGCCGAACATCGGCACGATGACCGTCGCCACCGACGCCACGCCGGCCCAGGCGAGCGCGGCCATCACGACCCCGGCGACGGCGCTGATCAGCGTGCCGCCGCGGATCATCGTGTCAATGCCCAGCCGCGGTCCAAGTCGGACCGACACGAAGTTACCGGCCATCAGCCCGGTGGCGACGGCGGCGAAGCACGCGCCGTAGAACGTCGGCGACACGCCGAGGATCGTGATCAGCGCGAAGGACGAGCCGGTGATGAACGCGAACTGGCCACTGAACATCAGCGCGGCGGCGGCGACGTACGCGGCGTAGCGCGGATCGCGCAGCAGCGCTGCGACGCGACCGGTCGCCGCGCGCGCGCCCGCGTAGACGTTGGTCTCCGGCACGATCATCCACGCCGTCAGCCAGAAGACGGCACCGAAGGCGCCGAGCACGATGAACACGGCACGCCAGCCGGCGAGCACGTGCACCCAGCCGCCGATGATCGGCGCGAGGATCGGCGTGAGCGCCTGCGCGGTGCCCATCGCCGCCAGCACGCGCGCGGCACGCTCCGGCTCGTAGAGATCGCGCACGACGGCCCGCGCGATCACGGGACCGCTTCCGGCGCCCACCGCCTGCACGATGCGCGCGGCGACCAGCGCGCCCATCGATGGCGCGAAGGCGCACACGGTTCCCGCCGCGGCATAGACGCCGAGGCCGGCCAGCAGCACGCGCCGGCGGCCGAGGCGGTCGGAGAGCGGTCCCCACAGCAGCTGCGAGACGGCGAGGCCGGCGAGGAACAGCGTGACGGTGAGCTGAGCGGTCGCGGCGTCGGAGCCGAAGGCCACCGTCATCGCCGGCAGCGAGGGCAGGAACATGTCGATCGACAGCGCGCCGAGGCCGACGATCGCCGTCAGCAGCAGCGGCAGCAGGCGCGAGCGCTCTCCGGCCACGCGCGCCCATTGTATAGTCGGGGGAACCTCGGAGGGGGCCTCGACGGCCCCCTCCGATGCCTCCCCCAGAATTGGATTGCGCCGGCAAAGCCGGCGCTCGAATCGCAATGACCATTAGTCGGGGGCAAATCGAGCGAGAAGGTCATCATGAAGATCTTCAACGAGCAGCACGACATGTTTCGGGCGACGGTGCGGGCGTTCGTCGAGAAGGAGGTCATGCCGCACGTCGAAGAATGGGAAGTTGCCGGACGCATGCCGAAGGCGGTGTTCCGGCGCATGGGTGAGCTGGGCTTCCTCGGGCTCGAGTACGACGAGAAGTACGGCGGCGCCGGCGCCGACGTGATGATGACCGCGGTACTGCACGAGGAGTGCGCGCGCTCGCGCTCGGGCTCGTTCGCGATGGCGGTCGGCGTGCACTGCGACATGGCGTCGCCGCACCTGTACTGGACGGGCAGCGAGGCGCTCAAGGAGAAGTACCTGCCGGCCATCTGCGGCGGCGAGACGATGACAGCGCTCGCCGTCACGGAGCCGGGCGGCGGCAGCGACGTGGCCGCCATCCGCACGCGCGCGGTGAAGGACGGTCAGGATTACGTCCTCAACGGCGCCAAGATGTTCATCACCAACGGGGCGATGGCCGATCTCTACTTCGTCGCCGCGCGTGTGGAGGCCGGCACCGACGAGCGTCGCCACCGCGGCATCTCGATGTTCCTCGTCGAGCGCGAGACGCCGGGCTTCGGCGTGAGCCGCACGCTCGACAAGATGGGCATGCGCGCCTCCGACACCGCCGAGCTGTCGTTCTCGGACATGCGGGTGCCGGCGGAAAACCTACTCGGCCGCGAGGGTGTCGGCTTCTACGAGGTGATGCGCGTGTTCCAGCGCGAGCGCCTGGTGGCCGGGCTGCACGCGGTCGCCATGGCCGAGCGCGCGCTCGAGGACACCATCGCCTACGTCCGCGAGCGCCAGGCGTTCGGCGGACCGCTGTCGGACAAGCAGGCGGTGCGACACCGGCTGGCGGAGATGGCCACCGACGTCGAGGCCGGGCGCTGGCTCACCTACGCCGGCTGGCAGAAATACGCGGCGGGCGAAGATGCCGTGCGCGAAGTCTCGATGGTCAAGCTCTTCACCGCCGAGATGGTCAACCGCGTCGCCTACGGCTGTGTGCAGCTGCACGGTGGCTACGGCTACATGCGCGAGTACGCGGTGGAGCGCTTTGCACGCGACGCGCGGCTGATGACCATCGGCGGCGGCACCAGCGAGATCATGAAGGACATCATCGCCAGGGCGATCGTCCGGTGAAGCTGAAGGACCGTGTCGCCTTCGTCACCGGCGGGGCCAGCGGCATCGGTCTCGCCATCTCGCACGCGCTGGCGCGTGAGGGCGCGCGCGTGGCCGTCGCCGATATCGACGCCGCGTCCGCACGGCGCGCGGCCGCGGAGATCCAGGCCGCCGGCGGCAACGCGGTGGCGCAGCCGCTGGACGTCACCGACGTCACGGCGGTCGATTCGTCGATCGACGGCGTCGCCGCGCACTGGAAGGGCTTGCACGTGCTCGTCAACTGCGCGGGTTGGGACAGGCCGATGCCGTTCGTCGAGACGACGCCGGAATTCTGGGACCGGATTCTCGCCGTCAATCTGCGCGGGCCGCTCGCCTGCACGCGCGCGGCGCTGCGCCACATGATCAGGGCGGAGTACGGCAAGATCGTGACCATCGCCTCCGACGCCGGACGCGTCGGCTCCACCGGCGAGGCTGTGTACTCCGCGGCGAAGGGCGGGCTCATCGCGTTCACCAAGACCGTCGCCCGCGAGGTCGCGCGCCATCGTATCAATGTCAACTGCGTGTGTCCGGGCCCGTCCGACACGCCGCTGTTCCGCAAGGAGTTCGCGCAGAAGAGTCCGAAACTCGCGGACAGTCTCACGCGCGTGATTCCCTGGGGTCGGCTCGGCGTGCCGGATGACGTCGCGCCGGCCGTCGTCTTTCTCGCGTCCGACGACGCCGGATTCATCACCGGTCAGACGCTGTCGGTCTCCGGTGGCCTCACCATGGTGTGAGGAGGCTCTGCGACTACGCCGCGGCCTCGCCGGTGCTCTCGATCTCGCGCGGCGGCCAGATGACCGCATCGACGCCCGACGAGAAGTGCAAGAGCGGTGCGGGCTCGGTCAGCCGCAGCCCGAGCGCCTCGCCCAGCGTGTTCTCCTCGATGATGGCCTCGGCCGGCTCGATCGGCCACGGTGCGTGATGGATCTCCGCGCGCAGCAGGGTCCGGTCGGCGCCGCGATAGAGGCAGTAGCGCTCGACGAGCCATCGCGTGAGGGTCTCGCCTCCCGGCAGTCGCCGACGTTCGGCCGCGCGGTAGCGCGCGCTGAACCGTGCCACCGGAACGCCTGGGTGATCGCGACGGCTGCTGAATCGTATCCATCCCGCGCGCGATTCCGCTTCGCCCGCCGCGAAGAAATACGGGAGGCGAAACCACGCGCGCGCGCCGAGCACGGCCGCGACGCTGGCCGCGTCGAGACTCAGGAACAGCACGCCCGGCTTGTTGCCCGCCTTCACGTACGTTCTGACGTTGACCTCGGCGAACGTCGAGAAGCCGGGAATCGCGGGCGCGCCGCGCAGACGCGCGCCGGCCACGACGAACGCGGTGATGCCGAGCCAGCCCTCGCCGTCGAAGGTATCGAGCTCCAGGCCAGCGGGGAGGAAGCGGCGAAGCGTCGTGGGCGGCAGCGGCCAGTGCGCGAACAACGCGTTCTGCCACGACTGCGCCATCACCCACGGCTCGCGCGGCGGTGGCCACGGCCGGTGATCCGCCGGCGGCAACGCCTCGTTCTCCAGCGCGCGGCCCGCGGTGGCCACGAACGTTTCGACGCCGGCGCCGATCACGGCGCGCATCACCTGGCCGAGCGCCGGATCCACGCGCTATCCCACGCGCCGCAACCGCAGGGCGCGCGGCTTCGGCGTTCGCCGCTGCTCCGCGAGTTGGCTCACCGCGAGCGCGACCATCGCGCCGTACAACGCGTGTGCGGCGAAGTCGACGGCGTGGCCGCCCACGCGGACCACGCGTAGCGCGGGAATCAACGCGCCGACGTCGACGGCCCACAGCGCCAGGCCGAGCGCGACGCCGTGCGCCGCGCGAGGCCGCCGCGGGGCGAGCGCGGCGAACAGCCCCGCGGCGAGCGCGCCGACCGCGTGATGCAGCAGCTCGGCGCCGAACTGATGCGCCGGCGTGTCCGCGGAGGGATCGATGCCCGTCACCTCGGCGTGCAGCTCCTGCGGGACCATTCGCTCGATGAGGCCGGCGCGATGGGCGGCGAGTCGCAGCACCGACATCGCGCCGGAGGCCACGAAGCCGGCGGTGAGGCCGCGCCAGATCGCGCCCGTATCGGGCATCGCAGCCGCCGGCGACGCGAGACGACGCAGCTGTCTGATCATGTCTGTCAGTGCGGCGCAAACGAAATGCCAGCCAGACGGCAGGCGCGCACGGATGTCGGCCGTGGATACAATGGCCCATGCCCGCGCCCGAGTTCATCGCCATCGGCCACGTGACGCTGGACCGCTTCGGCGACGAGGTCCGGCCCGGCGGCTCCGCCCTCTACGCGGCGATCACCGCCGATCGGCTGGGGTTGCGCGCCGGGATCCTGACGAGCCACGCCGACGACTTCCCGCTCGACCTCGTGCCACCGCGCATCGAGGTGGTCTCGGTGCCCGCGCCGGCGACGACCGTATTCGAGCACGAGCGGGTGGGCGATGACCGCGCGCAGCGGGTGACGAGCGTGGCCGGCGCGCTGTCCGAGGCTGACGTGCCGGACGACTGGCGCGATGCGGACCTCGTACTGCTCGCACCCGTCGTGAACGAGGTGGACCCGCGGCTCGCCGGCGTGTTCGGTGATGCGGCGGTGGCCGCCGGCGCCCAGGGCTGGCTGCGCGGAGTCGGTTCCGACGGCGTCGTCGGCAGCGTTCGCTGGGACGCCGCGAAGCAGACGCTGCGCACGCTGCAGGCGCTGTTCCTCAGCACCGCCGACGTGCTCGGCCAGGAGTCGGCGATGACGGAGTGGGTTCAGCGCGTGCCGATCGCCGTCGTCACCGCCGGTCGCCGCGGTGCGCTGCTCTACGTCAACGGCGACCGGTACGAGGTGCGCCCGCGCCGCGCGATCGAAGCGGATCCGACCGGCGCCGGCGACGTCTTTGCGGCGACGTTCCTCGCGCGCTATCGCCGCAACGCCGATCCCTGGGAGGCGGCCGAGGCGGCGACGTGTGCGGCGTCGCTCTCGGTCCAAGGCCTGGGGTGGTCCGCGATCCCGGATGCCGCCGAACTCGAGGCGGCGCTGAGGGCGTACCGCCGGGCCGCCTAGGCGTGCGCAGAGTGCTACCCTAGCCCAACCGATGTCCAGCGGGGTAGAGCTGCTCGTTCCCTCCGGCAAGCTGTCGGACCTGATCGCGCGCAGCCAGATGAACATCCAACGCAGCCAGGCGTTGGTGGCTGCAGCCGACGCGCTCGTACGTGTCGCGCAGCGCTCGCGCTGGCCCCGGTTCGCCGGTGGCACCGACGGCTCCGAGCCGCGGCTGAGCGTCGATCCACGTGTCCTGCGCACCTGGACGAAGGTGAAGAATGGCGCGCTGCCGACGGACGGCGCGCGGCGTCGCTGGGTCGGCCCCGGTCGGGGGGAGACGTGCAACGGCTGCGGTGACGGCATCACACCGGACGAGACCGAATACGAGATCGACTTCAGTAACGCGCTGCTGCTGCGATTCCACCGCGAGTGCTTGCGCACGTGGGAAACCTTTGACGGCGCGCGGCGACAGGGATGACGGCTCGCCGGCATGACCCCGTCCCGCAGTTCGACGTGGTCGCCATCGGCGCGTCCGCGGGGGGCGTCGAGGCGCTGCACGCCGTGGCGGCGGCGCTGCCCGCGGACTTTCCCGTGCCGATATTGATCGTGCAGCACATGGACCCGCGCCACAAAAGCCTGCTGGCGGGGCTCCTCGGCCGCCGGTGTCGACTGCGCGTGAAGCAGGCGGCCAACGACGAAGAGATGCGGGGCGGGACGATCTACATCGCCCAGCCCGACATGCATCTGATCGTGCGGGCCGGGCGCCTCGTCCTGACGGACACCAAGCAGGTGCACTTCAGCCGACCCTCGATCGACCTGCTCTTGCAGTCCGTGGCCGATACGTATGGTGACCGCGCGATCGGCGTGATCCTCTCGGGGTCCGGCGTCGACGGCGCCGACGGGATCCGCGCCATCAAGGCCAAGGGCGGCACCACGCTCGTCCAGGACCCGGCCAGCGCCGCCCACGCGGGGATGCCACAGGCTGCGCGTGCCACGAATTGCGTCGACTTCACGCTTCCGCTCGAAGAGATCGGACTCGCGCTGGCCAGCCTGGTGACGCCGACACCCGGAGATGACGCGTGAGCGACGCGGACGACGGCGCCACCGAACAGGTCTCGCAAGAGGTCGCGCCGGACTTTCGCGCGCTCCTCGAGAAGCTGAGCGCGCGACACGACTTCGACTTTCGCGAGTACAAGGAAGCCTCGCTCGCTCGCCGGATCCGCGCGCGCATGTCGCAGGTGCACGTCGAGTCCTTCGCCGCCTACGCGCGGTTCCTCGACGCCAATCCCGACGAGCACGTCGCGCTCTTCAACACGATTCTCATCAACATCACCAACTTCTTTCGAGACCCCGAGGCGTGGAACGCGTTGGCGGAGGACGTCATTCCAAGGCTCGTGGGAGAAGCGGCGCAGAGCCGCAGTCTGCGGATCTGGAGCGCCGGCTGCTCCTCGGGAGAAGAGCCGTATTCGATCGCCATGCTCCTGGCCGAGCACCTCGGTGACGCCGCCAACAACTATACGATCAAGATCTACGGCACCGACATCGATGAGGACGCCCTCACCACCGCGCGTCAGGCCGTGTACCGGACGGAGCAGCTCAAGGACGTGCCCGACCGGCTGATGGATCGCTATTTCACCCGCGAGGGCCAGCTGTATCGCCTCCGGCGTGACATCCGGCGGTGGTGCATCTTCGGCAGTCACAACCTCACGCAGGCGCCACCGCTGTCGCACGTCGACCTGCTCGTCTGCCGTAACGTGCTCATCTATTTCACGAGCGAGCTCCAGGATCGCATCCTCACCCGGTTTCACTATGCGATCCGTGAGGAGGGCTTTCTCTTCCTCGGTCGCTCGGAGTCGCTGCTGGCGCGCTCGCGGCACTTCGAGCCCGTGCACCTGAAGTGGCGGATCTTCCAGCGCACGCCCTCGGGCTCGCGCCAGGCCGCCGCCATATCATCGAAGGCCGCGAGCGGCTCGCGTTCGGAAGCCACCGACACGGACGCGCGCCTGCAGCGCGCCTTCGAGGCGCTGCCGGCCGCCGTCCTGGTCATCGACACGAGCGACACGATCCTCAGCTGGAATCCCGCGGCGGAAACGATGTTCGACGTCCCCATTGCGAATGCGCTCGGACGCAAGTTCCGCGACCTCGACATGAGCTATCGCGTGGAAGGCCTGCGCGCGCGCATCGAAGACGTCAAGGCCCGGCACGCGGCGAGCCGCATGGAGGACGTCGCGATCACGCGCCGCAGCGGGGACCTCTTGCACGCCGACATCACGATCTCGCCCCTCTTCGACGGCCATCAGCTCATCGGCATCCTCGTGTACGCGATCGACGCCACCGAGCAGACGCGCCTGAAGGAGCAGACGGCGCGCATCGCCGAGCAGCACGCCACCGCCATCGAGGAGCTGCAGTCGACCAACGAGGAGCTGGAGACGACCAACGAGGAGCTGCAATCGACCAACGAGGAGCTGGAGACGACGAACGAGGAGCTGCAGTCGACCAACGAGGAGCTGGAGACGACGGTGGAGGAGCTGCAGGCGGCGAACTCGGAGCTCGGCATGCTCAACGCGCAGTTCGACGCCCGGTCGACCGAGCTCAGGCGCCTCGACGCCTATCACCGCGGCCTGCTCAACAGCATGGAGCAGAGCATCTTCGTCACCGACCGCTCGCTCCTCGTGACGAGCTGGAATCAGGCCGCGGAGCGGCTGTGGGGTCTACGCGCCGAGCAGGTGATCGGCCGCGAGCTGATGCTGCTGCCGCTTGCCGATGTGGTGCGGATGCTGCGACCCGCGCTCGACACCGCGTTGAAGCAGGAGACGACCGCGGAGGTCCACGACGTACCCTATACGCTGCCGGGCGGCGAAGTCCGCAAGGCGACAGTCAGAGTCACGCCCCTGCGAGACGCTATCGGCGGCGTCACCGGTCTGGTCGGCTTCGCGGTTCCCGCGGACGCGGTGAGCGGCGCCAAGCGCCGCTGATCAGGCCGTGCGCAGGAGCTCGGCCAGCGTGTCGGGATCGACAGGTTTAACCAGGTAGTCGTCGAAGCCGGCAACGGCGGCGAGCCGGCGCGCCTCCGCATCGCCGTACCCCGTCAGCGCGACCAGCCGGACGGCCTTGCCCAACCGCTTCCGGATGCGTCGCGCCACCTCGTAGCCGTCCATCTCCGGCAGTCCGATGTCGATCAGCGCGACCTCCGGCGTCCACGCGACGGCGAGGCGGACGGCGTGCACGCCATCCGCCGCCTCCTGCACGTGATGGCTGTCGAGCTCGAGGATCGTGCGGAGTAACTCACGCGCATCCCGGTTGTCGTCGACGACGAGGATGCGGCGGGGCTGCATCCGCGGCGGCGCGGCCGCTTCACGCGTCGCCGCCGTCACGGCGTCAACGCGGGGCAGGCTCACCACGAACGTGCTGCCGCGGCCACGGCCCGCGCTGCGCGCTTCGATCGTCCCACCGTGGAGCTCGACCAGATGCCGCACCACGGTGAGGCCGATGCCGAGACCGCCCGCCGCGCGAGCACGGCCCCCGTCGCCCTGCGTGAACAGGTCGAAGACGTGCCCGAGCAGCTCCGGCTCGATGCCGATGCCGGTATCCGTGAGCGTCAGTCTCGCCGTCTCGGCCTCCAGCGAGACGGCGACCGTGATCTGGCCGCCCGGGGCGGTGTACTTGATCGCGTTGCCGAGCAGGTTGGACACGATCTGTTCGAGACGGACGGGATCGGCCATCACCGCAATGCCGTGATCCGGCACCTGCACACGCAGCATCTGAGCGCGCGGCTGGATGGCGACCTGTGCGGCATCAACGGCCTGCCGCGCGATCGTCACGAGGTCGGTCGGCTCCAGGCGCAGCGTGATCTTCCCGAGCACGAGACGGGAGGCATCGAGCAGGTCCTCGAGCAGCCGCGCCTGGCTCTGCGATTGCCGCTCGGCGATGCGCAGTGCGTGCTCAGCGGTACGATCGCCGTCGGTGACGCGGCGACGGCGCAGCAGAGACAACGCATTCGTGATCGCGGCCAGCGGGTTGCGCAGCTCGTGCGCCAGCATCGCGAGGAAGCGATTGCGCTCCTCGTCCATGCGGTACGCCCTTCGTAGCTCCTCCAGCCTTGCTTCCAGCTCCTCATTGGCGACGTATCGGCTGGACCACGGCATCGCATGGATCGGCCGTCGCCTCCGGCGCCGGAATCATCGCCGACACCGTGCGAGCGCGGCCCTCTCGCGTGACGTAGTCGACGGCTTCGCCGAGCGGGACCCGCCATATCTCGGCGGCGACGTCTTTGAAGTTCTTGCCCACGGGATCCGCTGTTCCCTGGGTAAAGGTCGTGATGCCACAGGCGTTGGCAGCGAGCACGACCTGGTCGGAGCCGAGCACGAGCAACGGCGTCGGAAGCGCGTCGACGATCATCCGCGCCTCGATGGGACTGGCCATCAGGCACCTCGGAGGACGGCGTCAGTCTGTGCCCACCGGGTGGTCGTAGTCAAGGCACGCGCATGCAACTTGCAAAGGTTCAAGGCGTGTACGCGATACCCCCGCGGCTCGAGGTGGCACCGGAGCCACAACTCACCGGAGTCTCGTGCCCCGATTGCGGCGGAAGCCTGTCCGTCGAGCCGGAAGGCAAGCGTGCCGACCTCGTATTCAAGTGCCGCGTCGGGCACACGTACTCGGTGACCGAGCTGCTCGTGGCGAAGGAAGAGCGCCTGCACGCGCGGTTGTGGACGGCGTATACGGCGATGATGGAGCTGGAGGCGCTTCTCCACGATCTCGCCGCGCGTGAGGCGAACGAGGACGGTCGCCGACGCTACGCGCAGCGCGGTGAGGTGGCCCGGCGGCAGGCTGGTCGACTCCGGCGGCTGATCGAGGACGACACGCCTGTCACGCTGCCTGCCGACGGCGAGCCGACGTGATCAACGCGGAGCGCGCCAAGCGCGATGTCATCGTCATCGGTGCGTCGGCCGGCGGCGTGCAGCCGCTCAAGGACCTGCTGCAGCTGCTCCCTCCAAATCTACCGGCGGCGGTGGCCATCGTGCTGCACCGGAGCCCCTACCACGAAACGCGGCTGCCGATGGTGCTAGGCCAACACGCCCTGCTGTCGGTCCTCGAGCCGGCCGACCGCGATCCCGTGCTCTCGGGCGCCGTCTACGTGGCGCCCCGCGATCAGCACATGCTGTTCGAGGACGGGCTCGTGCGACTCAGCCGCGGCGCCCGCGAGCATCACACGCGGCCCGCGATCGACCCGCTCTTTCGCTCGGCGGCCGAGCGGTACGGCCCGCGCGTCGTCGGGGTGCTGCTCTCGGGCATGGGCGCCGACGGCGTCTCCGGGCTGATCGCTATCAAGAAAGCCGGCGGCGTTTCACTCGTCCAGCATCCCGGTGAGGCGCGGTTCGAGACGATGCCCTGCACGGCCATCGCAGAGGACGACGTGGACGCGATGCTGACCGTCGAGCAACTCGCCGCGGTCCTTTCCGCGCTCGCGCATGGCGAGACCGTCGACGCGCCACGACCCACGCGTCCTGCCTTGACTTAGCTCCGAGGCCGAGCCTAGGCTCGGCTCGATGGCCCGCGCGATCCGCATCACCGCCGGACAGATCTCCGCCGCCGCCGAGCTGAACGACTCTACGACGGCCAGCGCGATCTGGGACGCGCTGCCGATCGAGGCGAAAGCCGAGACGTGGGGCGACGAGATCTATTTCGGCATTCCCGTACGCGCCGAGGCCGAGCGCGCCAAGGAGGTCGTGGCGCTGGGCGACCTCGGCTACTGGCCGCCCGGCCACGCGTTCTGCATCTTCTTCGGACCGACGCCGGCGAGCCGTGGAGACGAGATTCGGCCGGCGAGCGCGGTGAACGTGATCGGACGCGTGAGCGGGGACGCCACGGTGTTCAAGAAGGTGCGCGCGGGCACGCGCGTGACCATCGAAAGGGGGGCGACATGAAGATCTTTCTCGACACGGCCAACGTGAACGAGATCAAGGAAGGCGTCGCGCTCGGTGTCGTCGACGGCGTGACGACCAACCCGTCGCTGGCCGCCAAGGAGAAGAAGCCCTTCCGGCCACTCGTCGAGGAGATCTGCTCGATCGTCCCCGGCGACGTCAGCCTCGAGGTCGTGGCCACGGACTTTGAGGGCATGATCAAGGAGGGCGCCGAGCTGGCCCAGGTGGCGCCGAACGTCGTCGTGAAGTGCCCGCTGACCGCCGACGGCCTCAAAGCCGTGAAGTACCTCACCGGCAAGGGCATCCGCGTCAACCAGACGCTTTGCTTCTCGGCGACGCAAGCGCTGCTGTCGGCCAAGGCCGGCGCGTACTACATCAGTCCGTTCCTCGGTCGCCTCGACGACATCGCGCACGTCGGAATGGACCTCGTCCGCGACATCTGCGAGATCTATCGTGTGCAGGGCTTCAAGACGCAGGTGCTGGCGGCGTCCATTCGGAATCCGCTGCACGTGATCGACGCCGCCAAGGCCGGCGCCCACGTGGCCACCATGCCGTTCAGCGTGCTGCAGCAGCTGATGAAGCATCCGCTGACGGACATCGGCCTCAAGAAGTTCCTGGAGGACTGGCAGAAGAGCGGCGGCAAGATCTAGGCGACGATGGCGGCGACCGGGCTCGACGCGCGGCTGGGCCGCCGTCTGGTCCTCGACGAGATCTTCGACCTGTCGCTCTATCGCGCGTTGCATGCCGTCGCGCCGCCCGACTTGCGGCGCACGCTCGAGGCGCTGATCCCCGTCGAGACGCGCCATGTCGCGTTCTGGCAGAAGTTCTTCGGCCTGGAGCACGTCACGCGCCTCGATGCCGGGCGCCGGCTGCGTCTGGCGCTGATCATCGCCGCCTGCCGGATCTTCGGCGCCTCCGCGATCCACATCGTGCTGGAGGCGATCGAAGTCCACGGCGTCAAGAAGTACCTCGACGTCTGGCAGCGCTATGGCGACGGACCGCTCGGCCCGGCGGTGCGCGAGGTGCTCGAAGACGAGTTCAAGCACGAGGACGCGGTCGTCACCGGCGAGGCCGATCGCCGCATCAACCCCGAGAAGGTCCGCAACGTCTTCCTGGGCCTCAACGACGGCCTCGTCGAGATCCTCGGCGCCGTCAGCGGCTTCTTCGCGGCCTTCAACAGCACGGTGGCGGTCATCACCGCCGGCTTCACCGTCGGCGTCGCCGGCGCGCTGTCCATGGCCGCCGGCGCCTACATCGGTGCCGGCTCCGAGGCCGAGCTGCGCGAGACGGAAGACGCGCGCCGTCGCTTTCTGGGCGAGACCGTGACGAGCGAAGCTGCCGAGAGTCCGCTTGGCGCCGCGGCCATCGTCGGGATCGGCTACTTCGTCGGCGCCGTCGTCCCGGTGCTCCCGGTGGTCTTCGGCGCCCGGACGGTGCTGCCGACGGTGGTGACCGGCGGCGCGATGATCATCGCCGTCTCCGCGATCGTCGCATTCATATCCGGCATGAACGTGCGCCGGCGCATCGCGCTGAACGTCGTCATCACCGGCCTCGCGGTGATCGTGACGTACGTGCTGGGGCTGCTGACGAAGAAGCTGCTCGGCGTCGAGATCTGAGTTAGAGCTCTAGTCGCGCGCGGACGTCTGACGCGAACCGCTCGATGGCGGCGGTCATCGACGCGAGGTCGCGCGCGGCGGGCTCGAGAATGATGTGCTCGACGCCGAGATCGCGCAGTGCCTTGACTTCGGCCAGGATCTCGGCGCTCGGCTTCTTGCCGGGCAGACCGAGCCGCGCGCTGATCGTGAGCGTCTTTGGATCGCGTCCGGCCTTTGCGCACGCGGTCCGCAGGTGTTCGAGTCCTTCTTTCAGTGCGGCCGCCGTCGGAAAGGCGGCGTGCCAGCCGTCGCCGAGCTCGGCGACGCGCCGGAGCGCACGCATCACCCGGATCGCTTCGTCGCTCCACGCGCCGCGCCGGTCGTAGGGCGCGCCGAGGGCCTCGATCTCCTCGCGCATCCAGCCGACGCCGGCGCCAAGGATCACGCGACCCGGCGCGAGGTGATCGAGTGTGGCGAGCATCTTGGCGGCGAGGAGCGGGTGGCGATGCGGCAGCACGAGCACGGTGGTGCCGAGGGCGACGCGTTCGGTCACACCGGCCACCAGTGCGAGCGCCGTCAGCGGCTCGAGAAAATCCGTGGCCGGTGGTAGCGGGAAGTCGCCGGTGGCGTTGTAGGGATAGCGCGAGGCGATGCGCCACGGCAGCACCACATGGTCGCTGGCCCACAGCGAGTCGAACCCCACCGCCTCCGCCCGCCGCGCAAAGCCCACCAACGTCTCCCGCGTCGCCGCCGGTCCATAGACGGGTAGATGGCAACCGAAACGCATCTCTATCAGGCCACCCACGGACGTTCCGTGCACGCGCTCCGATACAAACAGCAGCCGAACCGCATGTCAGCCGACGACGATCCGCTCGCGAAGCTCCCCGGTGTGGATCATCTCCGCCAGGCGCGAGCGTTGGATCTTCCCGCTCGAGGTCTTCGGGATCGTCGACGGCTGCACGAGCAGCACGCGCGCGGGGCGATGGCCCTTCTCGCGATGCACGCGCTGCACGATCTCGCGCACGAGGCTCTGGCCGGCGCTGGCGTCCGCCGCGACGTCACGCACCTCGGCCACGACGTAGAGCCGCTGCGTACCCGTTCGCTCGCTGTCGACGCCGACGGCCGCGGAGTAGCGAACGCCCGGCACGTGGTCGACGATCTCCTCGACGTCGGCCGGCACGATGTTCTGGCCGCCGACGATGATGACGTCCTTGAGACGCCCCGTGACATAGAGATAGCCCTCGGCGTCGATGAATCCAAGATCGCCGGTGCGCAGCCAGCCGTCGGCGGTCAGCACCTTCGCGGTCGCCTCGGGGTTGTTGTAGTAGCGCTGCATCACCCCCGGGCTCTTCACGCAGATCTCGCCCTCGGTATCCGGCGGAAGGTCGGCGAGATCGACGGCGTCGCCCTCGCGCATCGGCTCGGCGATGCGCAGCTCGACGCCGCGACATGGCTGGCCCACCGACAGGCAGCGTCCCGACGCGTCGTAGCGCAGCGGGACGCCGCGTGGCCAGATGGCAACGGCCAGCGTCGCCTCGGCCAGGCCATAGCAGGGAACGATCACGTTCTTGATCCCGAAGTGTGACTCGAACGCGTCGATCGTCGACGTGCGCACCGGCTCGGCGCCGGAGAGCGCGGCCTTCAGCGATGAGAGGTCGAGGTCGGACGTGTCGCGGACGTTGCGCACACAGTTGCGATAGCCGAAGTCCGGCGAGACCGTGAACGTCGCGCGCACCTTCGTGATCATCTCGAGCCACGGCCGGGGATTGCGCAGGTCCGGCGGCAGCAGCCAGATCGGCGTGGCGGTGAGCGGCGGCGTGAACGTGCAGCCGATCAGCCCCATGTCGTGATAGAGCGGCAGCCACGAGACCACGCGATCCTCGGCGGTGAGCCCGGCCGCCTCCGCCATGAACTTCGTCGTCTCCACGACGTTCGCGTGCGACAGCATCACGCCGCGCGGCTGCCCGGTCGAGCCCGACGTGTACTGCAGGAAGCACGCGTCGTCCGGCCGCTCGGGATGATCCGGCGGGGCGGGCGCGTCGGAATCGAGCTCGTTGGGCTCGACGACAATCCGCACGCTCGGCGCGAGGGCCACGCTCGCGTCCACCCCCGCGCGGAACCACCCGATCGTGGCGACGGCGACCGCCTCCGCGTCGCGAAAGATGCCGGCGGTCGCGTCCACACCGAGCGTTGGATAGAGCGGCACCGGCAACGCGCCGAGGCGCATGGCGCCGAAGAACGTGTAGAAGAACTCCGCGCAGGTCGGATAGATCAGACAGACCTTGTCGCCGGGGCCGACGCCGGCCGCGGCGAGGCCCGCTGCGTAGCGCGCGCTCTGCGCCCAGAGCCGCGCGTACGTCACCGTCTCGTCGAAGAGCGAGAAGTACTGGGCGTCGGGCGTCAGGGCCGTCCGGCGCCGCATCACTTCGATGAGCGTGGTTGCTCCCTTCGGGTCAAGGCTCATTCCTGACTCCTCTCGAGCGTCGCGGACGTCTCGTAATCCCGGCCGTCGCGCAGGTACATGAGCCGCACGATGTCCCCAGGCCGGTGCGCGCGAATCGCTCGGCGCAGCGCCTCGAAGCCGTCGACGGCGACGTCGTCGATGCGCACGAGCACGTCGCCATCGCGCAGACCCGCGCGCTCGGCCGCGCTGCCCGCCACGATGTGCCCCAGCTGCGCGCCGTCGCCGGCCCGCGCGTCGCCACCGACGCCGAGGAACGCCCCGTCGCCGCGGCCGCCGCTGCGCTTGCGCACGGGCGGCGTGAGCTTGGCGTAGACGGGTCGCGCGCCGTCGTCGAGGCTCGTCACGACCGCCGCGCCCATGGCCGCGACCCGCGCCATGCCGTCGACGTTGAGCCGATCCGCCGTGTCGCTCGGCCGGTGATAGTCCTCGTGACCGCCGGTGTGGAAGAAGAGGACGGGCGCGCCGGCGGAATAAAAGCGCGTGTGGTCCGACGCCGAGAACGGCGTGCCGTGCAGATCGACCTGAACACCCGCCGCGCGCGCAGCATCCGCGGTGGCCGCGCGCAGACGATCAGCGGAGTCGACGCCGCCGACGGTCAGCTTGCCGTCGCGCATGCGCCCGACCATGTCGAAGTTGAGCATGGCCACGGTCTGCGCGAGTGGCAGCGCGGCGTGGCGCACGTAGTGGCTGGATCCGATGAGACCGAGCTCCTCGGCGCCGAATAGCACGAAGACGAGCGTCCGCGGGCCGGCGCCGGCGGCGGCAAACGCGCGCGCGAGGCCGACGACGACGGCGGTGCCGGAGGCGTTGTCGTCGGCACCGTAGTAGATCGCGCCGCCGGACGAGCCGAGATGGTCCCAATGCGCACCGAGCACGATCGTCTCGCCGGCGAGCGTCGGATCGGTGCCCGGGAGGACGCCGATGACGTTCGCCGCGCGCACGTCCGCAGGCAGCAGATCGACGACGAGCCGTGCCGTCTCACCCGTCGCCGCGGCGCGCAGCGCGTTGGCGGCGGCGCGCGTGATCGAGCCGGACGCGAGACTCACCGGAGCCGACGTCGCATCGAGCGTCGGGAGTGCGTCGCCGATCAGCAGCAACGCCGCGGCGCCGCGCTGTCGGGCCAGGATCAGACTCTCGAGTCGCGAGCCGCGCGGCGGCGCCACCACGATCTTGTCGTGGAGATCACCGTTCCACGAGTCGTCGACGAAAGTCAGGACGCTGCTGACTTCGCCGGGCCGCGAGCCGCCGTGCGGCGTCCAGTCGACGCCGGCCTTCAACGCGCGGCCGCCGATCTCGAGCGTGCTTGCCGGTCCGAGGCGGCGGCCGGGTGCGAGCGTGAACGATTGTAAGAACGACGCGCCATCGCCGCCGGGCCGCAGACCGGCCGCCGCCAGCCATTCCGCGATGCGGTTTGTCGCGCGCTCGCCGCCGGGGGTGCCGGCGCGACGGCCGTCCATCTCCGGTGCCGCGAGCGTTTCTACAATCGAGCGCAGCTCGGAGGCCGAGGGTGGGACGACCGCGGTGCGACCGAGCGCCGCGGTCGACGTCAGGAGCAGCACGCAGGCGAGGAGCAGCGTCGCCGGCCGTCGGATCATTCGACGTATTCTACCGCGCGTCCCGCTAGGACACCTTCTTATCGGCTCGCACGGCGACGATCCGGCCGCCCGCGATGCGCACCAACTCATCGGGGGTCAGCCGGAAGACCGTGTTCGGATGACCACCCGCGGCCCAGATCGCGTCCCACGCGAGCAGGTCTTCGTCGATCAGCGTCGTCAGCGGCGCGGGGTGGGCGAGCGGTGCCACGCCGCCGATGGCGAAGCCGGTGTGCGAGCGCACGAAGTCGGCGTCGGCGCGGCCGATCGGCTCGCCGACCAGCGCACCGACCTTCGCTTCGTCTACGCGATTGGCGCCGCTCGTGATCACCAGCAGCGGTCGGCCGCTCTCGCGCAGGCGGAAGACGAGGGACTTGGCGATCTGCCCGACGTCGCAGCCGACGGCGGTCGCGGCGGCCGCGGATGTCGGTACCGCGTGCTCCAGTACGACGATCGTCGTCGTGATGCCGGCGGCCGCCAGGGCATCGGCGACGCGTCGCGCGCTCGTCGGAAGCTCAGCCACGTGCGATGACGACGGCGCGGCAGGCTCGCATCTGCGCGAGGTGTTCGACGTCGTGGTCGGCCGCGTGGGTCACGTACTGTGCCAGCGTGAGGGGACCGAAGTGGCCCGACAGGCCGGGCCGCTCGGCGGCACCGGCCGGCAGCGTGACGAGATACGCGAGCGTGTCGGCTCGCGCGCGGCGAAAGGCGGCCAGGTCGTCCTCGAAGCGGCCGTCGCGGCGATCGCGCTCGCGTGCCCATGCGATCGGATCGAAGGCCTCGAAGCGCGGACGGTCTTGCGTCGCCATCAGCCGGAAGCGCGGGAGGAACAGGCGGCTCTCGAGCTCCATGAGATGCGCCAGTACCTCCTTCATCGACCACTCGCCCGGTTCCGGCCGCTCGCGGAGCGTCTTGGCGTCGAGCCCGGCCGCCAGCGCCGCGACGCGGTCCGGGGTGGCGGCGAGCGCATCGCGAAGCTCCGCCAGCGGCAACGCCACGCGCGCCTCGCAGCGCCGCGGCGTCAGGCCGAGCGTCGCGCGAACGTCCTGAGTCTGTCGGAGGTGCTCGGTGTCGTGCGCGTCCATGGTGCAGGCGTAGGTCTCGACCGTGAGCGGACCGCGGCTCGGGCTGACACCTTCGCGACGCCAGCCGGCGTCATCGAGACCACGCAGCAACGCCACGGCCTGCCGGCGCGCGTCGGTGAAGGCGTCGAGCAGCGTCGCGAGGTCGGCGCGATCGCCGGGGGCGGATGCGGTCTTGTCGAACACCGGCCGTGACTCCGCGAGCATGCGGCGCAGCCGCGGCAGGAACGTGTCGCGATCACCTTCGACCAGGTGACGGACGACCTCGCCGATGGACCACTCGCCGGGCTTGGGCGGCTGCCAGGCGAGCTCACCGGTCGCGTCGCGCGCCATCTCGCGCAGCAGGGTCGGTGTCGCGGTGAGCCGGGCGACGGTCAGCTCGCGTTCGGTCATCGTGACCTCCTCAGAGCGCCCGCACGGCGTGCAACACCGCCTCGGGATCCGGCCGCACCTGGAAGTTGTTGCTGACCCACAGCCAGCGCACGACGCCGTCGCGGTCGAGCACGACGGTGGTCGGCGTCGGCACGTCCTCGCCGTGCTGGCCCCCGCGCGCGTGCACGAGCCCGTAGCGCCGGGTCAGCGCGAGATCCGGATCGGCGACGAAGCGGTAGTCCAGTCGCAACCGTGTCGCCAGCTCCTGGCTGCGCTCATTGAGATCGGGCGACACGGCGACGATGGCGACGCCGGCCTTCTCGGCTTCCGACAACGCGGCCCCAAGCCCTTGGAGCTCTGCCACGCAGAACGGTCACCAGTAGCCGCGATAGAAGACGAGCACCACGGGCTGCCGGCCGCGATAGCCGGCGAGCGTCACCGGGCGGCCGGCGGCGTCGGACAGCGTGAAGTCGGGCGCCCGCTCGCCCACGCGCAGCGTCGTGTGGGCCGCGGGAATCCGCGCGAGCACGAAGTTGAACGTTGCGCCGCCGAGCAAGAGCACCAGCGACACGGCCAGCGCGGTCCACGCGTACCAGCGTCGCCCCAGGGCGACGGCGAGACCTGCGATCACGGCGGCGATGGCGAAGGCCGCCACGTAGCCCTCGGGGTTGTTGCGCACGGCGGGCACGCGCAGGAGCTGGCTGTAGACCGCGATGGCCGCGGCCGAGACGACAAGACTGAGCGCAACGAGCCAGCCGGCGCGCATCCGGCTCACGAGATCACGATGCGATCGAAGGCCTCGGCGTAGGCGTAGCCGTGCGGCTTGCCGAGCTCCGCGCCGCGGTCGCGCACGCGCTTTTCCACGCCGGCGAAGTCCCTGAACTGGCTCGCATGGCAGGCGAGGGCCTTGATCTTGAGATCCATCACGTCGGAGATGTCGACGACGATGTGCGGGTCCTGCCACTGCATGACGTAGACCTCGCGGACCCGGTAAGGCTCGAACTCCGGCATGAGCTCGGGAAACGCCAGGTGGTCGCGCGAGAGCGGATAGATGCAGTCGAGCACGACGCCGCCGACGGTGCGATGGTCGCGGTGCGATGCGCCGAGGTTGTAGGTGCGCTCCGGGTTCTGGCACACGACGAGATCGGGGCGATGGCGCCGGATCTCGCGCGAGACGTCACGCCGG
>QHSO01000088.1 GCA_003220475.1 Candidatus Rokuibacteriota bacterium | reverse complement strand
CGGCCGACAGAAGAACGCGCAGCTCCGCTCCGTCCTTCATCAGCCCGGTGATCGGTCCCACGATCGCGCTCGATCCGTCGACGAGTCCGCGCAGGAGCGAGCCCCAAGGAAAATGGACCGTGACCTCGTCCGCGATGGAGGTCAGCTCCCGCGGGAGACGCTCGACCCCTTCAACGAGGAAGGCGACGTTCGCCAGGCACGCCCGTTTCGCGCGCCACGCTCCGTTCGCGAGGGCGTCGGGACTGGCGTCGATGGCGATGGCGAACGTCGTCGGCTCGGTCCGCGCGCGGTGCAGAACATAGCCGCCGTCACCCGCGCCCACGTCCACAAGGACGTGGCCGAATGTCACGGCTACCGCAGCGGTCTAACCGACGTCCACGTCGACGAGTCGTTTGCCTAGAAGAGCGCGCATGAGAAGGATGTTACGGCTTACGCGCGGCATCCACGGCTTCGAGCGCGTTGCCCACGAGCCGCTGTGCGCCGCCGACCGCACGCGGGACATCGAAACGGGGGTCGAAGTTTCCCAGATTTTCCGCGGCTTCTAGGGCCTCCTCGAGAGCGGACTCGGCAAGCCGGAGCGCCGACGCGAGTCGCTCGAGCTCGCCCGAATCGATCTCCTTCATTGCGGCATCATTGCACTTACATGCCGCACAGCCGCGATCGTTCGTCGCCGCTGGAGCCGATCCGTCGGGTATCGCAGATCCGTCAGTACTCGCCGGACCCGGTGCCCGACGACATAGTCGGGCAGCTCCTCGAGCTCGCGCGGTGGACGGGCAGCGCAAAGAACAGCCAGCCGTGGCGGTTCATCGTGGTGCGCGACAAGGAACGTCTGAAGAAGATCGCGGCCCTGCGTCCGCCGATCGGCTGGCTTGCCGGCGCGCCCATTGGGATCGCGATCGTCCTCGAGGGCGCTGAAGGGATGTTCGGAGCGTACGACGAAGGTCGCCTCACCGAGCGCCTGCTGACCGGCGCGACCATGCTCGGGTATGGCGGCGGCACCGCCTGGTTCGGTGGCCCGGCGCAGGACGCCGAGGCCAAGCGGATCCTCGGCATACCGAACGATCTGACCGCGCGCCAGATCGTGATGATCGGCCGCCCGGCCTCGAGGAAAGACCCGCGTCCAACCGGGCCTATGCGCGGGCGTAAGGCGATCTCTGAGCTCGTCAGCTACGACCGCTGGGGCGGGTCGAGAGCGAAATAGAAATAACGGGCGCGCATAACGGCGCAGGGCGCAGGACGAGTCATGCTCGCTCGCGAAGCTCGATCCTTGCGAGGAGACCTGCGAGCTCCGAGCGGGATCGCACCGCGAGCTTCCGATAGGCGCTCGTGAGGTGCGTCTCGACGGTCTTCGTGCTCAGAAAGAACCTTGCCGCGACCTCGCGGTTCGTGGCACCGTTCGCCACCGCGAGGCAGACCTGCGTCTCCTGAGGGGTGAGCAACGCGAGATGCGGCCTCGCGGCGTCGCCGACGCGCTCGCCCGTTGCGGCCAGCGCGGCCTTCGACTGGTCGATCCAGGCCCGCGCCTCGAGTAGCTCGAACTCGCTCAGCGCCGCTCGCAGCTGACGCCGCGCTTCGAGGGTCCTCCGCTGCCGATGTAGCAGCTGGCCAAATCGGAGCCGGGTGCGGGCGCGGTCCAGCGGTATCGGACCTCCCTCGTGGAGCGCTATTGCTTCTTCGAACGCGACCACCGCGTATCCCTCCGGCGCAAGCATCGCGCGACAGCGCGCCAGGACCGCTCTCCCCCACGCGCTGTCGGCGCTCTCGACGATGTCGGCGAACTCCGCGAGCGCGAGCGCGGCTTCTGGCCGTCGCCCGAGCAAGACCAGCGCCTCGATGTATTCGGCATTCCACGGCGCGACGATCGGCTGTCGCATGTTTTGGTGCCGCAGAAGCGAGCGCGCGGTCTCGAGTGGGCCGACTGCGGCATCGGGTCGCTGCAATGAAACTTCGAGGACGCCGATTGCGGTGCACGTCATCGTGACGAGCGAGTCGATCCCCAGCTCTTGCGCCAGCTGAAGCGCGTCGCGCGCGTGCTCGCGCGACTCGGCCTCCATCCCCAGTCCGCCCTCGGCGACGGCAGCGCAGTAACACGCGAATGCGAGCTCGCTGCGCAGTCCGAGATCTCGGGCAAATTGCGTCGCCTCCGTTGCGGCAGCGAGAGCGCGACGCATCCGACCGAGCCGCGATTCGATCAACGACAGACTCGCGAGCGCATAAGGAAGCAGCGCGAGAAGCCCCTGTTCGCGGGCGGTATCCACCGCCTCGGTGATCACCTCGCGCGCCGTCTCGTGGTCCTCTCCGAAGTGCAGAACGATCGGAATCGACGTCAGGATGGGACAGGCCAGGTGCGATGGAAGCTCGCGGGCGCGGGCCACGACCTCACGACCCAGCTGCACACCCTCGCGCGTCAGGCCGTTCAGGATCAGCGCATGTGCGAGCGAAAACTGCGGCCCGAGCATCGCCATCCCTCCCACGCGCGCGCCAAGCGCGGTGGCTCGGCGAGCGAGACGGAGCGCGGCAGCGCAGTCGCCCGTCATGGTGCTGGCGATGCTCGCGTCAACGAGCATCGCTGCTGCCTGCGCCGGTGCGGCGTTTTCGACTCGGTCTGCGCCGGAGGCGAGGATCTCACGTGCTCTGGTTGGGTCGCCCGTCCACATCAGCACGCGTCCCTGTATGTGATGGCGCTCGGCTTCGAGCTGTGAGTCGTCGGCGTCCTCCACCTCGTCGGCCAACGCGAGAGCGCGCACTCCGAACCCGGCGCGCTCCCAGAGACCGGCTGCCGCAACGAGTCGGCGTGCTCGGCTTTTGCCATCGGGTGTGATCCGCGCCGACTTCTCGAGCGCCGCGGCCGCGGCCGGGTGGCTACCGCGGGTCAGCGCGCGTTGGGATGTCGTCTCGAGCTCGTCAGCGATCGCCGCATCGGCGCCAGCAGTGCTCGCGCCAAGATGCCATGCGCGACGTTCGCTATCGGCGGGCGCATCGAGCGCATCGGCGATCGCACGATGCGACGCTCGCCGCTCGTCCTCGTTCGCATGGCGGTACGCGGCCGAGCGGACGAGCGGGTGACGAAACGCGATCGTCCCGTCTCGTATCACGAGCAGTCCGGCTGCCTCGGCCTCGGTGAGGGCGTCGGCTGGAAGGCCGAGTGATGTCAGAGCCCGCGCGATCGGTCCGACATCGCACTCGCCGCATGCCGCGGCGAGGATGAGTGCGCGCCGAGCGAAGTGCGAGAGATCGCTGATGCGCGCGCCGAAGCCGAGCTCGAGGTGAACGGTGATGGGAAGCGGCTCGGGCAAGGGGCGGCGGCCATCGAGCTCCTTCGGGTCGAGAGTGACAGCCAGTTCCGTCAGCGCGAGGGGATTCCCCGCCGTCTCACGGTGGAGCCGAGCGGCCACGATAGGTGCGACTGACCCCTTCGCCGTCTGCGACAACAAGGTGTGGCCGGCCTCGGCATCGAGACCATCGAGAAGCTCTTCGGGAAGGCCCTCGGTGCTCGGGAAGGCCACTCCCGCTCGCACGGTGAAGAGATGCGCGATCGGCGTCCCGCGCAATCTCCGGGCGGCGAAGAGGAGCGTCTCGAGAGAGGCTCGGTCGAGCCACTGCGCATCATCCACCAACACGGCGAGCGGAGCGGCCTCCGCTGCAGCCGAGAGCAACGTCAGCGTTCCCACGTAGACGGCGAAGCGGTCAGCTTCTACCGAAGGTCCGAGCAAGAGGGCCGCCTCGAGGGCGGCGCGCTGCCGCGGAGGCAGCTTCTGCAAGTTCTCGATGAGCGGGTGCAGAACCGTCGCGAGCGACGAGAACGCGAGCTCCGACTCGCTTTCGATCCCGGCTACCCAGAGGACGCGCATCTTCTGCGCCGCGGCCTCCACCTCCGCGTGCCGCAAGAGCGCGGTCTTCCCGACTCCAGTCTCTCCCCGGATCACCAGAGCGCCACCCTCACTCGCCCGTGCGGCGCGCAGCAGCTGCTCGATCTGCCGGGTCTGGCGCTGCCTGCCCAGCAGCATCGCGGAAGCCTAGCAGCGGCCTGCTAATTCAGGGACTTCCCCGATGGGCGCGTGCGAGCTACGCGCGTATGTTCGGCCCAACCGACGCGAGGGCGACGCCCTCCGCCAGTTCTCGCCGCTATGGCTCGGTCAAACGGCTCGCGAATCGTGTGGGAGGTCGACCGTCCATGAACGCTCGGTTAGGCGTGCTCGTTCTCGGCCCGTCCCTCGTTCTCTTTTCGCTGCTCGGTTCGTCCGCCTACGCGGAGCCGCCGACGCAAGAGCGGACCCATTTCGACAACACGGTGAGGCTCGTCCGAGCCTCCAACATCTGCGGGTTCGACGTCTTCGGTCACTTCCAAGGCGACCAACACTTCACCTTGTTCTACGACCGTACAGGCGCGATCGATCGGGAGGTCGACACGTTTCCGGACTTCAAGGTCACCGTATTCGCTCCTTCCACAGGCAAGTCGTACACGTCCGCCAGCCCCGCCGTGCTGCACACGCAGTACACCGACGGCGCGGCGATCGGTAGTCCGGCGATCGCCGAGCTCACCGGACTCGTCGAAAAGGTCGACGGCGTCGACATCGACAGCGGTCGGCTCGTCTTCAACGCCATCGTGGTCGGCCGCGACGCGGCGGGTGTTCCGACCATTCAGTTCCTGAGCGTGATTTCGTCGAGTGGTCCGGACCTCGACACGACCATCGGCAGGGCTCGTTGCAACGCGGTCAGATGAAGCGCGCAGGGGCCGCAAGTGTGAAAGGGCGTCGTTTCGGCGCCCCTCTCTTCCGAGTCCAGGTAAGTACCAAAGGAGGCAACGTCATGGCGTTACGTATCACGTTCGCGTTTCTGATGGTAGTCGCGCTCGCGCTTGTCACGCCGCCCGTCGCGGCATCGCCTCAGTTCGGAGAATGGTCCGCTCCGGTCAACCTCGGCCCGGTCGTCAACTCGTCCGCGATCGAATTCGGCCCCGCGATCACTCCAAACGGTCTGAGCCTGTACATCAGCGTCTTCTCTGAGTCAAAGGGCGACGAAGACATCTTCGTGTCGCACAGGCAGAAGCGCACTGACCCATGGGGCCCTCCAGTGAGCCTCACCACGATCAACACGAGCGCCAATGAGCGAGTGCCCGCGTTCTCACGCGACGGCTTGATCATGTTCTTTGCGAGCGATCGCCCAGGCGGATTCGGGAGCACCGACGTGTGGATGTCCCGCCGCGACAACCCTCGCGACGATTTCGGCTGGGGTCCGCCGGTGAACCTCGGTTCCGGAGTCAACACGGCTGCCGGCGAGGCTGGCTCCACGCTCTTTGAGCGAGCGGATGCAGGTGAAGATGAAGACGGAGATGGGTCCGGCGCAATTCTGATCTTCAACAGCGACCGCGCCGGGAGCCAGGATCTCTACCAGAGCGTGCGGGCGCATGACGGCTCTTTCGCGGCCGCGACCGAGATCAAAGAGCTCAACACGCCACTCACAGACGCACGCCCGACGATCCGCTCCGATGGACTCGAGATCTTTTTCTTCTCGAACCGACCGGGCTCGCGACAGCTCGATCTCTGGACGGCGACGCGCTCCCGCGCCCACGATCCCTGGTCCCCTCCGGTAAACCTCGGCCTCGTCGTGAACTCGGCGCTCTCCGACATTCAGCCGTACCTTTCCCGCGACGCGAGAACACTCTTCTTCGGCTCGAACCGGCCCGGCTCGAACAACGGCGACATCTGGATGACCACGCGTGTGAGGGTCGGCGAACCGGACCACGACTAGAACCTAGAAGGGCCGCGACTTGCGTCGCGGCCCTTCCTCTTATTCCAGGTAGTCCTTGAGCTTACGACTCCGCGAGGGGTGACGCAGCTTGCGCAGCGCCTTGGCCTCGATCTGTCGGATGCGCTCGCGCGTGACCGCGAAGTCCTGGCCGACTTCCTCGAGCGTGTGCTCGCAGCCGTCGGACAGCCCGAAACGCAGCCGTAGCACCTTCTCCTCGCGCGGCGTCAGCGTGTTGAGCACCTTGTTGGTCTGCTCGCGCAGGCTCAGACCGATGATCGAGTCCACCGGCGACACGACCTGCTTGTCCTCGATGAAATCGCCGAGGTGGCTGTCTTCCTCCTCGCCGATGGGCGTCTCGAGCGAGATCGGCTCCTGGGCGATCTTGAGGACCTTGCGCACTTTGTCGACCGGCACTTCCATCTTCGTCGCGATCTCTTCCGGCGTCGGCTCGCGGCCGAGTTCCTGGACCAGCTGGCGCGAGGTCCGGATGAGCTTGTTGATCGTCTCGATCATGTGCACCGGGATGCGGATGGTGCGCGCCTGGTCGGCGATGGCGCGCGTGATCGCCTGACGAATCCACCAGGTCGCGTAGGTCGAGAACTTGTATCCGCGACGATATTCGAACTTGTCGACCGCTTTCATGAGGCCGATGTTGCCTTCCTGGATGAGGTCCAGGAACTGCAGGCCGCGGTTGGTGTACTTCTTGGCGATCGAGATGACCAATCTCAGGTTGGCCTCGACCATTTCCTTCTTGGCGATGGCCGCCTTGTGCTGGCCTTGCTTGATGACGGTCATCACGCGCTTGATCTCGTCGGCCTTGGCGTTGGCGCGCGCTTCCGCCGCCTTGATCTCCTGCTGGGCGACCCAGATCTGCTGCTGCTTGGGACTCTGGAACTTCTTGGCCGCCTTCAGGTGCAGATCGGACGTGCCGTTCGCGGCGGGCGCGGTGGCCGGGTCACGGAACGACACGTAGATGAGGTTCTGCACCTCCTCCGGCGACGGCCGGCGGCCGTTGGTCCAGAGGTGGATCACCCGCTCGGCCCGTTCGACGTCGTCGAGGAGATCGCGCAGCCGCTGCACGAGTCCGCGACGCGCGGGGTCGCTGTCCTCGCGGTCGATGATCTGGTTGCCGATGTTCAGCGCGCGCAGCTTCTCGAGGACCTTGCGGTTGCGGTCCATCACCTGCGTCTCGAGCTTCTTCCAGGCCGGCTCCTTGACCTTGCCCTTCGTCTTCTGTCGCGGCGGCTTGCCGCCGCCGGTCTTGGCCTTCAGCTTGCGAGCGTTGTCCGCGATCACGTCGCGATCGCGCAGCATCCGCTCGACGGCGCCGAACGCGTTCACGACGGTGCGCGTGAGCTCGGCCTCTTTCTCCTCGGTGAACTCTTCCTCGTTGACGTCGACGACCTCCTTGATGGAGATCTCGTTGGTGCGCAGCAGCTCGCGCAGCTCGCGGAAGCGCTCGAGGGCGAGGTTCGTGCTGAGGATGGCGACGGTCGCCTGGTTCTTGCCCTCCTCGATGCGCTTGGCCAGCGCGATTTCACCCTCGCGCGTCAGCAGCGCCACCCGTCCCATCTCGCGCAGATAGAGCCGCACGGGATCCTCGGTGCGGCCCACCGGTCCGGGGGTGAGATCGATCGGCTCTGCGGGGCCGTCGTCGTCGTCATCCACCGTGGCGGTGGCCTGGCGGTCGCGACCCACTTCGGACGGCAGACGGCCGGCCTTGGCGGAGTCCACCACCTCGATGTCCATGGCGCCGAACATCATCATGATGTCGTCGAGCTGGTCGAGCGACACGATGTCCGACGGAAGGGCGTCGTTCACCTCATCGTAGGTGAGGAAGCCCTTCTGCTTGCCCATCGAGATGAGCCGGTCGAGCTCCTCCAGCTTCGGTTCTTCACTCATGCGCTTGAACTCCTTGTGAGCCTTCGGGGCCCATGGGATGCGGAAGGCCAACGGCGCGCGTGTAGCCGTAGACCGTCTTGCTTTCTCGCTCGAGGTCGCGCAGGGCGTCCACGAGCGTGTCGTCCGTACCCGTCGAGGCCTGCTGGCGCTCGGCGATGTCGCGGGCGGCGGCGCGCAGGCGCCGCAGGCGCTGCGCGCGGTCGAGGCGACGGCGGAACTGCTCGATCGCCTCCGTGTCGGACGGCGGTGGGTCGGCGACGAGCAGCGCCGACAGTGTGTGACGGGCCGCCTCGCTCGGCAGCTCGGCGAGCAGCGCGGCGCCTTCGGCGTCGGGGCGCGCGCGCAGCGCCATCGCCACCTCGCGCAGGGCCGCGTGGGCGAGGTCCTCGCCCTCCAGCAGCGGCAGCAGCACGCCGCGGGCGACGGCCGAGGCGAGCAGCAGCGTGAGGAGATCGCGTTCCCACGCGGGCGGCGCCGCGGCGCTGGTCGCCACGCCCACCGGTGCCGGCGGCTTGCGCCGCAGCGAGGTCTGCAGCCGCTGGGCCTCGATCCAGAGCTGTGTGGCGTCGACGCCGAGGCGTACCGCGGCCTCGCGCGACAGCACGGCGGCCTCCTCCGCGTCGGTCACCTTCGACAGCATCAGCGCAACGCGCGCGAACGCATTGGCGCGCCCGCGCTGCCCCGTAGCCTCGGAGCTCCGGATCGTCCGCTCGAGCACGTACGAGAGCAAGCTGCGCGCGCCGGCTACACGTTCCGCGAACGCCGCCGCGCCCTCGGCGCGCAGGAAGGTGTCCGGATCGTGCCCCGCCGGCAGCAGCGCGACCTTCACCCGGAGCGCGCCGCCGCCGTCGAAACCGCCTGATCGGTTGACGGCCCATGCAACGCCGCCGGTCGTCGGATCCAGAAGCTCCTCGGCACGCTCGGCGGCCTTCTGACCGGCCGCGTCGGCGTCGAAGAAGGTCACGACCTCGTCGCAGTAGCGACGGAGCAGCGCCAGCTGGGCGGGCGTGAACGCCGTGCCGAGCGCGGCCACCGTCTCCGTGAAGCCGTGCTGATGCGCCATGAGACAGTCGACGTAACCCTCGACGATCAGCGCGCGGTTCTTCGCGCGCATCGTCTCGCGCGCGGTGTCCGCCGCGTAGAGGAGGTTGCCCTTGGTGTACAGCGGCGTCTCGGGGGAGTTCAGATACTTCGGCTGCTCGTCGCCGAAGGCGCGGCCGCCGAAGGCGACGACGCGCGACTGGAGGTCGCGGATGCTGAATAGCAGCCGGTTGCGGAAGCGATCGTAGCAGCCGCTGCGATTCTCGCGCTGGATCGCGAGCCCGGCCGCGACGAGCGTGTCCTCGGCGACCTTCTCGGCTTTCATGAAGTCGAGCAGTCGGTCCCAGGCGTCCTGTGCTGCGCCGAGGCCGAAGCGCTTGGCAAGGTCCGGATCGATGCCGCGCTCGTCGAGGTACTTCCGCGCCCGCTCGCCGGCCGGCTTCCACAGCGCCTCCGCATAAAAGCGCGCGGCGAGATCCATCACGCGGAACAGCTCTTCGCGCCCGGAGTCGCCCGGCTGTCCGCCGCGCTCCTCGGGCAGCGTCACGCCGGCGGTCTTCGCCAGCGCGCGCACGGCCTCGGGAAACGACAGACGGTCCTGACGCATGAGGAAGCCGAATATATCGCCGCCGACGCCGCAGCCGAAGCAGTGGAAGATGCCTTTCTTCGGATTGACCATGAACGAGGGCGTCTTCTCGCCGTGGAAAGGGCAGAGGCCCTTCCAGTTCGCGCCTGCCTTACGCAGGTTCACGAACGGCCCGATGAAGTCCACGATGTCCACACCCGCCCGGATGTCGTCGAGCACGGCCGCCGAGTAGGTGGCCATCGTCAGCTGACCTTCAACGCGGCGACGGTTGCGCCGGCGCCTCCCTCGGACGGCTCGCCGTCCCGGAATGTCTCGACGAGCGGATGGCTCGACAAAAGCGTGCGGACCGCCTTGCGCAGGGCCCCCGTGCCCTTGCCGTGGACGAGCCGAACGCTGGGCAGCCCGGCCATGAACGCGTCGTCGAGATACTGCTCGACGAGATCGCGTGCCTCGTCGGTGGTCTTGCCGAGTAACAGGAGCTCGGCGCCGATGGACCGAAGATTGTTTGCTGTGCCGTCGGGGTTTCTTGATTTGCCGTCGGGGCCCCTGCGCAGGGCCTCCGGGGCCCGACGGTCGGGCTGAGAACCGTTTGTCTGAACCCCGGCGTCGCTGTGGCGGAGCGCGGCGACGGGCACGCGGACGGTGATGGAGCCGGCGCGCACGGTCGCGGTTTCGCCCTGGATCTCGAGC
The DNA here is from genome assembly GCA_003220475.1 of Candidatus Rokuibacteriota bacterium. Lineage (GTDB taxonomy): Bacteria > Methylomirabilota > Methylomirabilia > Rokubacteriales > CSP1-6 > AR12. The sequence continues at coordinate 2,195 of QHSO01000088.1, read as the reverse complement.
AGCTCACCCTTGAGACCCAGGTGAGCGGCGACGACCGCGGTGCCGGGCACGAGCGGTCGGTCACTCGGCGCCGCGTCGGGGATCGACGGTGTGACGCGCGCCGCCGCTTCCTGCAGACGCCTGCGGCTGTCTTGCAGCGCAGGGCGGCTGCGCTCGGTCCGCTTGAGCCGCTCCCACTCCGAGGAGACGGCGCGTCGGATATCGGTGAGCAGGGCGCCGGCCTCCGCCTTGGCCCGGTCGAGCAGCGTCCGCGCTTGGTCGGACGCGAGCCGCTCGGCCTCTCGAGCAGCGGCCAGCCGCGCCGCCGTCTCGGTCTCGCGGCGCTCGAGCTCGCGGACGCGGTCGGTCTCCGAGCGGTTGCGGGCGTCGAGCTGCGCAAGGAGCTCGCTGAGCCGTCGCGCGTCGGCGGTGCGGAGTCCCTCGGCGCGCAGGATCAGCGTCCGCGGCAGTCCGAGCCGGGCGGCGATCGCCAGCGCCCACGATTGACCGGGGCGGTCGTAGACCAGCCGGAACGTCGGAGCGAGCGTGGCGGCGTCGAACTCGACCGAGGCATTGCGCGCGCGCGGCTCCGCGGCGGCGAACGCGCGGAGGGGCTCGAGGTGCGTGGTGGCGACGACCAGCGCGCCACGATCCGCGAGCATTTCGAGGATCGCCCGCGCCAACGCCGCGCCCTCGTCGGGATCGGTGCCCGCGCCGAGCTCATCGAGCAGGACGAGCGAGCGCTCATCGGCCTCGGCGAGCACCTCGCGGATCTGCTTGATGAACGCGGAGAACGTCGAGAGGTTCTCGGCGACCGACTGATCGTCGCCGATGACGGCGAAGATCCGTTCGAACACCGGCACGCGCGAGCCCTCCGCCGCGGGGACGTGGCAGCCGGCTTGCGTCATCAGCGAGAGCAGCGCGAGCGTTTTGAGCGCGATCGTCTTGCCGCCGGCGTTCGGGCCGGTGATGAGCAGCAGCGGTCGATCGGGCGCCAGCTCGAGATCCACCGGCACGACCTCGCGGGTCGGATCGCGCCACTGCTGCGCGAGCAGCAGCGGGTGGCGCGCGGCCTTGAGATCCACGCGACCGTCACGATCGATGGCAGGCCGCGAGGCCTCCATGCGCTCGGCCAGATGCGCACGCGCGAAGACCCAGTCGAGCGCACCCAGCGTCTCGACGAGCGTCGCCAGCGGCTCGCGCTGAGCGCGCACGGCGTCGGTCAGCTCGGCGAGGATGCGGGCCGTTTCCTGCTGCTCGTCGCGCTCGAGGGCGACGAGGTCGTTGTTCGCCTCGACCATCGTTTCCGGCTCGACGAACAGCGTCTGGCCGCTTTGCGAGCGGTCGTGCACGATGCCGCGCAGTCGGCCGCGGGATTCCGCGCGCAGCGGGAGCACGTAGCGCCCGTGGCGCACCGTCACGAAGCGATCGGCGAACACGCGGTCGCCCTCCGCCTGCAGCAGTCGCTCGAGATCTGCGACGAGACGCCGGCGTCGCTCACGGAGCTCCCGACGCAACTGGCCGAGCCGCGCGCTGGCGCGATCGGTCAGCGCGCCGTCGTCGTCGAGCGCCTTGCGCAGGCGCTCGCGCAGCTCGTGCACACGCGGGAGCGCTTCGGCGCCGGCGGCCAGCGTGGGGGCGACGGGGCGGATCGCGCGTCCATAGGCGCTCACGCGCGGCGCCGTGTCGAGTAGCGGAAGCAGCGCGAGCAGCTCGCCACCATCGAGCACGCTGCCTTCGGCGCGCGCTCGCTCGAGGATGGGACGCGGGTCGCCGAGGCCGTCGAGTGGGGGAGCGCCTTGCTCGGCGAGCGCGCGACGCGCCTCGGCCGTGCTGTCGAGGGTGTGATCGACCTCGGTGGGGTCGGTGAGGGGCTCCGCCGTCAGTGCGCGCTCACGACCCATCGCGGTGCGCGCATCGGAAGCGACCAGGGCGCGGACGGCATCCCATTCGATCCCGCGCCCCCAGAGTCGGCCTGCCTCCACCCTTCGCCTCATTCGCTCCCGCCCCGGCTGGACGGAAGTGCTGGCGGTACCGTCCGGAGTGCTGCCGCTGCTAATCGGCCATCCGCTCCCGCCGCTTGGCCTTCTTGCGCGCGGCGAGGGCCTTCCGCTTGCGCCGAACGCTGGGCTTCTCGTAATGTTGGCGCTTCTTGAACTCCGACAGGAGCCCCGCCTTCTCGCACTGCTTCTTGAAGCGCTTGAGCGCGCTTTCGA
>QHSO01000272.1 GCA_003220475.1 Candidatus Rokuibacteriota bacterium | reverse complement strand
GATCTTGCCGATAGCCGCCAGGGCGCCCATGGCGAGCAGCGCGGGGACGGCGGGGACCGGGATGCCGATCTGATCCGCGAAGACGTAGAGGAAGACGAACGCCTCGCCGTGGCGCAAGACGAAGCTCACGGACCCTCCTCTCGGCGCGAGCGCACGACGCCGCGCGCCGGCCCGCTCAGGGCGGCGTCGGCTCGATGTCGAAGCCGAGCTGGCGCAGGGCGGCGCACGCCTGGCCGCGCCGCTCGCCGCTGACCGACAGCATCGCACCGCGCGCCACTTCCTTGAGGCGGTAGGCGCACGCGGTTTCCTGCCACGCGCGCGCCTGCTGGCGCTGCTCGTAGCCCCAGCCGACCGGCAGCACGATGGCGCCGACCAGCGCGACGAGGCCGATCACCGCGAGCGCGCGCTCGAGCTCGGGCCTGAAGAACCGCGTCCTCGAGCGGCCGGCCTCGACGATCATGCCGGTTCGCGGCTGTGACGAGAGCGCACGAACGCGGGCGCCGGGCGCGTCGGTCGCGCGCCGGGGGCCGGGTTCGGGCGGAATTCCCGTGCCGGGACGACACGCACGACGCGGCCGTCGGCGTCGAAGATGGTCACGGGAGCGACGAAGTCTTCTTGGTCGGGAAGTTTGATGTCGGGTGTTGCCATGCGTCGACTCATATCTATGCGCCTCGATTCCAATCAACGGTTGCTGTCGGCCTTGGGACGCTCGACGGCCTTCTCTGGATGCGCGTCGCGGACGTAGAATTCCGAGCGCAGGTGCCCTGGTGAGCCCCTCCACTCGGCGACCGAAGAACTGGCTGCTCGCCGTGGCGGTTTCCGCGGCACTGCTCGGCGCCGCCGCGCTCGTTCGGATAGGCCCGGCGCTGGCGCTGGCGCTGGCGTTGGCCGTTCCGGGCGCGGAGGTCTGGCTCACGCCGTTGTCGCCGGGGGTGGTCGTCGAGGAGATTTCGCTCGAGGCCGACGGCCGGCGGCTCGTCGCCGATCTCTATCGGCCGGACGCGCCACGCGCGGGGCTGCTGCTCGTGCACGGACTGTCGCCCGCCGGTCGCCGCCATCCCGAGCTCGTCCGCCTCGCGCGACTCCTCGCCCGCCAGCACCAACTGGTGCTCGTGCCGCACTTCGACGGTCTTGCGGCGTTCCAGCTGAGCGGACGTGAGGTCGCCGACGTCCGCGCGGCGCTCGGCGCGCTCGCCCAGCGCACGGCGGCGGTCGGCGTCGTGGGCCTCAGCTTCGGCGCCGGCCCCGCGCTGCTGGCGGCCGCCGACGTGCCGCAGCTCAGACTCGCGGCGAGCTTTGGCGGCTACGCCGATCTGCGCGACGTCATCCGCTACCTGACCACCGGCGCGTACGAGTTCGGCGGCCGGCGCTACACGCGGGCGCCCGAAGAGTACAACCGCTGGAAGCTGCTCGCGCTGCTGGTCGATTTCGTGCGCGACGCGCGGGATCGGCGCTTGCTGCAGACGCTCGCCCTCCGAAAGCTCGCGGACCCCGGGGCCGACACACGCGCGCTCGAGGCCGATCTGGGTCGCGACGGGCTCGCCGTGCGCGCGCTCGTCATGAATCGCCGCGAGGAGGTCTTCGGCGCGCTGCTGGCCGCCCTGCCCGTGGACGCGCGTGTCGCAATGGACCAGCTGTCGCCGCTCGCCGCGTTGCCGCGCATCCGCGGGCGGCTGCTGATCGCTCACGGCTCCGGTGACGTCTCGATTCCGTTCACCGAGAGCCTGCGCCTGGCCGAAGCCGGCCGTGCGAACGCGGTGATCCTCGAAACCTTCGAGCACACGCGCGCGCAGGCCTTCTGGCCGACGCTCGGCGGCCGGCTCCGCGACGGCGGTCGCCTACTCCGGCTGAGCGACGCGCTGGTTGCGCGGCTGCCGTAATTCTTCGTTGCCCGGGGGCTCCTTTGCAATAATGGAGCGCTGGCACTTCGCCAGGCTCTGCGACGAGGAGACCACCAGATGCGCAAGACGTTCGGGGCGATCATCGTTTTGGCCCTAGTCCCGCTGGCCGCCGCCGGCTGCGTCTCAAAGAGCGAGTACACGAAGGCGGTGCAGTCGGCGGAGGCGCGCCAGACCGCGCTCGACGCAGAGAACATGCGTCTCAAGAGCGAGCTGGCGGATGCGGGCAAGCGCAACGAGCAGCTCAAAGGGGATCTCATGCTGAAGTCCGGCGAGCTCGGCAAGACCATCGCCGACCTGCGCCAGCGCGTCAGCGCGCTCGAGAGCGACAACACCCGCCTGGGGCAGGAGCTCACCGATTCGCAGAAAGCGCGCGAAGAGAAGGTCCGCGAGGTCAGCACGACCTACGACCAGCTCGTCGCCAAGATGAAGGGCGAGATCGACAAGGGCCAGGTGACGATCTCGGAGCTGAAGGGCAAGCTCACCGTCAACATGGTGGAAGCGATCCTCTTCGACTCGGGCAAGGCCGAGATCAAGCCCGAGGGGCTCATCGTCCTCGGCAAGGTGATCGAGATCCTCAAGACGGTCAACGACAAGGCGATCCGCATCGAGGGTCACACCGACAACAAGGCGATCGTCGGCCCGCTCACCCAGCGCTATCCGACCAACTGGGAGCTGTCGGCCGGACGCGCGATCAACGTCGCCCGCTATCTACAAAAGCAGGGCATCGAGCCGGGCAGCCTCTCGTCGGCCGCCTACGGCGAGTTCAAGCCGGTGGCCGACAACTCGACGTTCGAGGGGCGCGCCAAGAACCGCCGCATCGAGATCGTCCTGGTGCCGAAGGACTGAGGCGCCTCGTCACGTAACCGACGCCGTCGGCGCGATGCGCCGGCGGCGTTTTCGTTTTTCCGCCGAGGACGACCGGCCGCCGGCGCCGCCTCGTCGCCGCGCGTGCTACGCTTTTCGCGTTCGCGATGCACCGTTCGGGGGAGTCGGCAATGCGATGTGCCAGCTGTCAGCACGAGGTCACCGCCGCCGCGAAGTTCTGCGAGGAATGCGGCGCGCCGCTCGCGCGTCTGGCGCCCGAATCGTACACGCCCAAGCACCTGGCCGAGAAAATCCTGACGTCGAAGAGCGCGCTGGAGGGCGAGCGGAAACAGGTCACGGTGCTCTTCGCAGACATCAAGAGCTCGATGGAGCTGCTCGCGACGCGCGACCCCGAACAGGCGCGTGAGCTCCTCGATCCCGTGCTCCATTCGATGATGGAGGCCGTTCACCACTACGAGGGCACGGTGAACCAGGTGATGGGCGACGGTATCATGGCCCTCTTCGGAGCGCCGCTGGCGCACGAGGATCATGCGGTGCGCGCGTGCTACGCCGCGCTGCGCATGCAGCAGTCGGTGCGCGAGGCCGCCGCGGGCCACCGCAAGCCGGTCGAAATCCGCATCGGCCTGAACTCCGGTGATGTCGTCGTCCGGTCCATCGGCAGCGATCTGCGCATGGACTATACGGCGGTCGGCGAGACGACGCACCTGGCCGCGCGGATGGAGCAGATGGCGCGCCCCGGCTCGATCCTCGTCACGGCGCGCACGCTCGCCCTCGCGGAGGGCTACGTCGAGGCCAAATCGGTGGGTCCGGTCACTGTGCGAGGCATGGCCGAGCCGCTGGACGCCTACGAGGTCACCGCGGCGCTGCCGGCACGGACGCGCGTGCACGCGGGCGCGCGACGCGGACTCACGCGCTTCGTCGGTCGCCGTGCGGAGCTGGAGCTGCTCAGCGGCGCGGTCGAGCGTGCCGGCCGCGGCGCCGGACAGATCGTGGCCCTGGTCGGCGAGGCGGGCCTCGGCAAGTCGCGCCTCGTGTGGGAGCTCACCAGCGTGCTCCGCCATGAAGGGCGGCTCGTCCTCGAGGGCGGCTCGGTCTCGTACGCGAGGACCACGCCGTACGTGCCGGTCATCGCG
>QHSO01000087.1 GCA_003220475.1 Candidatus Rokuibacteriota bacterium | reverse complement strand
ACGAGCCGACGCGCCCAGCGCACGATCGTGTCGTCCCAGCGGCAGCCGGTCAGCGTGGTCGGCATGCCGGCGAGTAGCAGCGTGGCAAACGCCCCCATCAGCAACACGGAGGCGGAAAGGTGAGTCCACAGCGCGGCGAGCAGCAGCGCCTTCATTCGATCCGGAACGTAAACGTGCCCTCGGTCACGTCCGCATCGATCGACAGCACGCGCCAGAGCACTTTGTACGTGCCCGGCGCCAGCGCCGGCAGTGTCGCGCGCAGCAACGCGGGATTGGCGCGATCCACACGGCTGTCCCGCCGGTCCACCTGCTCGCCGCGCTCGTTGACGACGCGCACCGAGCTGTAGGCCGGCTCGACGCGCTCGCTGAAGTAGAGCTTCACCTCGTCGGGCGGGCGCTTCAAGCGGCTTTCGACGCGGGGCTCGGCGCGCTGGAGGACGGCATGCGCGGCCGCACCGCCCGCGGTGGCCACGAGCGCAGCGAGCGCGAGGCAGAAGAGATCGTAGGTCGAACCCGTTCCGGCAGCGGTGGAGATTGGGCCGGGTCCGCGGTCATAGCCGGCCGACCAGATCATCTTGTCGCCGGCGGCCGTGAACATCGGGCACGCGCCGTCGACGTTGGGCTGGTTGAACGGCACATCGACGATCGGCCCCTTCCACTCCTTGCTCGCGGCGTCGTAGTGGACGAGCAGCATCCGGTGGAACTTGCCGAAGTCGTGAATGGACACGACGCCAAGCACGAGGCCATCGCGGGAGACGGCGTTCAGCCGGCACTTGAAGCCGATCGAGTCGAGGAGCTTGCTCTCATAGCGCCTCGCGGGCTGCCAGGCGCCATAGTCCATCCGAGTCGTGTAGATGTCGCCGGTCGACGGCGTGCCGTCCGCGCGCGGTCGAAGCGAGAGAAAGACCGACGTGTTGTCCTCGCCTGGCAGTCCCACCGGCATGAAGCAATGGTTGACGTGCTCCGAATTCACGTTGGGCCCGAGGTTCTGCGCAGGAGTCCACTGACCGTCCGGCTGCTTCGTGGTCACCCAGATGCCGGCCGGCCCGCGTCCGCCCGCGCGCCGACTCATGAAGTAGAGCGTCTTGCCGTCGGGCATGATGCGCGGCTCCTGGTCGATGGAGTCGCTGTTGACGGTGTCGGGCAGCCGCTCGGGCGGCGTCCAGTCCGCGCCCGTCCCCGGCCACTCGCCGCTCGTGCGCACGCGATGCGTGACGAAGATGTCGGTCGTGGTGCCGAGCACGCGCTTGTCGCCGCCGCCGGCGAAGCGCGCGAAGTAGATCGTGTTGCCGTCGGGCGTGATCGTCGGCTCGTAGCTCCCGAACTCGTCGTTCGGCGGGAACGGCAGCTTCTTCGGGATCAGCTCTTTGTCGGCGGCGCCCGCCGGGCGCGATGACAGCGCCGACGGCGCCAGCGTGGCGGCAAAGACGACTCCCGAGGTCCGAAGAAATTGTCTGCGCGAGAGCGTGCCCATGGTGGCTCCTTTCGACGCGCCTCGGTTATACACCAACCCTCTCTTCGCACGGCGTAGAATGAGCCCCTGCCGACGAGGCCGCTTTGACGAACGATACGGCGCCGCCGACACGGTACTTGTTCATCGTCGCCCGCAATCGCCCCGACATTCTGGAGCGAGTGCGAGAACGCCTGCACGGTGACGAGCGCATCGAGGTCATCGTCGATCGGCGGTACGGCGAGCGCCGGCGCGAGGACGTCCCGCGAGAGCCGGATCGACGCGCGGGCGACCGGCGCCGTCCTGCGAAGGCCTGGGATGATCTCACGCTGTTTCCGACGCTCGTCGCGCAGAAACGCGTGCCGTCGTATGGGGAGCTCGAGCGAAGCGTTGCCGCATACGCGCGCGAGTGCGAGCACCTGCGTGCGGAGAACGATTGCCTGCGCGCCGCGATTGCGAGCCTGGACCAGCGGCTGGAGGCGCTGGTCTCGGCCGACACCGCGTCCAAGGCCGACACCATCGCCATCCTCACGCAGGCCGAGGACGCCGTGGGCGCGTTGATCGCGCGATTGCGCGCGCTCACGTCCTGATGTATCCTCCGCCCTCACTTTCCACGGAGGCGTGCATGCAGGCGTTGAGTCCGATCACCCCGATCATGCTGGTGCTGCTGTGGCGTCGGCGGTTGTACGGCGGCTGGCGCTACTACGCGATCACGAACTAGGCGCGCGCGGTCCCGGCCGGGCTAGATGCGGCCGGGCGTGGCGTATCCGCCGTCGCCCCACACCCGGCAGGTGCTCGGCGGCGGCCAGTGCAGCAGGACGTGCGCATAGCGGCTCGGGTGCAGGTCGGCGCCGGCCTTCCAGAAGTACGCCTCCCAGAAGCGCGCGATGCTGGTGGCCATCTCCGCCGTGGGGGCGTTGACGCCCGACACGTAGACGCAGACACCGCGCAGGTCCGCGATCGCCTTCCGCCCCTCCAGATCCCGGAGAATCTTGCCCGTGGTCTGGGGTGCCCACGCCATGCGATCGAAGGCATATGGCGGATAGTCCTCGATCATGTCGGTCATCAGGATGAGGACCTTGCGCCGCTGCTCGGCGCTGAACAACTTCTCGGCGAGGAGCAACGAGCTGAAGATGTCCGTGTAGCGCGCCTGCGACGTCTTGGACAGGGCCTCGCCCGCCTGCGTGCGGATCGTCTCTTTGACCTGGACCAGCTTCGCCTCGGTCGCCTTCGCCTCGCGGTTGAACTTCATGACGTTGTTCATGAACCCGTTGAACTGCGGCCGTGCCGGCAGCTCCGCCTCCACGAGCGGCCGGAAGCCGGTGAGCGTCTTGTCGTTGATGGGCGCGATCAGGAAGCTGTCGCCCGGCTCGAGCCACGGCAAGATGAGCTTGTCGATCTCACGCTTGAAGCCGGTGCGGTCCATCCCGCCGACGCTTTCGGAGAAGTCGACGAAGATGACGACGGCGGTCGGCTCGTGGCCGCCGGCGGCAGCCTGCGAGGACCGCGTGCAGCTTGCTGAGGCCAGTACCAGCGCGGGCAGCGCCATGAGCCACAGCAACCACGCGAGCCGGAGTCGCGCCGCCTGTTGACGCCGCATCATGTGCCCTCCGGGTGATGGTTGTTGTTCATGGAGACCGTCGGCCACCACTGCAGCGTCGGGAATTCCGTGTCCCGCCGGAACGACGGCGGAGGCAGCAGGCGGCGGTGGCGGATGTTGCTCTGCCGGTACAGCTGGATGCGCTGCTTCGTCAGCGAGCGCATCTCTTCGATGTGGCTCTTGGCCTGCTCGATCTCGCCGTTGAGCTCGGTGCCGAAGGCGTAGAGCTTCTTGCGGATCGGGTGCATCTTCCGGTCGAGCGCCTTCATCGAGTGATGGAAGCCGTCGAGACGCTCGTCGGGATCGTGGGCAAAGTACGACGCCACGGTGGCGCCGAAGAAGACGAGGGCGTTGAGCGCGAACAGCGCGTACGCCATCTGGTTGCCCTCGGGCAAGATCTGGGTGCCGGTGGATGACATCTGCGAAGTGATGTACGTGTTGCGCAGCAAGCTGACCGCGTAGAGCGTGGCGGCCACGACGAGCGGCGTGAGAACGCCGATCAACACGTTGCCGACGCGCCGCGGGATGGCGTGCCGCAGATGAACGCCGATGAAGACGCCGATCAACGGAATGATGAGGGCCAGCGTCGAGGCCATGATGTACGTCATGTACTCTGCTTCGCCGAACAGTCGGAAGACCACGGTGTTGAGCGGGAACTCGCCCACCGCGAGGAAGGCGATCAGGATCCAGTGGAAGACCGGCGGAAACACGATCATGGCGTCGCGCCCCACCTCGGCCGAGCGCGCCTTGTAGGCATCGGCCACCGGACGCATGCGCCGCTCGAGGTCGTTCAGGTGTCGTTGCAACGATTCGACGACCGGCCGGAGCTTGGCGATCTTCGCCGAGGTGGCCTTGTAGATCTGCTGGACGGCTTGCTCACCGTTCGCGATCAGCGCCTGCTCGAACGGAGCCGGCGTGTACGAGCCCATCTCCGGGATGTTGCGCTCGCCGTCTTTCTGACCTTCGGCGGCGATGCGGCTCTCGTCCGCAAATTCCGGCGGCGGAGGCTGCTGTGGCGAACGCATGAGGCGCATGACCATTAACCCTCGTGTTTCTTGAGGACCGAGCTGAGCTCGTCGATCAGGAACTTGACGTTGTCCAGGACGGTGTCCTCGGTGGAGGAGAGGTCCGTCATCCGCTTCATGACCGCCTGGTAGTCCACCTTCATCTGCGCCAGCGTCTGGTGCAGGGCGTCGACGCTGGTGCGAAGCCCGTCACGCTCGGCCTTCAGCGCGGACCAACGCTTCTGGAGCGATTCCAGCTGGTCGCGCATCTCGGTGGACTGCTGGACGAGCTCGCGATACTCCGTGATCGCGTCGATAATTCGTTTGACTTCTGTGTCGTTCAGCACTGCTGGACTCCTTTCGTCGGGTTGGAGTGCACGGCAGCGATTGCGTGGGCCTGCGACGACAGCGTTCGGCGTACGGGGCGCTCGCGTTGGGCCAGCACTGACACCCTGCGACGTTCACACACTGCACGCCTCCGTTCGTGTCCCGCGTCGTTGTCCAACAGCGCACGGCCCGCGCCGAGTAGGCGCGACCGGGGGCGTGTCGGGTTCAAGGGCTATGCCAAACGGAAGTGCGCGACTCTACACGCGTTCGCCGGCACCCCACGGCGATGTGACACGCAGCGCGGCCATCTCGGATGTCGGCCTGTCATGGCCGATGTCACCACACATGACAAACACGCACGTCGCGCGACGTCGTGGGCGACGGCGGGAGATCGAAAAATCAGGCGTTCAGAGCGTTCTCCGATCTGGCGCGGCCCTTGCCTCCGCTGGACGCATGCGCTGGAATCGTCGCAACCAAACTGTGTCGGAACCGACCGGTGCCGCGCTCATCACCGAGGGCTCGCGGCTCGAGGGCACGTGTGCCTTCAACGGCAACGTCGTCATCAGCGGCCACGTGAAGGGCGAGATCCAGGCGACGGGCACGCTCAGCATCGGCCGCGGCGGGCGCGTCGAAGCGCGGCTTCGTGCACCGATCGTGATCATCGAGGGCGAAGTCGTCGGCAGCATCATCGCCACCGAGCGCATCGAGTTGCGCGAGCAGGCCCGCGTCCGCGGGGATCTGGAGACACCGGCCCTCGTCATCGAAGAGAGCGCGGTGTTCGAGGGACAGACGAAGCAGGCACGCGGCGAGTCACGCCGCGACGGCGCCGGCGTCGTGCGATCCACGACGATGACGACCGTGGCCGCTTCGTCCTGAGCCATAACGGGAGGTAAGGCCACAATGGACCGAGACAGCGTAATCGAGAGGATCCGTCAGCGCATGGCCGCCGGCGCGTTGCCGCGCGTCATCCCGCCGCTGACGGCGCCCGGGAAGCCGACCTCTCCAACGGGACACATCAAGTTCGACACGTCGATCGGCATCGTGACGTGCGCCGCCTGCGACACGCACGGCGCGCAGGTCGCCTATCGATTCCCCGATGGCCGGATCCTTCGGTTTCACGGGCGCTGCCACCGCATCTGGGAAGACGAGTGCCGACGCCTCTCGCTCGGGATTCCGGCGTCGACCGCTCCCGTGGACGGCCGTCCGGTTGACTAATTGACGTGGGGGGCCCCGAAATGGCCCCCCACACCCCCCAACGCTCGTCGCGCCCCGAGTGAATCGTGGCGCTCCTCGGTTTCGGTTGTCGCGCTGAACGTGGGGGGCCCCGAAATGGCCCCCGCCACCCTACGCTCGTCGCCCCGAGTGAATCGTGGCGCTCCTCGCTTTCCCGTTGTCGCGGAGCACTGCCGTTATAATCGCCGCATCGCATTCTGTCTGGCGGCGATCCGCCCGGCAATCCGTGAGGCCGTGACGCCATGAGCAACTCCGAGCCCGAGGAAGATTTCGCCGCGCTCTTCGCGAAACACGAGGCCCGGCACACCGTCGAGCGTGGTCAGGTCGTGAAGGGCCGCGTCATCCAGATCAGCGACGAGCACGTGTTCGTCGACGTCGGCGGCAAGGGCGAGGCGTGGATCGACCGTGCGGAGCTGACGGACGACCAGGGCCACCTCAAGATCAAGGTCGGCGACGAGATCGAAGCGACGGTGGTCGCGACGGGCGACGAGATCCGTCTGTCGCATCGCCTCCGGCAGGGCGGGCACGCGCGCGAGGCGCTGGCGGTGGCGGCGCAGACGGGAGTGCCCATCGAGGGCCGCGTGGCCGGCGTGATCAAGGGCGGTTACGAGGTCACCGTCGGTGGGTTGCGCGCGTTCTGTCCCTTCTCGCAGATGGAGCTGCGACGCGTGGAGTCCGAGCAGGACTACGTGGGCCGCGTGCTCTCCTTCCGGGTCACGCGGTTCGCCGAGGGCGGCCGCAACATCGTGCTGTCTCGCCGCGCGCTGCTCGAAGAGGAGGCGGCCAAGGCCGCCGAGGAGACGCGCAAGAAGCTCGTGCCCTATGCGGTGCTGCCGGGCAGGGTCGTGTCGCTCGCGGATTTCGGCGCATTCGTGGATCTCGGTGGCGTGCAGGGGCTCGTGCCGATGTCGGAGCTCTCGCACGCGCGCGTGGAGCGCGCGGGCGATCGGCTCAGCGTCGGCGAGCAGGTGACCGTGAAAGTGCTTCGCGTCGACGAGGCCAGGGGCAAGGTCACGCTCAGCCTGAAAGCGCTCGAGGGCGATCCGTGGGCCGCGGTGCCGGGGCGGCTGCGTGAGCGTCAGGTCGTGCACGGCCGTGCGATGCGCACCACGGAATTCGGCCTGTTCGTCGAATTGCTGCCGGGCGTGGACGGCCTGTTGCATAGCAGCGAGATTCCGCGCCACCGCGCGGGCGCGCTGCGCGAGGCCGCCGCCGCCGGCGCCGAGGTCACCGTGATGATCGTCAGCGTGGACCCGGCCAAGCGCCGCATCGGGCTTGCGCTCGCACCGGAGGGCACGGCCGTCGGCCAGGAGCTCGAATCCACCGTCGCCGTCGGCGCCGTGCTGATGGGCACCGTGGATCGCGTGGAGCCGTTTGGCGTCTTCGTCCGGCTCGGCCCCGGCCAGACCGGCCTCGTTCCCAACGCCGAGCTCGGCACCACGCGCGGCGCCGATCATCGTAAGATTTTCCCCGCCGGCAGCGAAATGAAGGTGCTCGTGCTCGCGATCGAGGAAGGCGGCCGGCGCATCCGTCTGTCGCGCGAGAAAGCGCTGGCGCACGAGGAACAGGCGGAAACCCAGGCATATATCAAAGACGCCGCGCGCAGGGGCGGCTTCGGCATGACGCTCGGAGATTTCCTGAAGGGGCGCTGAACCTAGAGCGAGATCAGTCCCTGGCGCACGCCGGCCGTGACGGCCTCCGTCCGGCTCCGCGCGCCGAGCTTCGCGAGCACCGACGCGACGTGAAACTTCACGGTATGACGCGAGATCTTCAGGCGCAGGGCGATCGCGCGATTGCTCATGCCTTCGGCCATCATTTCCAGCACGTCGTGCTCGCGCGGCGTGAGCGCCATGGGCGCGACGGCCGTGGCCGGCGCCGACACGGCGCCGACGGCATCCGGGTGTAGCGCCAGCAGCCCCGCTCGCGTCGCCGCGATCGCCGCCGTCAGCCGGCACCGTGCGCCCGGTGCCGCGAAGCATCGCCAGCGTTCGCGCGATCGATGGTGCCGCCATCGCCAGGATGACGATCGCGGATCCGGGCTCCTCGGCCAGCGCCGTCAGCTCACGCGCGGTGGCGATCACCACGCGCGCGCTCGCGATCTCGCGCAACATCGTTTCCACCCGCGCGGCGACGAGCGCCTGGTCCGCCACGACGACGATCGTCGTGCGCTCGGGACCGCGTCGCGCGTCGTCCCCGGCGCTCACGCGACGGCGAGCCCCGCGGCGCTCACGGGACGGCGACCCCGGCCGAACGGGCGAAGTCGATCACGCGCGCGATCGGCACGGCGAGCGCCAGCCCGCCGACGATCATGGCATTGACCCCGACGATCGCGCCGGAGACGTCGGCGAGCGGGCCACCGGAATTGCCGGGCGCGAGCCGGACGTCCGCATGGATCCACGGCGCGCCGCCCCGCACGACGGGAGCGATCGCGTGAACGATGCCGGCGCTCAGCGCGCCCCGCATACCGAGCGGATGACCGACGGCGACGACGAGCGATCCGATGCGCACGCGTGCGGCGTCGGCGACGGTCGCGGTGGGCAGATCGGCGGCGTCGAGGCTGAGCAGGGCCAGATCGGCCTCGGCGTCGCGCACGAGCAGGCGGGCCTGGAGCTGTCGGCCATCGACCGAGCGTACCGCCACGCGCGCATGACGCACCACGTGGGCATTCGTGATGACGTGGCCGCGCGGCCACGACACGCCCGATCCGAGCGCTGTGTCGTTGCCGATCACCTCGACCGTGATCCGCCGCACGACGTCGGCCAGCGCCACGAAATCCCGCGTCGTCTCCATCATGCGCGGCGCGAGCGCTCGCCCACGGTCAACCGCACGTCGCGCGGCTCTCCGCCGCGCACGATGGACACCGTCACTGTCTCGCCGACCTGCTCCGGCCGCAGCGCGGCGCGGAGGTCGCCCGGGTCGGCGATGCGTGCGCCGCCGAGCGCGACGATGACGTCGCCGATCACGAGTCCCGCGGCGCTTGCCGGACTATCCGGTTGCACATCGACGACGATGACCGCGGCGCGCTGATCGGTGCCCAGCCGCTGGCGCAGTGTCTCGGACAGGCGCACGGATTGCGTGCCGACACCCAGGTACGCGCGGGGAATCCGTCCACGACGGCCGAGCTCGTCGAGCACGCGGCTCACCGTCGCTGCCGGAATCGCGACTTGAAAATGGCGCGCCGGTCCCGACGTGGTGACGCCCACGACCCGGCCGCGGGCGTCGACGAGTGGCCCGCCCGAGAAGCCGGGATAGAGCGTGAGGTCGAGATTCAAGAGATCGGCGCGCTCGGTCCGCCCTCGCTGACCGTCGCCGATGGCGCTCACCACGCCCCAGCTCGCGCGCGGGCCACGGCCCACGGCGAGCACGATGTGTCCCACGCGCGCCGGCTCGGTCGCGATGTCGGCGACCGGAAGATCTCCCGCGTCGACGCGCAGAATGGCAACGTCGATGCCCGGGTCTCTTCCAGCGACGGTCGCCGCCAGCGTTCGGCCATCCGGCGTCGTCACGGTGACGTCCTCATCGACCTCCACCGTATGATCCGCGGTGACGATCAGTCCGGAACGCCAGTGAACGCCGGTCGAACCGAATCGCCGTCGGCCGTTGACGCCCACGGTGGCGCGCCCGGCGTGCTCGACCGCCGCCGCGAGCTCGTTCGAGAAAGCCATCAACCCGTTCATCTGGGGCCTCCTTTGCCTTCGACCGCTGTCTTCAGCATGCGCGGTGCACCCGGCGGGTGGAATCGCCCGAATGGACGGGCTCCGAAATCGTGCACGAAACTCGGGCCCTGCACCGTAGGCTGGAAGCATGGCCATTATTCGCGTGCTGCTCGCGCTTTTCGCTGATCACGTCATGGATGCCGTCGCGACCAGTCGTCAGACCTACCTGACGGAGTTCGGGCGTTATCTCGACCGCCGGGGGTTCGGCAAGTGATGTAGTTCCTGTTGTATCGTCTGGCGATGGTTTACGAGACACTCCTCGTCGTACACACCGCCGGCGTCTCCACGCTCACGCTCAACCGCCCACCGGTGAATGCAGTCTCCCCGGCGCTCATGCGAGACGTGCTGACCGCGCTCGACGACCTCGAGGCGCGCGAGGCGACGCGGTGCATCGTGCTGACCGGCGCCGGGACGAAAGCGTTTTCCGCCGGCGCCGACCTCTCGGGCGGCCCGCGCGCCGGCGACGAGGCGGCGCGGTTTCGCGAGCTCGGTCGTCGTGTCGTCGATCGCGTGGAAACGATCGGCAAGCCGGTGATCGCCGCGATCCGCGGCTGGTGCATCGGCGGCGGCTTCGCCATCGCGATGGCGTGCGACGTGCGCCTGGCGTCGTCGACGGCGAAGTTCCGCACCGGCGACGCGTATCTCGGCGTGGTGCCCTCGTGGGGCATGAGTCTCGTGCGGCTCGCGCACTACGTCGGTCGCAATCGCGCGCTCGATATGCTGATGCTCGGCGAGGACATGGACGCCGACGACGCGCGTGAGCTCGGCCTGGTTTCGCGTGTGATTCCCGACGCCGACTTCGACGTCGAGGTTGCACGACTCGCCGCGCGTGTCGCCGGTGGTGCGCCCATCACGTTTCGCGCGATCAAGGAGGCCATCCGCGCGCAGTACTGGCAGACGCCCGAGGAGGCGCAGCGCCTGGAGACGCGCTGGGCGGACGTCGCCGCGGCGTCCGACGATTTTCGCGAGGGGGTCGCGGCCTTCAAGGAAAAGCGGGCGCCGATCTTCAAGGACCGCTGACGGCGCGACTCGTCTCGCTCGACGCCTTCCGCGGCCTGACGATGGCCGCCATGGTGCTCGTCAACAATCCCGGCACGTGGCGGGCCGTCTACGCGCCGCTCAAGCACGCCGACTGGCACGGCCTCACGCCGACGGACGTGATCTTTCCGTTCTTCTTGTTCATCGTCGGCGTGGCCATTCCGCTGTCGCGGCCGACACCCGGCCGCGTGGTGCGCCGCATGGCGATCATCGGGGCACTCGGACTCGTGCTCAATGGTGTGCCGGCCTTCGACTGGGCGACCATCCGCGTCCCCGGCGTGCTGCAGCGCATTGCCGTCTGTTACCTCGTCGCGGCGTTGCTGTTCCTGACGACGAGCTGGCGGACACAGGCGATCACCACGGCGGCGCTGCTGCTCGGCTACTGGGGAGCGATGATGCTGGTGCCCGTGCCCGGCTACGGCCGCGGCGACCTCGAGCCCGAGGGCAATCTGGCGGCCTGGCTCGATCGCGCGCTGCTCGGCCCGCACGTGCTGCGGCTCACCCGCGTCTACGATCCCGAAGGGATTCTCAGCACGCTGCCCGCCGTCGCGACGACGCTGCTCGGCGTCCTGACCGGCCGGTGGCTGAAGAGCGACCGTGCACCGGTTGTGATCACCGCGGGCATGGTGCTGGCGGGCGTGGTCGGCGGCGTGCTCGGTGTCGTCTGGGACACCGTCTTTCCGGTGAACAAAGCGCTGTGGACGAGCTCCTACGTGCTCCTCACGGCGAGCCTCGCGCTGCTGGTGTTCGCCGCGTGCTATGCCGCCATCGAGCTCCGCGGCTGGCGCCGCTGGGCCACGCCGTTCGTCGTGCTCGGCGTCAATGCGCTCCTGCTGTTTTTCCTGTCGACGCTGGTCGCGCGCGTGCTGACGCTGATCGAGGTCGGCGGGGCCACGCTGCAGCAGACGATCTTTGTCCGCGCGTTCGCGCCGTGGGCCGCGCCGGTCAACGCGTCGCTCGCGTACGCGGTGGCCTACCTGCTCGCATGGTGGGCGGTCATGTGGCTGCTCTACCGCGCGCGCGTGCGCCTGCGCGCCTGACTACGACGCGCGCAGCGTGTACAGCGAGCCGACGACGCTCGGCCCGTAGCGCGCCGGCGCGAACGTCTGGGCGAGCGCTGCTTTGGCTCGCCAGCCGGTGCAGTGCCCCGGGGCGACGACGCGCGGCCGAATGCGCTCGGCCAGATCGCGCACGGTCGGCTCGATGCGCGTTTCCATCGCCGTGCCGCTCAGGTGATAACCGTCCAGCACGACGCCGATCGGCTCCGACAGCTGCGTCTGCGCCGCCAGCGACGCGTTGACCATGCCCGCGTGCGAGCACGCCGACAGCACGGTGGTGCCGCGGCCACGCACGCGCGCGGCGACGAAGCGCTCGTCTGAACACGACCTTGCCGGGATGGCCGTCGTGCATGCGGCTGACGGGCACGCGCGGAAGGTGGCGATGCTCGACAGCGTGTCGGTCTCGTTGTCGACGACGACCAGCAGGCGTAGCTCGTCGAGCGCGGCGACATCTGAGCGCGTCACCGTGGGCTCCCGGGCCGCACGACGGCGGCGGCGGCGTGCAGCAGCGCCTCCGGCGTGTCGGGATTGATCGAGCAGTCGGGACCGAGCAGCAGCGCGCGACCGCGCATCTCGTCGACGGCGCTGCGCGCACGTACGGCGAGCTGCTCCGCGCCCATCGAGGCGATCTCCGGCTTGGCCGGCAATCCGCCGACGACGGCGCGGCCGGTGCGCCGATGCACGTCGGACAGCGATGGGTTGCCGCCGCCGAGCGCCCACGAAAACGCCGCAACCGGATAGTCGGCGAACTCGTCGAAGTGGACGGCGGGGCCACACACGTGGAGCAGGTTGAACGGCGCGGTCTCGACGGCCGCGAGAATGCGCAGATCGTGCGGACGCTGGAAGCGGCGGCACTCCTCGGCGGTCAGGCTGTCGGCGCGCGCGATGTTGGTCGCGTAGAAGAGCCCGTCGGCGCCGGCCTCCACGCACGCGCGCGCGTAGGCGGCCAGAGTCTCG
The DNA here is from genome assembly GCA_003220475.1 of Candidatus Rokuibacteriota bacterium. Taxonomy (GTDB): domain Bacteria; phylum Methylomirabilota; class Methylomirabilia; order Rokubacteriales; family CSP1-6; genus AR12. The sequence goes on along the minus strand of QHSO01000087.1, from coordinate 22,245 downwards.
GCGATCGCCCTCAGCGCCGCGTCCATCGCCTTGGGCTCCGTGCGCGCGATCGCCAGCGCCTGCTCGCGACCGCCGCGCAGCAGATAAGGCAGCACCATCACGGGCGCGAAGACCGTCCAGATGATCGGCGTGTCGGCGCCGACGCCCGCGCGAATCCGGGCGAGCGCGTCCAGTTGTTCGCCGAGCGCGCCCGTCCGTGGATCGACGGGCGAGAGCCGCGCGGCGTCGGCCGCGCCGGCCAGCGGGGTCTGCGTCACGCTGTACTGGATCGCCCGATCGGTGGACGGCCGGTACGTCAGTCCCCACATTTCGGCAAAGCACTGCGCGCGCGACTGCGGCTTGAGGAAGTCCCAGTCGAAGACGCGCGCCAGGCGCAGCGTCTCGTCGGCTAATCCCTTGGCGGAGTTCTCGGCCACGAAGTTGTGCAGCCAGAAGCTGAGCGGCACGCGGTCGACGGGATCGCCACGCAGGGCGGCCAGGACGCGCTCGCGCTTGGTCGCCATCACTTGATCGCGTACGGGTTGATGGGCGTGCCGACCGCGCGGGTCACCGGCAAGGGCGGGGCGACGAGGAGGAACGCGTAACGGCCGTCGGCGGCGCAGTCGGCGGCGAGCTCTTCCAGGAAGAAGATCTCGCCGAGGGTGAGCCCCATGTTGGCGATGGCGACGACGTGGAACGGGTTGCGGAACGCGGGTAGCTCCGAGGGACGCACCTCGACGGCGTAGTTGTCGCTGGCGACGGCGGCGATCTGCTTGTCGTGCATCCAGACGGCCGTGTGCACCGACACACCCGGGAACGGATCGAGATCGAAGTGGCGCCAATCGTTCTTGTCCAGGTAGCGCGACATGTGACCGGTGCGGATCAAGAGCAGATCGCCGGGCTGCACGCTGACCTTCGCGGCGGCGGCGGTGGCCTCGAGATCCTCGACGGTGATGGCATAGCCCGGCTCGAGCGCGCCCACGCCTCGGTAGGCGGCGACGTCGAGCAGCACGCCGCGGCCGACGATCTTGTCGCGTGTCTTGTCGATGCTGTTCTTGGCGGCCCCGCTGCTGCCGACGAGCGCGGCGTCGTACCCGTTGTACATCTTCCCTTCGTAGAAAATGTGCGCGAGGCTGTCCCATTGCGTTGCGCACTGCAGCGGCATGACGATCCAGTCGTCGGAGCCGCCGTAGCCCTGCATCTCGGCCACCTGCGCGGGCGTGCGCGGCGCGTCGCCGCCGTCGCGGAACATCGTGTGGATGGGATTGAAACGCTGCCGCGTGCCGCTCTGCGGGCCGTGCCGGTCGAGGGGAATGCCGAGCGCGAAGACCTTGCCGCTCGTCACCAGCCGCCCGGCGGCGGCGATGGTGTCGCGCGTGATGTAGTTGAGCGTCCCGATCTCGTCGTCGGGACCCCAGCGTCCCCAGTTACGAACCTTCAGCGCCAGCGTGCGCAGCGTCGCCTCGTCGCTCATGCTGTCCTCTCTCCCCGAGCGTCACCGTTTCACACGACCGCGATCGCTTCCACCTCGATGAGGTAGTCCGGATGCGCGAGCGCTTTGACCTCCACCATCGTCGAGGCCGGACCCCGCGCGCCGAAGAACTCCTCGCGCACCGCGCGAAAGTCCTGGCGAAAGCGGACGTCGGTCACGTAGGTGGTGATCTTCACGACGCTCTCGAGCGTGCCGCCGCCCGCCTCGACCAGCGCCTTGACGGCGCCGAACACCGCGCGCGCCTGTGCCTTGAAGTCGCCGCGATGCTTCACGCCGCCGTCGGCATCGTACGGCACCTGGCCGGCCGTGAACAGCAGCGTGCGCGCGCCGGTCACCTTCATCCCCTGACTGTAGCCCGGCGGGTCGTACACGCCGGGCGCGCCGTATTTCTCGATCGTCGCCATGCTCGCCTCCTCCGTTATTCCTCCGGCACCGGCAGCGCCTCCACGCGGCCGGCGCGCTCCGAGCTCGCGCGCGCGCGCTCGTTCTGCTCGGCGTGCACCCGGCGCATGAGCGGAATGAGCGGCAGGATCGCGAGGAACACGATGGAGATCAGCCAGAAGTCGTCGGCGTAGGCCAGCACCTGCGCCTGCTCCAGCGTGCGGCGGTACAGCATGCTCAGCGCCTGGCGGCCGGCCGTGAACGAGTCCGCGCCCTGGCTCATGAAGTGCGCGGTCCATTCCTTGAGGCGTCGTGCGGTGTCGGCGCTCCACACGTCGACGTGCGCGACCAGCGTCGTCTGATGCTCCTGGCTGCGCCGCACCAGCAACGTGGTGGCGAGCGCCACCCCCACGCTGCCGCCGACGTTGCGCACGACGTTGTAGGCCGCGGTGGCGTTGCCGAGCCGCTCGAGGCGGATGGTGGCCAGCGTCAGCGTCTGCAGCGGCGGGAAGATGAAGCCCATCGCGAAGCCCTGCAGGAAGCGCGGCCACGCGAGGCTCCAGTAGTCCATGCTGAGCGTGAGCTGCGTCATCAGCAGCGCCGAAAAGGCGTTGAGCAGACAGCCGCCCATCAACATCAGCCGCTGATCCATGCGCGACACCAGGCGCCCGGAAATCATCAGCGAGATCATCGTGCCGAGGCCGCCGGGGGCCAGCACCAGGCCCGCGTTCCACGCGTCGTAGCCGAGCATCTTCTGCGTGTACACCGCGAGCAGCAGCATGCTCGAGTTGAACGCCAGGCCCACGAGCGCGATGCAGATCGTTCCCACCGCGAAGTTGCGGTCGTGGAAGACGGTGAGATCGAGGATCGGCTCGGTCGTCGTGAGCTCGCGAGCGATGAAGCTCACCAGCGTGCACGCGGCGAGCACGAAGAGCGCGACGATCAGCCGCGACTCGAACCAGTCCTCCTTCTCGCCGAGATCGAGCGCCAGTTGCAGGAAGCCGAAGCCGAAGATCATCAGCACCAGGCCGAGCGCGTCGATGCGGCGCGGCTTGCTCGCGAACGGCGAGTCGAAGAGGAACGCGCTCACCATCAGAAAGCCGAGGGCACCGATCGGCAGGTTGATGTAGAAGATCCAGCGCCACGACCAGTTGTCGGCGATCCAGCCGCCGACGGTGGGTCCGAGGATCGGGGCCAGCATGATGCCGACGCCCCAGACGGCCATGGCCGTGCCGCGCTGCCGGAGAGGAAAAATCTCCCACATGATTGCCTGGGCCATGGGGATGACCGGGCCGCCGCCGAGTCCCTGTAACACGCGCATGGCCACGAGGAACTCGAGATTGGGCGCGATGCCCGACAGGAACGAGCTCACCGTGAAGAGCACGGTGCAGATCAGAAAGAACCGCCGCCGTCCGAAGTGCGCCGAGAGCCAGCCGGTGGCGGGGATGGCCACCGCGTTGGCGGCCAGATAGGACGTGACGACCCACGACATCTCCTCGATGCCCGCGGACATCGAGCCCTGCATGTGGGGCAGGGCGACGTTGGTCACGCTGGTGTCCAGCACTTGCATGACCGTGACCATCATCACGGACAGCGTGACCGTCCAGCGGCGCGTGGGAGAGATCGTCTGGGCGTCAGTCATGTGGTATAAGGCGTCCATGCGACGCCTGATGATTGCGCTGACCGTCGTGCTCGCGGTCCTCGCCGTCGCGCCCGCGGCCTCGGCGGAGTGGTTCCTGGACGCCTACCTCGGTCCGGCCATCACCAGCGGCAGCACGCTGACCTTCACGGTGTTCGACGAGGAGCAGACGCAGGACCTGAACGGCCGCAGCTCGCCCTCGTTCGGGCTGCGGGTCGGGAAGTGGTTCGACGACTTTCAGCTGCCGTGGCTGGGCGTCGCGTTCGACGTCTCGTATTTCCGGCCCGCGGTCGACGTCCAGACCGTCCCGTTGAGCTTGCTGCTGATGGCGCGCTACGGCTTCCTCAAGGACGAGGAATTTCGCGACGGCCGCTTGCAGCCGTATGCGGGCGTCGGGCCCGGCCTGTTCATCTCCAATGCGAGCGGCGCTATCGGGTTCCAGGAAGTCGACGACACGAGTACGAACATCGGCCTCGACTTGCGTCTCGGAGTCTTGCTGCGCATCGACAGCAACTGGGGCGCTTTCACCGAATACCGATTCACCCATGTCTCGCCGTCGTGGGATGTCGACGTGTTCGGGGGCAAGACGAGCGCCAGCACCACGTTCAACACCCATCACATTCTCCTCGGCGTCTCCTACCGCTTTTGACTGATTGGGGGCCCCGAAATGGCCCCCAAACCCCCAGCGCTCGTCGCGCCCCGGCACAGCCGTGGCGCTCCTCGGGATCGCGTTGCGATGAGCCCCGAAATGGCCCCCAAAATCGATCCATCAAAGTTTGGGGATGCGGAGCGTTTTGCTGATCATCAACGATCCCGATACTGCCCACAGCACGGTCAGTGGGTGAAGCGCCCATGGCCCGAGGTGCACGGCGCCGCCAGGTAGCGTGTCGCCCAGGCGCCCGACCCACGCGGCGATCGACACGATGGCGACGAGCACGACGCTCGTGGGAATCGGCGTCCCCTCGAAGTAGGTGACCTTGGCGCTGTGCGCGGCCAGCGTCTCCGCCGTGACGTTGAAGCGCGCCAGCCGGCTGACGCCGCAGCAGACGAAATACACGAGGATCACGACGTCCCAGACGGCGTTCATGCCGGCGGCGTAGGCGATCGCCGCTGGCGCCACGCCGAACGAGATGACGTCGGCCAGGGAGTCCAGCTCACGGCCCAGCGCGGAGTGCGCGCGGCGCGCGCGGGCGACGCGCCCGTCGAGCACGTCGAACACGAGCGCGAGCGGCAGCAGCGCGGTGGCGGCGAGCAGGCGCCCCGCCTCACGCGCTTCGAGGTACGCCATGGCCGCGAAGATCGCCACGACGCCGCAGGCGGCATTGCCGAGCGTCAGAAAATCCGCGAGGTGGAACCCGCGGATCATCGACAGTCGTCGCGGCGGCGCCGTCGCACTCACGCGATCTGCACTCTCCGCATCACTCGCCGAAACGGCCCCGCGTCGTTGATCGCGAGGTGCTTCACGCAGCGGTTGTCCCAGAATGCGACGGCGCCCTGGGTCCAGCGGAAGCGGCACGTGAACTCCGGACGATTGCCGTGCTCCATCAGGAAGTCCAGCAACGGCCGGCTCTCGTCTTCGGCGAGCCCCTCGATGCCGACGGTGTAGGAGACGTTGACGAAGAGCGCCTTGCGGCCGGTCTCGGGATGTCTGATGGCCATCGGGTGCGTGCTCACCGTCTCGCGCCACGCGTCGTCGTGACGCGCCTTCGTACTGCGGCCGACGCTGGCGCGCGATTGCGGGCCGGCCACGAGCCGGTCGCTGTGGATCGCGCGAAGCCCGTCGATGAGCCGCTTCATGCCGTCCGACAGCGTCTCGTAGGCCAGGTACTGGTTGGCGAACAGCGTATCGCCGCCAAACGGCGGCACCTCGATCGCGTAGAGGATCGCGCCCATCGGGGGCTTGGGCATCATCGTGGTGTCGGTGTGCCAGTCCTCGCCGACCACCCGCGTATCGCCCGGCTCGCGGCGGATCATGACGATCTCCGGGTCGGCCTGCGTCCCCGCGTAGTTCGGGTGCACGAAGATCTCGCCGAAGCGCCGCGCCAGCCGCTTGTGTTGCTCGGCGTCGAACTCCTGATCGCGGAAGAAGATCACACCGTGCTCGAGCAGGGCTTGGCGGATCTCGGCGATCGTGGCGTCGTCGAGGTCCGCGCCGAGATCGACGCCGGAGATCTCCGCGCCGAGCTCGCCGGTGATGGGTTGCACGTCGCCATCACGCCACGCGGGATCAATCACCTCGTCCTCAACGTGCGCGATCTCGAGGTCTCGCATCGCTTCTGGACGGAGATCATCGGCTTCCGCCAGGTGGCGGAGCTGAAGAATCGTCCGTTCAAAATGCGGTTCTACAGCGGCGTGTCGGAGGACGGTGAGGTGACCCATCACGATCTGGCTCTGGCCGAGGCGCCGCCGGAGGCGGCCGGGCAGGACGCATGGACGATGCAGCCCAAGCGCATCGGCCTCAACCACGTGGCGATCGCGTGGCCCGATCGCGCGTCGTGGCTCAAGCAGGTCGAGTTCCTCCAGAACAAAGGCGTGAAGTTCCTGCGCCGCGTGAACCACGGCATGACCCACAGCGTGTACATCGAGGATCCCGACGGTCACGGCATCGAGGTGCTCTACGAGTTGCCGCGCGAGATCTGGGAGAACGACATCGACGGCGCGCAGAACTTCTCGGAGCGGCTGCCGACCGAAGGCGCTGAGGCGCTCGTCGACACGACCGACAACCCGGTGTTCGGGGGCGCGAAGGTCTCCGCGTGAGCCGGCTCGCCGAGCAATTCGAGCGGTACGACGGGCTCGGCCTGGCCGAGCTGATCCGAACGAAGGAAGCCACGCCCGAGGAAGTCCTGGCGGCGACGCTCGAGCGCATCGACGGGCGTAATCCCGCCATCAACGCGGTCGTGACGCGCATGGACGACCACGCCCGCGCGGCCATCCGCGCCGGCCTGCCCGACGGTCCGTTCAAGGGCGTGCCGTATCTGCTGAAGGACCTCGGTGCGCTCTACACCGGTGTCGTCACGAGCTACGGCAGCGGACTCTTCGCGAGCAACGTGCCCGATCACGACAGCGAGATCGTCGCGCGGATGAAGCGGGCGGGCCTCGTCATCGTCGGCAAGTCGAACACGCCCGAGATGGGCATCGCGCCGTCGACCGAGCCGCGACTGTTCGGTCCCACGCGCAATCCGTGGAACCTCGGCCATAGCGCCGGCGGCTCCAGCGGCGGCGCGGCCGCCGCGGTGGCGGCCGGCATGCTGCCGATGGCCCACGCGACCGACGGCGGCGGCTCGATCCGAATTCCCGCCTCCGCGTGCGGCCTCTTCGGCCTCAAGCCCACGCGCGCCCGCAATCCCATGGGGCCGGACGCGGGCGAGGGCTGGAGCGGCGCATCGATCGGCCACGCCGTCACGTGGAGCGTGCGCGACAGCGCCGCGCTGCTGGATGCGACGTCGGGCCCCGACATCGGCGATCCGTACTGGGCGCCGCCGCCTGCGCGGCTCTTCCTAGAAGAAGTCGGTCGCGATCCCGGACGACTCCGCATCGCGCTCACCACGACGCCGTGGCTTGCGGGTCCCGTGGATCCGGAGTGCGCGGAAGCTGTGCGCGGGGCCGCCAAGCTCTGCGCGAGCCTCGGGCACCATATAGAGGAAGCGCGCCCGCAGTTCGACGAAGCCGCCTGGGGCCAGGCCAGCCGCACCATCGTCGTCGCGAGCCTGACCTTCACGCTCGAGACGCGCGCCGCGGCGCTGGGCCGACCGCTCAGCCAGGACGACGTCGAACGCATCACCTGGGAGCGCGTGCAGGAGGCGCGCGCGTTCTCCGCCGCCGACTATGCGCGCGCGATCCATACCGTGCACCGCACGGGCCGCGCGGTCGCGCGATTCCTCGAGCAGTACGACATCCTGCTGACGCCGACCATGGCGAAGCCTCCGCACCCACTCGGCGTCCTCAGCCTGTCCAACCCGGACTCGGCGGCGTTCCTGGCCGCGCGCACGGCGAGCGTTGGGTTCACGGCGCTGTTCAATTCGTCGGGTCACCCGGCGATGTCGGTACCGCTCGCGGTGTCGAAGAGCGGGCTGCCACTCGGCGTGCAGTTCGTCGCGCGCTTCGGCGACGAGGCGACGTTGTTCCGCCTCGCATCGCAACTGGAAGCGGCGCAGCCGTGGAAGGATCGCCGGCCGCCGCTGAGGTGACGACGGCGGCTCGGCCCGCGAACCCCCTCACGTCCGCTCGACGATGTGCAGCCCGCGGTCGCGATCGATGAGGTACAGCAGCCCGCGCGCGTCGTAGCAGACGTCGTTGCTGCATACGCGCCCGCCGTCGGCGGGGTCGGGCACGAACGAGGCGACCTCGCGCGGCGCGTGCGGATTCGCGATGTCGACGATGCGCAGGCCGTGGGCGAACCAGGCGACCGGAATCTCCGTGCCGCGTACCTCCTCACACGGCTGATGGCAGGCGGTGAACTCCGGCTGCGGCGAGCCATCGATGCCGTCCACCTGAAACGATGCGAAGGGCGTGGGGCGCGTCTCCTCGGAGATGTCCACGAGCCAGAGGAACGCGGGCGTTCCCGGCGGAATCCGCATGACGTCCTCGTCGGCGACGAGCAACACGTTGCGCCCGTGCAGCGGGAAGGGGATCGGCAGCGCGGTGTGCGTGGGCGTGCTGAACGGCGGACTCCAGTCGAGGCCGGCGACGAAGCGCGGCTTGCCGAGATCCTCGATGTCGAGAATGACGAAGCCGCCGTGCCAGTAGGAGACATAGAGCCGGTTGCCGAGGCGGATCGGATGATGGCAGCGATGCGCGCGGCCCTCCCACGTCGGCGTCTCGCCGCCGGCGATCCACTGGCCGGGCATCCACCAGCGCCCGACCTCTTGTGGGTGCGCGGGATCGACGAGATCGAGAATCCCGACGATGTTGCCGCGATAGCCCTCGAGATCCGGCGAGAGATACGCGTAGCGGCCGTCGAACGTGAAGCGATGGACGCCCTTGCACTGCCAGAACGCGATCTCGCGCGGCTTGTCCGGACGCGAGACGTCGTAGATTCCCAGACCGCCGCGCAGTCCGGAGCCGGGCGTGGTGCGCGGGGCGGCTTCGCGGTTGACGAGCATCACGTCGTTCATCACGCGCACTTTGTGCGAGTGCACGTCGGGCGGGATCGTGAGCTCCGCGAGCTTGCGCGGATTGGCGGGGTCGGCGATGTCGACGATCGTCGTCCCGTGCGGCGCCTTCATGTGCGCGATGTACGCGGTGGTGCCGCTGACGACGACCTGACCGCCGCCCGGACAATCGAAGTAACCAACCGGCTTGATGCCGCGCGCGTGTGCCATGGCTGCCTCCCGGGCGTGTAATATACGCGCCACGGAGGCCACCATGACCCGCACTCGTGCGCTGATCGCTGTAACTCTCGCCACGCTCGTCGTCGTTGCCGCGGCCGCGCTCGTCCCCGTCGCGCGCGCGGCCGATCCCATCAAGCTCGGATTCGGCATGGCCCTCACGGGCGGGCTGTCGGCCAACGGCAAGCCGGCGCTGCTCGCGGTCGAGATCTGGAAGGACGACGTCAACAAGAAGGGCGGCCTCCTGGGACGACCGGTGCAGCTGATCTACTACGACGACCAGACGAACCCGTCCACCGTGCCTGGCATCTACACGAAGCTGCTCGACGTCGACAAGGTGGACCTCGTCATCTCCGGCTACGGCACGAACCTGATCGCACCGCTCATGCCGATCGCCATGGAGCGCAAGCTCACGGTCATGGGCATGTTCGGGCTCGCCAACAACGAGAAGTACCAGTACCCGAACTACTTCCAGATCCAGCCCGCCGGCCCCGATCCGCAGACGAGCACGGCCATCGGCTTCTTCGAGCTGGCGGCCAGGCAAAATCCAAAGCCGCAAACCGTCGCGATCGTCGGCGCCGACGCGGAGTATCCGCAGAACGCGCTGGTCGGCGCGCGCGAGCTGATCAAGCGGTACGGCTTGAAGACCGTCTACGACAAGACCTATCCGCCGAGCACCGTCGACTACACACCGATCGTGCGAGCGATCAAGGCGACCAACCCCGACATCGTGTTCGTGGCGTCGTATCCGCCGGACTCGGTCGGCATGCTCCGCGCGGCGCACGAGGTGGGACTGCAGCCGAAGATCTTCGGCGGCGGCATGGTCGGCCTGATGTTCACGACGGTGATGACGAGCATGGGCTCGATGCTGAACGGTGTCGTCAACTACGACTTCTGGGCGCCGGAGCCGCCGTTCCTCGCCATCCCCGGCATCAAGGAATTCCTCAAGGAGTATCAGGCGCGCGCCGAGAAGGCCGGCGTCGACCCGCTCGGCTACTATCTGCCGCCGTATTCGTACGCGCTCGTGCAGGTCCTCGGGCAGGCGGTCGAGGCGACGAAGGGCCTCGATCAGCAGAAGATCGCCGACCACATCCGCGCCACCGAGTTCAACACGATCGTCGGCAAGGTGAAGTTCGGCAAGAACGGAGAATGGGCCAAGGGCCGCACGCTGATGGTGCAGTACCAGAAGATCTCGGGCAACAGCATCGACCAGTTCCGCGGTCCCGGAAAGAAAGTCGTGCTCTATCCCGACGAGTTCAAGTCGGGCAACCTCATTTATCCGTACGCGGCCGCGCTGAAGTAGTCCGCGGCCCGTGTTCTCCTGGGACCTGCTGGCGAACGCCGTGGTCGCCGGCGTGCTGCTCGGCGGCTTCTATGCCGCCGTCAGCCTCGGTATCGGGCTGATCTTCGGCCTGCTCGATATCGCCAACATCGCCCAGCCCGCGTTCGTGATCCTGGGCGCGTACGCCGCGTATGTCATGAACTCCGCGTACGGCCTCGATCCGATCCTCACGGGGATCGCCTTCACCCCCGTGTTCTATGTGCTCGGCGCTGTCGTCTACCGCATCTACTACGGCAGTTTCGAGCGGCGAGGCGAGGAATCGCTGCGGGGTCTCGTGTTCTTCTTCGGCATCCTCTTCATCATGGAGGTCAGCCTCAGCCTCAAGTTCGGCGTCGACTACCGGCTGGTCCAGGCGGGCTACATCGGCAAGTCGTTCGAGCTCGCCGGCGTTGGCGTTTCCTTCCGCTATCTCGTGCCGTGCGTGGTCGGCGTCGCAATGACGGCGGCGCTCTATCTGTTTCTCGGCCGGACGTTCTATGGACGCGCCATCATGGCCGTCTCGCAGGATCAGGCTGCGCTGCGGCTCATGGGGGCCAATCCCGTGCAGATCAAAACGATCGCGTTCGGCGTGGGGATCGCCGCCGCCAGCCTGGCCGGCGCGCTGCTCATCACGATCGCGCCGGTGATCCCGTCCACTGACCGCGACTACATCGGCCGCATGTTCGCCATCACCGTGCTCGGCGGCATGGGCAGCATCGGCGGGACGCTGGTCGCCGCGATCATCCTCGGCGTGATCGAGAGCCTGATGGCGACGTTCTTCGGGCCGTCGTGGTCGCTGGCGGTCTCGTTCGGCATCCTGCTCGCCGCGCTCGCCGTGCGGCCGGCCGGCCTGTTCGGACGCTAGATGGCGCGCACGCTTCCAGCCCTGGGCGTCGGCGTGGTCGTCGTGCTGGCCGGCGTCGCGCTCGCCACCATGCGCGTGAATCCCTATCTCTATTTCGCCGGCTACGTCATCCTCCAGTACGTGGTCATCGCCACCGCCTGGAACATCCTCGGCGGCTATGGCGGCTACGTGAACTTCGGCACGCCCGCGTTCTTCGCGCTCGGCGCGTATACCGCGGTCTTCCTCATCCGATCGATCAAGGCGCCGCTGCCGGTGCTGATCGTCGCCGGTGGTCTCGTGGCGGCGCTGCTCGGCCTCGGCATCGGGTATCTCACGCTGCGCCTGCGGGGCACGTTCTTCTCGATCGCGACGCTGGCGCTGTCGGTCGTGCTGCAGACGATGATCATCAATTGGGAATACGTTGGCGGCTCGCGCGGGATCAGCGTGATCCGGCCGAGTGGCCCGCCCTTCGGCAACTACGTCGTGTTCCTCTTCACGGTGATGCTCGGGCTCGCCGTCGTCGCCGTGCTCGTGGCGCGCTTCATCGAGCGCTCCTGGATCGGCCGTGGCCTGGCCGCCCTGCGCGACAACGAGGAGGCCGCCGAGTGCATGGGCGTGCCGACGCTGCGGCTCAAGCTGTTCGCCACCACGATCAGCGGCTTCCTGCTCGGCGTGGCCGGCGCGCCGTTTCCCTACTACGTGACGTTCGTCGAGCCCAACTCCGCCTTCGCCCTGGACTACGCGGTGAACGCGCTCGCCATGCCGATGATCGGCGGCACGACGAGCTGGGTGGGGCCGGTGATCGGCGCCGTGCTGCTGGGCACCACGCAGCAGCTGGCCACCGTGACCATTTCCTCCGAGCTCAATCTGTTGATCGTCGGCGTGGTGCTGGTAGCTTTCGTCGTCCTGGCGCCCGAGGGCATCCTCGGCCTCGTGCGTCGGGTGCGGGGGCGCATATGAGTGACGCGCTCCTCCAGGTCGAGGGGCTCACCAAACGCTTCGGCGGCTTCCTCGCGCTCAACCAGGTGAGCATCGCGGTGAAGCCCGGCGAGCGTTTCGGGCTGATCGGTCCCAACGGCTCGGGCAAGACCACGCTGATCAATTGCGTGTCGGGCTCGCTGCCCGTCGACGGCGGCCACATCACCTTCGACGGGCGCGACATCACCGCCCTGCCGGCGCACCGGCGCACGCGGCTCGGCATCGTGCGCAGCTTTCAGATTCCCAAGCCGTTCACCAGTATGAGCGTGCTCGACAACCTCGGCATCCCGCTGGAGAACGCCGCGCATGGCCGGGGCGCCGACGGCGCCGACGCCATGCAGATCCTCGAGGCCATCGGCCTGGCCGCCAAGGCGCATCTGCGGCCGGCCGGGCTCACGCAGATCGAGATGCGCAAGCTCGAGCTCGCGCGCGCGATGGCCGCGCGACCGAAGCTCCTGATCTCCGACGAGGCGATGGCGGGACTGTCCAGCGCCGAGGTGGACGACATCCTGACCATCCTGTTCCGGCTCAACGCACAGGGCATCACCATCATCATGATCGAGCACATCATGCGCGCGGTGATGCGCTTCTCCGAGCGCATCGTCGTCCTCGATGCCGGCGAGCGCATCGCCGAGGGCACGCCCGACGAGATCGTGCGCAACCCGGCCGTCGAGAAGGCCTACCTTGGCGAGTAGGATCGTCGTGCGCAACGTGGACGCCGGCTACGGCGCTGTCCGCGTGCTGCACGGCGTGTCCATCGAGGTGCGTGAGGGCGAGACGGTCGCGCTGCTCGGCACCAACGGCAACGGCAAGAGCACGCTGATCAAGTGCATCATGGGCATGGTCTCGCCGGAGGCCGGCGAGGTCTTCCTCGAGACCGACGGCACGCGGGTGGACCTCACGCGGCGCTCGACCGAAGAGATCGTCAGTCTCGGGATTGCACTGGTGCCCGAGGGCCGGCGGCTGTTCCCCAAGCTCAGCGTCGAGGAGAACCTGCTGCTCGGCGCCTATCGCAAGGCCGCGCGCGCCGACATCCAGACCAATCTCGAGTTCGCCTACGAGGCGTTTCCCGTGCTGCGGGGCCGCCGGGCGCAGCTGGCCGGCAGCATGAGCGGCGGCGAACAGCAGATGCTGGCCGTCGCGCGCGCCCTCATGTCGTCGCCGCGGATCTTACTGGTCGACGAGCCGTCGGTGGGCCTGGCGCCCATCCTCGTGAGCCGCGTGATCGCCAAGATCCGCGAGCTGAAGGAGCGGCGGCACCTCACCGTCCTCATGGCCGAGCAGAACTTCAACCAGGCGACGAAGATCGCCGACCGCGGCTACATCATCGTGCACGGCAAGATCGAGTTCGAGGGCCGCAGCACCGCCGAGCTGCGCGAAAACGAGCTGGTGAAAAAATACTACCTCGGCGTCTAGTGATGCACGAGGAACAGCGGCCCGTACGAGTACACGAAGTACGCCCGCGCGACGATGCCGAGTCCATAGAGCGACGTCGGCAGCCACAGCTGACTGCTCGCGTACAGCGCAGCGACCAGCGACGTCCCGACGAGCGGTAGCGAGAACCATCCGGGCCCGCGGAGCGAGACCACGACGGCCTCGACGCCTCTCACCATGCAGAGCACGATGATGAACGCGGCGAGGACGGCCATCGGCGCCAGGAGCGCAAAGCAGATCAGCGTCATGAGCGCATCGCTCTGGCCGGTGATGGGATCCTGAAACGCCGTGTTCACGTGCGGCTGAGTCGCGAGCCCGGTCAGCTTCACCTCGAGCTCGGCGACGCCGCCGAAGTACCAGCACGCTGCCGAACCGAGGAGGACGGCTAGGAACAATAGGCGCGACCGTCGGATCTGCATGCTCGGCTGAAAAGCAAAGCGAGTACCAGCCGGCCGGCGCGACGAAAATAGCGAATCCGACGAAAGTCCCAGAGGCGTGGCGCGAAACTGACCACGCCGACGTGACCAGAACGGCACGGGAGATGGACGGAAAACGTCAGCGCCCGCACCGCCCGCCCACGAAGGCCGCGACGCCGCGCCGCGTCTAGCCCTACGCCTGCCGTAGGGTGATGCCGCCGTCCACGGCGATCCATTGCCCCGTGATGTTCCGCGCCGCGTCGCTGGCGAGGAATGCCGTCAGCTGGCCGATGTCGTCCGGCGTCTGCTCGCGTCCGAGCGGCACGCCGCGCTTGACGACTTCGAGGAAGACCCCGCGCGCGTCCAGGGCCGCGAAATCGGGCGTGTCGAGCTTGATCGCCTCGGCCAGGCCTTCCCACGCCCGCGTCCACAGGAAGCCGGGACAGATCGCATTGACCCGGATATCGTGCGGCGCGTACTCGAGGGCGAGGCTCTTGGTGAGCGAAATGACTCCGGCCTTGGCCGCCGCGTATGCCGGCAGCCTCGGCGAGGCAACCAGCCCCGCGATCGAGGCGATGTTGACGATGGCGCCACCGCCGCGTGCCTTTAGCGCGGCCAGTCCCGCCGCCGTCGTCACGAATGTCGTCCTCAGATTCTGCGAGAGGTACTCATCCCACTGCGCCCCCGACATGGCCCCGCTGCCGAGGCTTCCGCGCGCGGCGCGCGGGACGTTGGGATCGCTCGCGCCACGCCCGACGCCGGCGTTGTTCACCAGGATGTCGAGCCCGCCGAACCGCTCGACCACGGACCGCACGGCCTTCGCCGTCTCCGCTTCGATGGCGACGTCACATGCCACCGCGAGTCCCGGCACGGCCAGCGCGGCCGCCGTTTTTTCGGCCTCGGCGCCGTCGAGATCGAGGACGGCCACCTGCGCGCCTTGCGAGGCCAGCACGCGAGCGATGCCCGCGCCGATGCCGCGCGCGCCGCCGGTCACGATGGCGGTCTTTCCCGTGAGCATCAACCTCTCCTTTGGTCTAGCGATCCGGATTCGCCGGCATGCCCGGCTGTTCGACGACGCCGATGCTGGCGCCGCGCCCGTGAAGAGCTTGCGCCCGCGCCACCGCCTCTTCCACGCTGCCCGCCACCTCCCAGCCGAGATGCCGCGGCACATGCGCGTCGCGCGGGCCGGCGACGATGACGCGACCGACGCGGCGCAGCCGTTTGAGTGGATGCGTGGCCAGGATCGCGTGGATCGGATGGAAGGCGAAGCGATGCCGGTAGGCATCGATGTACGTGGCGTGGCGTGCGAACTCGTCCTCGAAGCGGGCGTTGATCTCGTACGGATCGCGCGTGTGGGTGAGCACGCGGTCCCAGACGTCGGGATACGACGGATGATGGACGCGGTCCCACGTGTCGGTGGCGGCGGCGGCCATGATGACCGTGCAACCCGGCTTGCCGGCGGCGTCGATCATGCCGCCGAGATAACCGAGTCCCATCGAAATCAGCGTGAGGATCGGGTTCACCGACGCCCAGATCGCATAGGGGCTCGAGTCGGGCACCCCATAGACGAGGATGTCGACCGGCTCGGATGCCGCGGCCCGGCGCGATGGGAAGCGCTGCGTCTGGACGTCGAGGGCCGCGCGTCGCGTCTCGTCCACGCCCCCGGCGAAGACGCGCGCGGCGTGAAAGGCATCGGCGAGCAGCGTGTCGATCTTGAAGATGCGGCGTCCGAGACGCGCCTCGAGATGGCGACCCATCTCGTCCAGCACGGCGTGCATGCGATTGCGCTGCAGCGACATCGACATCCCGTCGGGATCGTGGGTCACGCGGATCGAGCGCCACGTCGAGAGGCCGACGCAGACCGACTTCCAGCCGCCCGTGAATCCGCGGATGTAATTCGTGTTCACGTACACGGTGAGGTCGGCATCGGTGACGAGCCGGCTCACCTCGACGGGATAGCCGCGCTCGGACGTCACACCGAGGTCGGCGATCTGCTCACGATCTTCTGCGTCGTGGCATGACAGGCGCGTTTGGAATTCTGCGACGAGCGCGTCGTCGAGCAGACGCGCGAGCTCGGCCGGCCGGCACATCCGGTGCAGCGCGTTCGCGCACACCAGGCGCACCTGCGAGCGCGACACGCCCGCCGCGCCCAGCTCGTCGAGGACGGCGCGGATCGCCACCGGCCGAATCGGCCCGAACGATCCGGTCGTGTGATCGTCGAACGCGATGGTGATGCGATCGCTCGGCTTGACCAGATCGCGGATACGCGGCAGCCCCAGCGGCTTGGCGAGCGCCTGCCGGACGGCATGGTCGAGATCGGCGAGCGGCGGCAGCGCACCCGCGGCCTCGACCGAGACGCGCCGCGCTCCGTCTGGCAGCGTCGCCGTCAGCGTGCCGTCGCCGTAGGGCAGCGCGAACTTCACGGGCGTCTCAGGCGGTCCACTGGCGCGGGCCGTCGTCGGTGAAGCCGCACTGCTCGCACGGGCTGAAGTAGTGCATGGCCGGCGGCATGGCGACGGCCAGCCGCAGCGAGAGCTCGGCGCCGACGTTGCTGATGTGGTGCACGGTCCCGCGCGGCACCCACACGATATCGTCCTTGTTGGCGCGCACGATCGTCCCGCCCGTCAGCTCCCATTGCAACGTGCCCGCGAGCACGACCCACCATTCGTCGAAGTCGCTGTGCCAGTGGGGTCGGTTGCCGCCGCCGGGTGGGCTCGCGATCAGCGTCACCAGCTGACGCTCGTCGGCGATGATGCGCTTGGACCACGGCGGGGCTTTCATCTGCGCGAGCACATCCGCGATGC
Source organism: Candidatus Rokuibacteriota bacterium (assembly GCA_003220475.1). Classification (GTDB taxonomy): domain Bacteria; phylum Methylomirabilota; class Methylomirabilia; order Rokubacteriales; family CSP1-6; genus AR12. The sequence goes on along the minus strand of QHSO01000087.1, from coordinate 5,630 downwards.
GCGTGTGCAGCACGTTGGGCCACGTGGTGTTGGCGGCCGTCGGCGGATGCGGACCCTGCACGGTGAGTGGCGTCATGGCCCATAGCTGAGCACAGGTTGCGCGTCTGTACTAGACTCTGCTCCCCACTCTCCGACGAGGAGGACCGACGATGCGTCCACGTCTCGTCCTGACGATCGCACTGATCCTGGCGCTCGGTACACCGGCGTACGCGCAGGCGCCGCGGTCGGGTGGTGAGCTCGTCTTTGTCGTCGGCTCGGAGAGCCCGACGTACGATGCGCATCGTGAGGAGACGTTCGGCCTCATCCACCCGGCGGCGCCGCACTACAGCACGCTGTTGCGGGTCGATCCCACGGACACTGCCGGGACCAAGGTGGTCGGCGACCTCGCCGAGAGCTGGGTAGTTTCGAAGGACGGCCTGACCTATGCGTTCAAGATCCGCCGCGGTGTGAAGTTCCACGACGGCTCGCCGCTCACCTCGCGCGACGTCAAGGCGTCGTATGACAAGATTCTCAATCCGCCGCCGGGCCTGACGAGCCCGCGCAAGGGGCAGTACGCGGTGGTGGAGGCGCTCGAGGCATCGGACGCCGAGACGGTGATCTTTCGGCTGAAGCACCCATCGGCGGGTTTCCTCTCCGGCCTGGCCTCGCCGTGGAACTGGATCTACAAGGCCGACATCCTGGCGAAGGACCCGCACTGGTACGAGAAGAACATCCTCGGGACGGGCCCGTTCACGTTCGTCGAGCATGTGAAGGGCTCGCACTGGGTCGGCAAGAAGTTCGCTGACTACTGGGACCGCGGCCGGCCCTATCTCGCCGGCTATCGCGCGATCTTCGTTCCGAACACCGCCGCGCGCATCGCGGCCGTACGCGGCGAGCGCGCGCTGATCGAGTTCCGCGCATTCAATCCGAGCGCGCGCGACGCGCTGGTGGGCGCGCTCGGCTCGCGCATCACCGTCAAAGAGAGTCCCTGGGACTGCGCGTTGTGGGTGGTGCCGCACCATGAGAAGAAGCCGTGGGACGATCCGCGGGCGCGGCGTGCGCTGACGCTCGCCGTCGACCGCTGGCGCGGATCGAAGGCGCTGTCACGCATCACCATCGTGAAGGAGGTCGGCGGCGTGCAGGTGCCCGGCACCACCTACGCGGCCAGCGAGGCGGAGCTCGGGCGGCTCGCCGGGTTCGGGCGCGACCTGGAGGCCTCGCGCGCGGAAGCGCGCCGGCTGCTGCGCGAGGCCAACGTGCCCGACGGCTTCGCCTTCGTGCTCAACAACCGCAACCTGCCCGAGCCATACGAGCCGCTCGCCATCTGGCTCGTGGACCAGTGGAAGAAGATCGGACTCAACGCCACTGTGCGGGTGCTGGAGAGCGCCGCCTGGTTCCACGCGCTGCGCAGCGGCGACTTCGAGGTCAGCATGGACGGGCAATGCGGCTACATCGTCGAGCCCGATCTCGATCTCTACAAGTTCCTCTCGGCCGATCGCACGGACGCCAGTTACGGGCGCTTCACCGACCGCGCGCTGGACGCGCTGTACGACCGGCAGGCCCGTGCGCGCGACGTCGACGAACGGCGCCGCATCATCCGGGCGGAGTAACGCCATGCGCATCCCGGTCGCCATCGCGCTCGTCGTCTTCGCCCTGGCGTCACCGGCGTCGGCCCAGGAGAGGCTGCGCTCGGGCGGCGAGCTGATCTTCCTCGTGCCGTCCGAGCCGCCCTCCTACGATGGCCATCGCGAAGGCACTTTCGGCGTCGTGCATCCACTGGCCCCGCACTACAACACGCTGTTGCGCATCGATCCTACGGACCGCACCGGCACGCGAGTGGTGCCGGACCTCGCCGAGTCGTGGACGATCTCACCCGACGGGCTCGTGTATATGCTGCGGCTGCGGCAGGGCGTGCGCTTCCACGACGGCAGCCCGATGACGTCGCGCGACGTCAAGGCCTCGTACGACAAGATCGCCTTCCCGTCGGCGAACGTGGTTTCGATGCGGAAGGGCGCCTACACGGCCATCGAGGTCGTCGAGACGCCCGACCCGCAGACGGTCGTGTTTCGGCTGAAATGGCCCCAGGCCTCGTTCCTGACCAACCTGGCCTCGCCGTACAACTGGATCTTCAAGGCGGATATCCTCGCCCGCGACGTGCGTTGGTACGAAACCAACGTGATGGGCACCGGCCCGTTCAAGTTCGTCGAGCACGTCAAGGGCTCGCACTGGGTCGGCCGGAAGAACCCGGACTACTGGGACAAGAGCCGGCCCTATCTGGACGGTTACCGCGCCTTGTTCATCTCTTCCTCATCCGCGCAGGTCGCCGCCATTCGGGGCGAGCGCGCCCACGTCCAGTTCCGCAGCTTCAGTCCGGCCGACCGCGACGCGCTCTTGGCCGCGCTGGGGCCGAAGATCGCGGTGCAGGAGAGCCCGTGGGGCTGTGGCCAGCTCGTGACGATGAACCATGAGCGCAAGCCCTTCGACGACAAGCGCGTGCGCCGAGCCCTGACGCTTGCCCTCGACCGCTGGGAGGCGTCGAAGAGCCTCTCGCGCATCGCCGTCGTCAAGGAGGTGGGCGGAATCCAGGTACCCGGGACCCCGTGGGCCACGCCGCCCGCGGAGCTGGAGAAGCTCGCGGGCTACGGGCGCGACATCAAGGCGGGCCGCACCGAGGCCCGCCGGCTGCTGCGAGAGGCCGGTGTGCCGGAGGGCTTCGCGTTCACCTTCAAGAATCGGGGTATCCCGCAACCGTACGAGCCGATCGCGATCTGGCTCATCGACCAGTGGAAGCAGATCGGCGTGAACGTGCGGATGGAGACCATCGAGGCATCGGCCCACGTCTCGCATCTCCGGCGCGGCGATTTCGAAGTCGCCAGCGACGCCCAGTGCGGCTTCGTGGTGGAGCCCGACTTCGACATCCAGAAGTTCCAGTCCGTCGGCATCTCCGACAACAACTACAGCCGCTACAAGGACCCGGTGCTCGACGACCTCTACGTGAAACAGTCGCGCGCCGTGGATCCCGAGGAACGCAAGCGGTACCTCCGCGCGTTCGAGAAGCGGTTGCTCGATGACGAGGTCCACTACCTTTTCACACTCCAGTGGCATCGCATCGTCGCGCATAGCGCCAAGATGCGCGGCTGGACGATCACGCCGTCGCACTTCCTCAACCAACAGCTCGACAGCGTCTGGCTCGCGGAGTAACGTCCGCGCGCAGGCCAAACGAGAGAATCATGAAGACAAGAGTCCCCGCGGCCCTGATGGCCGCCTCGATCGCCGTGCTCGCGCTGCTCTCGCCCGCGCTTCCCTCATCTGCGCTCGCTCAGGACAAGCCGCGTTCCGGTGGCGAGCTGATCTTCCTCGTGCCGTCCGAGCCGCCTTCCTATGACGGCCACAAAGAGGGCACCTTCGGCGTCGTGCACCCGCTGGCGCCGCACTACAACACGCTGCTGCGCGTCGATCCGTTCGATCGAACCGGCACGAAGGTCGTGCCCGACCTCGCGGAGTCGTGGACGGTTTCGCCCGACGGGCTCGTCTACACACTGAAGCTGCGATCCGGCGTACGCTTCCACGACGGCACCGTCATGACGTCGCGCGATGCGAAGGCGAGCTACGACAAGATCGTGTTCCCGCCTGCGGAGACGTCGTCGTATCGCAAGGGCCAGTACCGCGCCGTCGAAGCGATCGAGGCGCCGGATGCGTCGACGATCCGCTTCCGGCTCAAGTGGCCGGAGGCATCGTTCCTCATGACGCTGGCCTCCCCCTACGGCTGGATCTACAAAGCCGACATCCTCGCGAAAGACATCCGCTGGTACGAAAAGAACGTGATGGGCACCGGGCCCTTCACCTTCGTCGAGCACGTCAAGGGCTCGCACTGGATCGGCAAGAAGAACCCGAATTACTGGGATCGCGGCAAGCCGTACCTCGACGGCTACCGCGCGCTGTTCGTGAGCTCGTCGTCGGCGCAGGTGGCGGCGATTCGCGGCGAGCGCGCCCACATCCAGTTCCGCAGCTTCAGCCCCGCGGAGCGCGACAGCCTCATCGGCGCGCTCGGGCCGAAGATCACCGTGCAGGAGAGCCCGTGGGACTGCTCGATGCTGGTCGCCATGAACCACGAGCGCAAGCCGTGGGACGACAAGCGCGTGCGCCGCGCACTCACGCTCGCGCTCGATCGCTACGAGGGCGCCAAGAACCTCTCACGCATCGCGGTGGTGAAGGACGTGGCCGGCATCCAGGTGCCGGGCACCCCGTGGGCGACGCCGCCGCAGGAGCTCGAAAAGCTCGCCGGCTATTGGCGCGACATCAAGGCCAGCCGGGCGGAGGCTCGCCGCCTGCTGCGTGAGGCCGGCATCCCCGAGGGGTTTTCGTTCGTCTTCAAGAACCGCGGGATCCCGCAGCCCTATGAGCCGCTCGGCATCTGGCTCATCGATCAGTGGCGCCAGATCGGCCTCAGCGTGCGTCAGGAGACGATCGAGGCGTCCGCCTATCACCCGATGCTGCAGCGGGGCGACTTCGACGTCGCCATGGACTTCCAGTGCAGCTTCGTCGTCGAGCCCGACATGGACATCGACAAGTTCCAGTCGGTCGGGATCTCCGACCGCAACTTCGGCCGCTACAAGGATCCGGTCCTCGACGATCTGTTCATGAAGCAGGCGCGCGCGCTGGATCCCGAGGAGCGCAAGCGCTATCTGCGCGCGTTCGAGAAGCGGTTGCTCGACGAGGAAGCGCACTACCTGTGGACGCTGCAAAACCACCGCATCGTTCCGCACAGCGCGAAGGTGCGCGGCTGGACGATCACGCCGAGCCACTTTCTGAATCAGCAGCTCGACACGGTGTGGCTGGCGGAGTAGTGTGCCGAGTCAGTTAGAAAGCGAAAGCGCAGTGGTCGTCCCCGGCGGAAGACTGGAGATCCAGCCATGTCGACTCTGGTGAAGCTCTTCCCAATCGTTCTGGCCGCTCTGTTCCTGACTCTTGTGCTCGGTCCGGATGCCCCGGCAAACGCCGAGGTCTTCGACGTGACCAACCTGGTCACCGACGATCAATCGGTCAATGCCGCGCAGCTCACCGATCCACACCTGAAGAACGCGTGGGGTATCGCTCATTCCTCCATGAGTCCCTTCTGGGTTTCGGCTAACGGAGCGGGATTGGCGGTGCTCTACAACGTGAACCCGACCACGAACGTCACAAGCAAGCTGGGGCTCGAGGTGACGATCCCCGGCGCGGGGAATGTGACTGGTCAGGCGTTCAATTCGGCCGGGAGTCCCGCGTTCAACGGTGACGCTTTCCTCTTCGTCAGCGAGGACGGGACGGTCTCCGGCTGGCGGGGAGCGCTCGGGAACGCCGCGGAGACTCTCCAGCTCGCCTCCGACGCCAACGTATACAAGGGGACCACGCAGGTGATGGTCGGCGGTCATGCGTACCTCCTCTCCGCCAACTTCAGGGCCGGCACGATCGACGTGCTCAAGGGAGAGGCAGGGTCGCCCGATCTAGCCGGGCACTTCACGGACCCGAATCTGCCGTCGGGCTTTGCGCCGTTCAACGTTCAGGTGCTGGGCGGCAAGATCTATGTCGCCTATGCCCAGCAGGACGCGGCCAAGCACGATGACGTGGCGGGGGCGGGCCATGGCTTCGTGACCGAATTCGACACCAACGGA
>QHSO01000271.1 GCA_003220475.1 Candidatus Rokuibacteriota bacterium | reverse complement strand
GCCACCTCACACTTGCGACTGAAATGCGCGTTCGAATTCCCAACGGGATTCGAACCCGTGTTCCCACGCCGCCGCACGCTTTTGCCAGCGACTCAAGGACTTGCGGCGTGTTGAGTCAATGACCTTGGGGAGGGGACGGAAACACTGAAGGCGAAGCGGCGTACGGAGCGTCGGGTTATGAGTGTGAGAGGGCCGTCGCCGCGACGCCTGGCGCGCGTGGAGCCGCCCGATGCTTTCGACGACGGCGGCGACTTCCTGAGAGGCGGCTTACAGCGGACACGGTTCGAACATAAGTAAGTGGATGTTCATCGCCACATCGGTCATCACCACATCGGATCGGAACGATCGAGCAGCCGCGCGTGTGCCGTCGCAAACATCGGAGCCGACCGAGTCACAGCCGCTTCTTCGCCGAACGGTTAGCTCGCGCTGATGCAGAGACGCCAAGATCCGGTTCAAGCTCCAAGGCTGCGGCTTCTATTCGGCATGTACCCGCGCGGGAATCGCCCTCGCTGGAACCCGTCGCTCTTCGCGAGCAGCGAGTCGGTGATCGGTCGCACTTCGATGAGGGTCCTGGAGCATGCGAACGCGAGACAGGCGTCACAGAGCGCCGCGCCCGGCTCCTGCTTGAGAACCGCCGCGACAGTCTCGGAGGAGCCGCCGCAATCGTCTGCTTGCACCTCCGTAGGGCGAAGGTCGTAGCGCTGCGGACGAAAGCCTCATTGGCGGCCGGCGATGGTCCGTGCATCTTCCTTGCGGGGTCGGATGACCCACAGTGACCAAGGAGGACACAGCATGGAAAACAAGAAACGGTTCGTGCGCGCGCTGATCGTCGTGGCCGGTGTCATGCTCGCCGCCGCACCAGGGTGGGCCGCGGAGGACACGACGGGGAAAGTCACGATCGAGACCATGTCGGTCGGAGCGGGCCTCGGCTTCACGTGGGGCGACGGTGTGCTGGAGTATCGCGGAGAAAAATATCCGTTCACCGTGTCTGGATTCAGCATCGGCGACGTCGGTGTGGCGAAGACGGCCGCGCGGGGTCTGGTCTTCAACTTGAAGAACGTGGAGGAGTTCTCCGGACTGTTCATGGCCGCGCTCGCGGGCGGGACGTTCGGCGGCGGCGCCAGCGCCGGCGCCACGCACAACCAGAACAACGTCAGCATGGTGTGGACGGGCGCGAATCAGGGGCTGAGCTTCTCCCTGGCCCATGCGGGCGTCAACGTCAGGCTGACGCCCGAGGCACAGCAGCAGGCCGCGCGGGTTCGACAGAATGCCGCCGCCGCTCGACAGGAGCCGTCCGCGACGCCGCGCACATCGCAGTAGTCCGTGTGCGCGTGTATCGGACCAATGTCCCATTGCCTGGCCGTGGCACGTCCGCCATGGTGGGCCTTCCTGAGACGCCCGCCGCCGGCGGGCGTCTCAGCGATCGGAGGTACCAAAGAGCGTGGCACCACTGTGTTTTCAGCAGCGCCCGGACGCGGGATGTCAGTGGCTCGTCGACGTGGCGGACGCACGCCGACCTTCGTTGTGTGGCGGCAAGGCGGCGGGGCTGGCACGTTTGCGCGACGCGGGATTCGATGTTCCCGCCGGTATCTGTCTCACCACCGATCTCTACCGCGCGGCGCTGTCGCCGTCAGGCGTGTTCGCACAGATCGAGCAGCTGGCCGCGCATCCGAACGGCGACCTGCGCGCGCGGTTGGCGGACATCCGGCGCCTGATCGAAACGGCACCGATCGGGCATGACGCGATCGACATCATCCACCGCGGCGTGGCGGAACTGCGGGACGGTTCGAGCGACATGCTCGCCGTGCGCTCCTCGGCGGTGCTCGAGGACGCCGCAACATCATCGCACGCCGGTATCCACTCCACGTTCATCGGTGCGGACGACACGGACACCGTCGTCGAGAGCGTCAAGCGTTGCTGGGCGTCGTTGTGGACGGAGACCGCTTGGGCGTACCGGGACCGTCTGGGCCTTGCCCACACGAGCGCGGCGATGGCGGTGGTCGTGCAGCGCTTCATCGCCGCGGGTCGAGGCGGCGTCGCCTTCTCCGTCGATCCGTTGACCGGCGATCCCGCAACGATCGTCGTCGAAGCCGCGTGGGGAGCCGGCGCTGTCGTCTCGGGTACGCGAACGCCGGACCACTATCGACTCACCAGGAACGACGGCGGGCTCGAGGTCACGACGTGCGAGCCGGCGTCCGCGCAGCCCGTGCTGACGCGTGCGCAGCTGCTGGAGCTGGCGCGTCTCGTCGAGCGCGTCGAACGGACGCTGGGGACCGCCGCCGACGTCGAGTGGGTCTTGGATGGAACGAGATTTTGGATCCTGCAGGGCCGCCCGGTGGTGCGGCGTGCCGGCACGCGGTCGGCGACGCTCTGGACCCGCGCAAACCTGAAGGAAGTGTTTCCGGACCTCCCGAGCCCACTGGCGTTGTCGTACCTGTCGCTCGCGCTCAACCGGATGTTCCACGGCTACCACGCGTCACAGGGCTACGCGTTGTCTCCCGATGCGCGACTCGTCGCGGTGTTTCGCGGCCGGCCCTACCTCAATCTCACGCTGATGCAGGACATGGCGCTCGCGCGCGGCGGCGACCCGCGGATCGTCTCCCGCCTCTTCGGTGGCGCGGCGCCGCCGCCCGACCCGGTCGCCGTACCCACACCCGTCGCGGGACCACGGCTCCGACACATCGCGCGGCTGGCGCGGGAACTGCTCACGACGATCTTCGCGACACCGCGCCGCGCGCGCCGCGTGTTTCGGAAGATCCGCCGCCAGGCGGCAACGTACGACGGCGTCCCGCTGCAATGCCTCGACGATGCCGCGCTCATTCGGCACCTCGGGCAATTCGGCGACACCTTCCTCGATGCCGCCACGCTGCGCCGGCTGCACGAGATCGTCTCGTCGCAATCACGCGCGTACATGATCCTCGATCGCCTGCTCGCGGCGTGGCTGCCGGGCAGGGCCGAGACGCTCATGACCGAGCTGATGACCGGGCTCGGAACCTTGCCCAATGCTCGGCTGACGTATGGACTGATGGCGTTGAGCGAGGTGGCGCGCAGCGAGGCACGGGCCGCGGCATTCTTGTCGTCGGCCGACGACGTTGCGCTAGACACCTATCGTCCCGCGCTGGCAGGCACGCGGTTTCTCGACGGCTTCGAGACGTTGCTGCGCGAGTTCGGTCACCGCGGTCCGTTCGAGTCCGACGTGATGTCGGCGCGCTTCGGCGAGGACCCGGCGCCGCTGTTGCGGATCGTTCAGCTCTACCTTCGCGCGGAGACGCTGGAGAACCCGCGCCAGCACGTCGCCCGGCGTCGAGAGATCCAGCGCGCGGCGACGAAGGAGGTCCGAGACACCCTGCGCGGCGCTCGATGGCTGCTGTTCTCCATCGTCTGCTCGGCGCTTCAACAGCTGCTCGCCCAGCGCGACGAGAACCGTCACGTCACCACGCTGCTCGTCACTCACCTTCGTCGCGTGGCCCTGGAGCTTGGGCGCCGGGCGAAGCAGGCTGGGATCCTCGACGAGCGCGACGACATTTTCTTCGTGCGGTGGGAAGAGCTGCCGGCGGTCTTGCGAGCGGAGGCCGACTGGCGCGGCGTCGTCCGCGGTCGGCGACACGAGCGTGAGCGCAACCGGGATGTGGCCGCGCCCGATCTCGTTCGCGGCGGCGACGTCGCTGACCACGTGGAGGCCCACGTCGTCGCAGACGATGCGTTGGTCGGGCTCGGCGTCAGTCCCGGAACGCTCAGGGGCAAGGTCAGAATCCTGCGCTCGGTGGCCGATATACGCATGCTGTCGGGGGAGATCATCGTGCTGTCGGCCATCGAGCCGAGTCTCACACTGCTGTTTCCGATCGTCGGCGGCGTCATCGCCGAGATCGGCGGCGTGCTGTC
>QHSO01000086.1 GCA_003220475.1 Candidatus Rokuibacteriota bacterium | reverse complement strand
GAAGCTGGCGCTGTTCGTCGTGGTCACGATCATCGTGCTGGTGGCGGCGTTCGCCATCATCGGCCACCTCGTTCTCCTCGTGGCCGAGAAGCGCAAGGAGATCGGCGTGCTCAAGGCGATCGGCGCCAGCGCGTCGTCGATCACCGCCGTGTTCTTCGCGGTGGGGATGACGATCGGCGTGGTCGGCACGCTTGCCGGCAGCGCCGTGGGCCTGGCGATCATCTGGATCCAGAACACGTACAAGATCATCAAGCTCGCCGGCGACGTCTACCAGATCGATTACCTGCCGATGAAGCTCGCGTCCGGCGACTTCTTGTTGATCGTGAGCGCGACGCTCTTGCTGTCCTTTCTCGCGACGATCGTCCCCGCGCGCCGGGCGGGCGCGCTGGCTCCCGTGGATGTGCTGAGATATGAGTGAGCGGTTGTTTCTGCGGCCGACCGTCGGGCGCCGGAGGCTCTGCGCAGGCGCCCCGACGGCAAAGAAGAATGAATGAGCGGAAGTTTCTTTCGCCGACCGTCGGGCACCGGAGCCCTGCGCAGGCGCCCCGACGGCAAAGAAGAATGAACGAGTGAGTGCGCGCCTCGCCGCCGTGCCTGACGCGTTGCTCGCCGGCGTCGAACTCGAGCGCGAGTACCGTACCGGCCCCGAGCTCGTACGTGTGCTTCGTGGCGCCTCGGTCGAGATCCGCGCGGCCGAGCTGGTGGCGCTCGTCGGCGCGTCCGGCGTCGGCAAATCGACGCTGCTGCACTTGCTCGGCGCGCTCGATCGCCCGACCGGGGGGCGCGTGCTGTTTCAGGGCGAAGAGCTGTTTAGCCGCAGCGAGCCGGCGCTCGCGCGCTACCGTCGTCAGGATGTCGGCTTCGTGTTCCAGTTCTACAACTTGCTCGGTGACCTCACGGCGCTCGAGAACGCGATGGTGCCCGCGCTGCTCCAGCGCGCGTCTGCGTCGGAGGCCCGCGAGCGCGCGGCGGCCGCATTGGCCGAGGTCGGGCTGGCCGACCGCATGCGGCACCGACCCGGCGAGCTGTCGGGTGGCGAGCAGCAGCGCGTGGCCGTGGCGCGCGCGCTGATGAACGGGCCGAAAGTGATTCTCGCCGACGAGCCCACCGGCAATCTCGATCCCAAGACCAGCGCCGTCATCTACGACCTCTTTCTCCAGCTGCAGATGGAGCGCGGCATCGCGTTCTTCGTCGCGACACATAATCCCGACCTGGCGCGAAAAGCCGACCGGATCTATCGACTCGTCGACGGCCGCGCGCGCGAGGTGGATCCGTCGGAGCGTTGACGCAGTTGCCTCAGCGCGATGGCCCGCACGCTGGCCGCAGTTTCGCATAGGCTTTCCAAGAGTTAGTCGCTCGTGAAGAAAAAGGCTAGCAGCGCTCAGAGGCGCGGGCTATACTGTGTTCGACTTCGATTAACTAGGCGTCGCCCAAAGCGAAATCGGCTTTCACGGCAGCAAGAAAAAGGGGTGGGGGACACCAGTGTTTGAACGGTTCACCGAACGGGCCCGGCGAGTCATCATTCTGGCGCGGGAAGAAGCAGGGCGATTCCGGCACGACTTCGTGGGAACCGAGCACGTGCTTCTCGGTCTCATCCGTGACGGTGAAGGTATCGCCACGGCAGTCCTCCAGCGCTTGGGCCTTCGCCTCGAGACCGTCAAAGCCGAGGTCGAGCGCGCCCTTGCCGGCTTCCCCAAGACATTGACGTTCGGTGAAGTTCCGTTCACTCCCCAGGCCAAGCGGGTTCTCGAATTGTCCATCGAGGAGGCGCGTCAGCTCGGTCACAATTACATCGGGACTGAGCACCTCCTGCTGGGCCTCATGAAAGAGGGCCAGTCGATCGCCGCCAAGATCCTCGAGTCGCTCGGCGCCCGCCTCGACGAGGTTCGCCAGGAAACCCTGGCCCTCCTCGGCGACCAGTACTACCCGCGGCCCAAGAAGCGCTCGCAGACCCCCGTCCTCGATGAGTTCGCCCGCGACCTGACGCAGCTCGCGCGCGAGACCAAGCTCGATCCCGTCATCGGGCGCGAGCAGGAGATCGAGCGGGTCATCCAGATCCTGGCGCGGCGGACGAAGAACAACCCGGTGCTCATCGGCGAGCCGGGCGTGGGCAAGACGGCCATCGTCGAGGGGCTCGCGCAGAAGATCGTGTCCCACGACGTGCCCGACGTGCTCGTGAACAAGCGCCTCCTGCAGCTCGACCTCGGCGCCCTCGTGGCCGGCACGAAGTACCGCGGCCAGTTCGAGGAGCGGCTGAAGGCGGTGATGAAGGAGATCCGCCAGTCCGAGAACGTGGTGCTCTTCCTGGACGAGTTGCACACGCTGATCGGTGCCGGCGCCGCCGAGGGCGCCATCGATGCGTCGAATATGCTCAAGCCTGCCCTGTCGCGCGGCGAGATCCAGACGATCGGCGCCACCACGCTCGACGAGTACCGCAAGTACATCGAAAAGGACGGCGCGCTCGAGCGGCGGTTCCAGCCCGTGATCGTCAAGGCACCCTCGGTGCCGCAGGCGATCGAGATCATTCGCGGGCTGCGCCACAAGTACGAGGCGCATCACCGCGTGAAGATCACCGAACAGGCCATCAGTGCGGCGGTGACGCTCGCCGATCGCTACATCACCGATCGCCAGCTGCCCGACAAGGCGATCGACGTCATCGACGAGGCGTCGTCCCGCACGCGCTTGATGGCGCTGACGCCGCCCGCGGAGCTCAAGGAAATCGAGAAGGAGCTCGAGCGGGTCATCCGCGAGAAGGACATGTACCTCGAGGCCCAGGAGTTCGAGAAGGCCGCCTCGCTGCGCGAAAAGGAAAAAATCCTTCGCGCGCGCGAGGAAGTCGCCCGGATGGAAGAAGCGCTGCACGGCCGCATCATCGGCCAGGACGACGCCGTCAAGGCGGTGTCGCGCGCCATCCGGCGCTCGCGCGCGGGCCTCAAGGACGCCAAGCGGCCGGTCGGCTCGTTCATCTTCCTCGGCCCCACCGGCGTCGGCAAGACCGAGCTGGCGCGGACGCTCGCCGAATACCTCTTCGGCGACGAGAACGCGCTGATCCGCGTGGACATGTCCGAGTACATGGAGAAGTTCTCGGTGTCGCGCCTCCTCGGTGCCCCGCCCGGCTACGTCGGCTACGAAGAGGGCGGCTTCCTCACCGAGAAAGTGCGGCGGCGCCCGTACTCGGTGGTGCTCTTTGACGAGATCGAGAAGGCGCATCCCGACGTCTTCAATATGATGCTGCAGGTGCTCGACGACGGCCGGCTCACCGACTCGCTCGGCCACGTCGTGGACTTCAAGAACACCATCCTCATCATGACCTCGAACCTCGGCACGAGCCTGATCGGTAAGCGCATTACGCCCGGGTTCATGCAAGAGGGTGAGGACGCGAGCTACGAGAAGATGAAGGATCGCGTGATGGAGGAGATGAAGCGTGCGTTCCGGCCGGAGTTCATCAACCGGATCGACGACATCATCGTCTTCCACGCGCTGTCGCTGGCGCACATCCAGCAGATCATCCGGCTGATGATCGACAAGATCAACAAGCAGCTCACCGCAAAGGGCATTGAGCTGATCCTCACGCCGGCCGCCGAGGCGGCCCTCGTGGACAAAGGCTACGACCCGCAGTATGGAGCGCGCCAACTTCGGCGGACGATCCAGAAGCACATCGAGGATCCCCTCGCCGAGGCCATCGTGCGCGGGCAGGTGCCCGAGAGTGCTCGGATCGAAGTGGACATCGTCGGAAGCGAGTTCGTCTTCCGCGAGGCCCAGGCCGCCGACGCTCCCCTCGAGCTTGCAGAGCATTAAGCACTACTCCGCACGAGCCTGAGCCAGTCGGTGGCGCCAGGGGGGGGCCTGCGTGTTACCGTCGCCGTCATTGCGTTCGCAATCGTGGCCGGTCTCGCGGGAGTCGCGTCGGCCCAGCAGCCGCCGCCGGTCCTCGTCAAGGAGATCGTCGTCGAGGGTAATCGCCGCGTGCAGGAGGCGGTGATCCTCGGCCGCGTGAAGTCGACCATCGGCGCCCTCTTCAGCCCCACGCAGCTCTCGGAAGACGTCCGCTCCATCTTCGCGCTCGGCTTCTTCGACGACGTCCAGGTGAGGGTCGAAGACTTCGAGGGCGGGGTCAAGGTCAGCTACGTGGTGATGGAGCGGCCCTTCGTCCGCGACATCGACTTCGTCGGCAACAAGGAAATCTCCACCAGCGACCTGCAGGACAAGATCGACCTCAAGCTCGGAAGCGTCTACAACCCGGTGGAGGTCCAGCGCGCGCGCGAGAAGATGAAGGAGCACTACGAGAGCGAGGGCTACTTCGAGGTCCAGATCACGCCCGACATCGAGAAGTTCGCCGACGGCGACGTGAAGGTGGTCTTCACGATCAACGAAGGCCGACAGATGAAGATCGACAAGATCGTCATCCGGGGCAACCGCGGCCTCTCGGACAACGAGATCAAGGAGGCGATGGCCACGAAGGAGCGCCAGTACTGGATCCTGCGTGGCACCGTGCAGCGGCAGCGCCTGGACGAGGACGTCGACCGAATATTACAGCTCTACAACGACCACGGTTACATCCAGGCACGCGTCGAGTCCCACGACGTGACGGTCGATCGCGACAAGGCGCGCGTCATCATCAATATCGTCGTCGTCGAGGGCTCGCAACACCGCGTGGCCGCCGTCGCCTTCACCGGCGTGACGCTGCTGCCGGAGGACGAAGTGCGCCGGCAGGTGAAATTCAAGCCGGGCGACGTGTTCTCGCGATCCGCGCTACGCGAGTCGGTCAGGGCGATCGAGGACCTGTACGCCAACGTCGGCCGCGCCTCCGTCGACGTCAATCCGAAGATGGACATGCAACCGGAGAACAAGATCGCCATCTCGTTCGAGATCAACGAGGGGCCGACCGTCTACGTCGAGCGCATCAACATCGCGGGCAACGTGCGCAGCCAGGACAAGATCCTCCGTCGCGAGCTCCAGCTCTCGGAGGGCGAGATCTTCACCCTGCGCAAACTGCAGCGCAGCAAGCAGCGGCTGACCAACCTCGGCTATTTCGAGAAGGTTGACGTCACCACGGCGCCCGGCTCCGACAAGTCCAAGATCATCGTCAACGTGGACGTCACCGAGCGGCCCACCGGCCTCTTTTCGATCGGCGGTGGCTTCTCGTCCGCCGATGGTCTCCTCGGAACGATCGATCTGTCGCAGAACAACTTCCTCGGCCGCGGCTGGCAGGCCGCGATCAAGATCCGCGCCGGCGCGAATCTGCAGCAGGGTCAGATCAGCTTCACCGAGCCGTGGTTGTTCGACCGGCCGCTGTCCGCGGGGGTCGACCTGTTCAGCGTCCAGCGTCAGTACACGGAGTACGACTACCGATCGATCGGCAGCGGCGTGCGCCTGAGTCATCCATTCGAGGAGTACTGGCGCTGGCATCTGGGATATCGGTTGACCCAGGACCGGATCTCCAACGTCAGGACCGAAGACACGTTCCTCGAGGAGGAGAAGGGCACCCTGATCACCTCGTTGGTCACGGCCGCGCTCACCCGCGACAGCCGCGACAGCGTCCAGACGCCGAGCCGGGGCGGCCAGTTCACCTTGTCAAGCGAGGTCGCGGGCCTTGGCGGCGATACCCACTTCGCGAAGGCCACGGCGCTCCTGACGTACTTCAAGTCGATCTGGTTCGGCCACATCCTGTCGGGACGCGCCGAGGGCGGTTACGGCTTCGGCTTCGGCGACGAGCGGCTGCCGGTCTACGAGCGCTTCTATCTGGGCGGCCCCAACTCGATCCGGAGCTTCAAGGCACGGCAGATCTCGCCGAAGGACGAGTTCGGCACCCGGATCGGCGGCACCAGCGAGGTCCTGGGCAACGTCGAGTACCTCATTCCGCTGCCCTTCGATATTCGGCTGGCGGCGTTCTTCGACGTTGGCAACGTGTACGGCTTCAAGACGAAGTTCGATCTCACCGACCTGCACTACGCGGCCGGCGGCGGTATCCGCTGGGTGTCGCCGTTCGGGCCGATCCGCGTAGACTACGGTTTCAACCTCAACCAGCAGCCGGGTGAGAAACCGAGCAACTTCCATTTTTCGGTGGGTTCGCCGTTTTGATCACGACGAAGATCGGTTACATCGACGTGCAGCGTGTGCTGGCCCGCTCGGCGGCCGGCGTCGCCGCGCGCGAGCAGCTCGAGAAGGAGCGCGGCACGATTCAGAAGGACATGGACGGCCGGCGACAGGAGCTCGAGAAGCTGCGGGACGAGATCGAGAAAAAGGGCCCGCTCATGAGCGCCGACGCGCGCCGCGAGAAGCAGGAGCAGTTCGACCGCAAGCGCCGCGACGCCGCGCGCGCCGCCGACGACTATCAGAAGGAGCTCGAAAAGAAAGAGGGCCAGCTCCTGCAGAAGGTGCTGCAGGAGGTCGGCGGCATCATCGAGAAGGTCGGCAAGGAGAAGAACTACTACATGATCGTCGAGAAGCGGAACGCGGGCGTGCTGTACGCCGCCAACGACGCCGATCTCACGGACGAGGTCATCCGCGCCTACGATCGTGACGCCGGGGGAAAGAAAAAGTAGCCACGATGGTCAATCGAGCCGAGTTCACCCTCGGCCAGCTCGCGGAGGCGCTGAGCGCCACCCTCGAGGGGGACGCCGGGCGCGTCGTTCGGGGTGTCGCGCCGCTCGAAAGCGCGGGTCCCGACGACGTGTCGTTTCTCACCGACGGCCGCTACCGCGCCGCGGCGCAGACCTCGCGCGCCGGCGCGTTCGTCGCCGGCGCCGGCGTCACCGGTCTCCCCGCGCCGGTCCTCCGCGTGGCCGCGCCGCAGCAGGCGATGATCGACTTGCTTCTGCTGTTCCACCCGGCCCCACCGCTCGTGGCCGGCGTGCATCCGACCGCGATCGTCGCCGCCGACGCGCGCATCGACGCAACCGCGGCCGTCGGTCCGCTGGTCGTCATCGAGGCGGGCGCGCGGATCGGCGCACGCGCCCGCGTGGGCGCGCTCGCGTACGTCGGCGCCGGCGTGGAGATCGGCGAGGAATGCGTGCTGGGCCCGCACGTGACGTTGCTCACCGGGACACGATTCGGACGGCGCGTGCTCGTGCATCCCGGGGCGGTCATCGGCGCCGACGGGTTCGGCTTCGCCTTCGACGGCGCGCAGCATCGCAAGATTCCGCAGACGGGCGGCGTCGTCGTCGAGGACGACGTCGAGATCGGCGCCAACTGCGCGATCGACCGCGCGACGTTCGGCAATACGATCGTCCGGCGCGGTACCAAGATCGACAATCTCGTGCAGCTCGGCCACAACGTCGAGGTGGGCGAGCACTCCATCCTCGTCGCGCAGGTCGGCGTCTCTGGCAGCTCGCGGCTCGGACGCGGCGTCGTCCTGGCGGGGCAGGTGGGCGTGGCTGACCACGTGCGCGTCGGCGACGGCGCGCTGGTCGGTGCGCAGGCCGGCGTGGCGGGCGATCTCGACGCCGGCGGGCGCTATCTCGGCACCCCCGCGCGCCCGAGCCTCGAGGCCAAGCGGATCTTTGCGGCGGAATCGCGGCTGCCCGAGCTGCTGCGGCGCGTGCGCGCACTGGAGCGCGCGGTAGAGGCGCTCGGGGGTGGGCCACTCGGGCCGAAGGCGGCGCGCGATGAGTGACGCGATCCATCCCTCCGCGATCGTCGATCCGCGCGCGCAGATTGACAGCGACGTTCGCATCGGGGCCTTCAGCGTGATCGGCCCCGACGTGACACTCGGCCGCGGCGTCGAGGTCGGTCACCACGTCGTCCTCGAGGGCCGCGTGACCCTCGGCCCGCGCGTCAAGATCGGTCACGGCAGCGTGCTGGGCGGCGTCCCGCAAGATCTGAAGTACAAGGAGGGCACGCCGTCGGGCGTGCGCGTGGGTGCCGGCACCGTCCTCCGCGAATACGTCACAGTCCATCGCTCGACGCGCGCAGAGGGCTGGACCGAGATCGGCGGCGACTGCCTCGTGATGGGCCTGAGCCACGTCGCCCACGACTGCCGTCTCGGCGACGACGTCATCGTGATCAACTATGCCGGCATCACCGGCCACTGCGAGATCGGCGATCGCGCGACCGTCGGTGGCCTCACCGGCATGATCCCGTTCAGTCGCGTCGGTACCTGCGCGTACGTCGGCGGGATGGCGAAGCTCACCGCCGACGTGCCGCCGTTCGTGCTGGTCGAGGGGCAGCCCGCCACCGCGCGCGCCATCAACGTGATCGGGCTGCGACGTGCGGGCATGGCGGCCGGCGATCGGCGGGCGTTGCAGGATGCGTTCCGGATCTTGTATCGCAGCGGGCTTGCGCCCGCGCGCGCCGTCGAGCGCATTCGTGAGGAGCTGCCCGGCACGGGGCCGATCAGGCTGCTCCTCGACTTCATCGCCGGGGCGACGCGGCACGGCATCGTCGGGCCGTTCGAACGCTGGGACGGCGAGGTGCCGCCGCAAGCGCCCCCCGATTTGCCCGGGGTGTTCGACCGCTCCGGAGCGGAGGACTGATGGCCAACGGAGCGAAGGTCCGCGCGGGTGTCGTCGGCACCGGGCACATGGGCCAGTACCACGTCCTCGTCTACGCGGAGCTGCCGGACGTCGAGCTCGTCGGCGTGGCCGACGCCGACGCGACGCGCGCCGCCGCGGTCGCCGAGCAGTACGACACGCGCGTGTTCGCCAACCACCGCGCTCTCGTCGGCCGCGTCGACGTCGCGAGCGTCGCCGTGCCCACCGACCAGCACTTCGCCGTCGCGCGCGATCTGCTGGAGGGCGGCGTGAGCGTGCTCGTCGAGAAGCCGATGGCGCCGACGCTCGAGCAGGCGCGCGAGCTCTTCGAGGTGGCCGAGCGGACCGGCGCCGTCCTGCACGTCGGCCACGTCGAGCGCTTCAACGGCGCGGTGGACGAGCTGCGTCAGATCGTGCGCGCACCGATCCTGATCGAGTCGCGCCGCCTCGGTCCCTTCGCGCCGCGCGTGCAGAAGGACACGGTGGTGATGGATCTGATGATCCACGACATCGACATCGTGCTGGGGCTGGTCGATTCGCCGCCGGTGCGACTGGCCGCGCAGGGGACGGCCGTGCACACGTCGCTGACCGACGTGGCGAGCGTCCAGATCCGCTTCGAGTCGGGCACGATCGCGACGATCACGGCCAGCCGCGCCACCGAGGAAAAGGTCCGCACGCTGGCGATCACGATGCTCGACGCGTACATCCACCTGGACTACACCGACCAGGACATCCGCATCTATCGCCGCGCCAACCAACGCTATACGATGAGCCGCAAGGCCATCCGCTACTCGCGCGCCTCGCTGGTCGAGCATCTGCAGGTGCACCGCGAGAATCCGCTGAAGCTCGAGATCCAGCATCTCATCGCCGCGCACCGGCGGCGGCAGGCCGGAGACAAGGTCCAGCTGAATCTCGCCGAGGATCTCACGTCGCTCGCGATGGCGTTGCAGATCGAGCGCATGATCCGCGACGGTATCCCCGAGATCGAGTGGCCGAAGGAGCTGCCGTGGAGCGGTCGCTCGGACTGATGTGCGGCGCCGGCGAGCTGCCGGCGCTGATGGCGTCCGAGGCGCGACGACAGGGGTGGCGCGTCGTCGCGTTCGCCTTCGCGCCGGACACGGGAGCGGCCGCTCACGCCGCGCGTGTCGTCCCGTCCGCCATCGCTGAGATGGCGCCTGTCATCACCGCGCTGCAGGAGGAAAAGGTCACCGGCGTCCTCTTCTCGGGCAAATTCTGGATGGGCGACCTGCTGCGCGCCGAGGCGGTGGACGACACGCACCGCGCGATGGCTCGCCGCGCGGGCGGCCTGCTCGACGGTGCCATCAAGACCGTGCTGCTCTCCACGCTCGGCGGAATGGGGATCGAGCTGCTCGACCAGCGGCCATTCCTGGGCGCGGCCCTGCCCGGCGAGGCCGTGCTGGGCGCGCGGACGCCCACGCCGGACGAATGGGCCGACGTGCGCCGCGGCCTCGCCGTCGCGCGCGCGGCCGCCGCGTGGAGCATCGGCCAGACCGTCGTCGTGCGTCGTGGCGCGGTGAGCGCAGTCGAGGCGATCGAGGGCACGACGGCCGCCATCCGCCGGGGCACCGCGCTGAGCGGCCGGGGCGCGGTGATCGTGAAGGCCGTCGGCGGCGAGCACGACTTCCGCTTCGACGTGCCGACGATCGGGGCGGAGACGATCGACGCCGCCGCCGAGGGCGGCGCCGCGGTCGTTGCGCTCGAGGCCGAGCGCGTGTTCGTGCTCGAGCGGAAGACCACGGTCGGCCGAGCGGACGCGGCGTCGATCGCGTTGGTCAGCACGCGTGACGGCGGCGCCTGAGCGGCCGCGCTCGATCATGCTGGTCGCCGGCGAGGCCTCCGGCGATCTGCACGGCGCCACGCTGGCGCGCGCGCTGCGCGGGGCCGCGCCGGGCGTCCGGCTCTACGGCATGGGCGGCCGACGCATGGCCGCGGAGGGCGTGCAGCTCCTCATCGACGTCACGGCGGCGGCGACGGTGGGCGGCACCGAGGCGATCGCCGGCGTCCCCGGACTCTATCGTGCCTACCGCCGGCTGCGCGCGGCCGCGGCCGGACCCGGCCGCCCCGACGCGCTCGTCGTGATCGATTTTCCCGAATTCAATCTTCGACTGGCCCGCGCCGCGCGGCGCGCCGGCGTCCCCGTCGCGTACTTCCTGCCGCCGCAGATCTGGGCTTGGCGGCCGTGGCGCGTCCGGCTCATCCGCCGCGTCGTCTCGCTCGTGCTCGCGGTGTTTCCGTTCGAGACGTCGCTCTATCGCCTCGCGGGTGTGCCCGTGGCGTTCGTCGGCCACCCGGTGCTCGACGCCCTCGCCGGCGCGCCGGCGCGCGCCGACGCGCGCAAGGCGCTCGGCGTCGACGGCGACGCGCCCGTGATCGGCCTGCTGCCTGGCAGCCGGCGCCAGGAGGTGGCGGCCGTGCTGCCGGAGATGCGGCAGGCCGCCGCGCAGATCGCCGCCGCGCATCCCGAGGCGCGCTTTCTCGTCGCGCAGGCGCCGACGGTGGACGCGAACGATCTCGCGGCCAATGGCAGGCCGCCGGTGCGCGTCGTCGCCGGGCGCACGTACGAGGTGATGCGCGCGGCCGATCTGCTGCTGGTGGCGTCGGGCACGGCCACGCTGGAAGCGGCGCTGCTCGGGACGCCGATGATCGTCTGCTATCGCATCTCGCGACTCAGCGAGCTGCTGTTCAAGCCGCTCGTGCGCGTGCCGTGGATCAGCCTCGCCAACATCACGCTCGGCCGGTCGGTGGTTCCCGAGCTCTATCAGCGCAGGCTGACGGGTGCCGCGCTCGGCCGCGAGGCGCTGCGTCTGCTCGATTCGCCGACGGCGCTCGCGGCTCAGCGCGAGGCCTTCGGCGAGCTCGCGGGCGCGCTCGGCGCCCCCGGCGTGGGAGCCCGCGCCGCGCGTCACATCCTCGATCTGATCGCGGCGCCGGGGGAGCCATACGACGCTGGAGTACGCCACGCACCTCGCGAGCCGATCTCGCGGGCGTCACGATGACGACGCGCGCGTCCGAAACCACCGGCGCACAGCACGAGCCCGCGCGGTCGCTGCCGCTCGCGACGCGTCTGCTGCCCGTGCTCGCGGCCGCGGCCGTCCGCGCGCTCGGGACGACGCTGGCGGTGCGCCTCGACGGCGTGGACGCTTTGCGCCCGCTGTGGCAGGCGCGGCGGCCGCTGATCTACGCCGTCTGGCACGCGCGCATCCTCGTCGTGCCGTGGCTGAATGCGCGCCTGCGCCGCCGCGAGGGCGCACGGCGCGTGTGCGTGCTGGCCAGCCGCTCGCGTGACGGCCAGCTGATGGCGGAGTTCGCGCGGCGGTTCGATCTCGACGTCGTGCGCGGCTCGTCGTCCCGCGGCGGCTTCGAGGCGCTGCGCGAGCTCGCGCGCACGGTCCGCGGCGGGCAAGACGTGGCGATCGTGCCCGATGGTCCGCGCGGCCCCGCCCGCCGGCTGCAGGGCGGCATCGTGGCGCTGGCGGCGACGACGGGCGCTCCGATCGTTCCGGTGGGCGTCGCGGCGCGGCCGGCCCGGCGGCTGGCCTCGTGGGACCGCTTCATGGTGCCGGCGCCGTTCGGCCGCTGCGCCGTCGTCTTCGGCGGATTGATCGAGGTGAAGTCGCACGACGATCGCGAGGACGCGCGCGCCCGCGCCGAGCGCGCGCTGGATGAAGCCACCGACGCCGCCGACGCCCTCGCGGGTGCGCCGCGATGACCTACGCCGCGTACGTCCTCTATACCGCGCTGCTGGCCGCCGGCGTCACCGCCTACGCGCCGGTCGCGGTGGCGCGGCGGCTCACGCGCGGGGTGCCGCTGAACCTGCGCGCGCGCTTCGGCTTCGGCGGCGAGAACGGCGCGGGACCGCGCGGCTGGGTGCACGCGGTCTCCGTCGGCGAGACCATCGCCGCCGCGCCGCTCGTAGACGGGCTACACCGCGCGTATCCTTCGTTGCCGCTCGTGGTCACGACGGTGACGCCGACCGGCGCGCGCGTCGTCGCCGAGCGTTTCGCGGGGATCGCGAGCCATCGCTACTTTCCGCTCGACTTTCCCAAGGCGGTCGAGCGCACGCTGACTGCCATCGACCCGGCGTTCTTCATCTGCATGGAAACCGAGCTCTGGCCCAACACGCTGCGCGCGCTCGCCGCGCGCGGCGTGCCGACGATGATCGCCAACGGCCGGCTGTCCGATCGCTCGTTCCGGCGCTACCGGCTGGTGCGCTCGGCGCTGCGTAGCATGCTGGCGGGCATCACCGTGTTCGGCATGCGCTCGGACGAGGACGCCCGGCGCATCATCGCGCTCGGCGCACCACCCGAGCGCGTCGTCGTGACCGGCAATCTCAAGAACGACGCGCCCGCCGACGCGGCGGGCGCCGCCAACCTCTGGCGGCGGCTGCTCGGCATGCCACGCGACCAGCGCGTGTGGATCGCGGGCAGCACGCATCGCGGCGAGGAAGAGGCGGTGCTGACCGCGCACGCGGCGGCCTCCGGCGCGCATCCGGGCCTGGCGCTGGTCCTGGCACCGCGGCACCCGGAGCGCGTCGACGAGGTCATCGCGCTGATCAACGCGCGCGGCTTCCGCACGGTGCGTCGCAGCGCGCTACCCGGCGGCCGCACGCCCGGCGCCGTGATCGTCGTCGACACCGTCGGCGAGCTCGCCCAGATGTACGCGGTCGCCGAGGTCGTGTTCGTCGGCGGCAGCCTCGTGCCGCGCGGTGGCCACAACGTGCTCGAGGCGGCGCTGCGGCGCAAGCCGGTGCTCATGGGCCCGCACACCGACAATTTTCGCGACGCGGCGGGGATGCTGACGGCGAGCGGCGGCGCCGTCGTCGTCCGCGACGCCGCCTCGCTCTCGGCGGAGCTGCGCCGCCTGCTCGCCGATCCCGCCCTCGCGGCGCGCCGCGGGGAGGCGTGCTTCGAGGCGCTCGCGGGGCACCACGGCGCCGTGCGGCAAACGCTCGAGCTCGTCGCACGCTTCCTCGTGCCGCAGTCGCTCGCGCCCTCGGGCGATGGTGCGCGCTGACAGCCGTGCGATGAGTGATCTGCACGAGCGTGTCACGCGCGTCTGGCAGGGCGGCGTCGGACCGGCCGCCTCGCGCGCGCTCGACGTGGCCGCGCGCGGCTATCGCGGGCTGCTCGACGCGCGCGAGTGGCTCTATGGGCGCGGCGTGCTGCGCTGTCGCGCGCTCGGCGTGCCCGTCGTATCGGTCGGCAATCTCACCGTGGGTGGCACCGGCAAGACGCCGGCGGTGGAGCTCGTCGTGCGCACGCTGCTGGCGCTCGGTCACCGGCCCGCGGTGCTCAGTCGCGGGTACGGACGACGCGGCCACGGGATCCGGGTCGTCGCCGACTCCAGCTCGATGCGTCTGAACGCCGACGAGGCCGGCGACGAGCCGATCCTGCTGGCGCGGCGGCTGCCAGGCGTGCCCGTGATCGTGGGCGCCCACCGTTACGGGGCCGGCCGCGTGGCCGTGGAGCGCTTCGGCGTGACCGCGCTCGTTCTGGACGACGGCTTCCAGCACCGCACGCTCGCCAAGGACGTCGAGATCCTCATGGCGCGTGCCCGCGCGCCGTGGGGCAACGGCCGGTTGCTGCCCGGCGGCCCGCTGCGCGAGCCGCTCACAGCCCTGGCGCGGGCGCATCTCATCGTCGTCACCGGCGCGCGCGCGGCGAACGACGTCGCTGAGGTCACCGCGGCGGCGCGGGTTCACGCGCCCGACGTTCCGGTGCTCGCGGCGCGCCACCTACCGATCGAATGCTGGGACGCGGCGAGCACGCGGGCGCTCGGTGCCGAGGCGCTGCGCGGGCTGAAGCTATTCGCGTTCGCGGGTATCGGCGCGCCGGACAGTTTCCGGGAAACGCTCGGCGATGCCGGCGCCGTCGAGGCCGGATTCGCGCGCTTCGCGGACCATCACCGCTACACCGCCGACGAGCACGCCATGCTCGAGCGGCGCGCGCACGCCGCGTCCGCCGTCGGCCTCGTCACCACCGAGAAAGACTGGATGCGCCTCCGCGCGCTGCCGGCACCGGCGATGCCGCTATACGTGCTGGGCGTGCGGCTGGCGCTGCTCTCGGGAGAGGCGCAGTGGCGCGCGGTGCTGGCACGCGCGTGCGCGCGCCCGGCATGATCGCGTCGCTCGCGATCCGGCTGCCCAACTGGCTGGGCGATACCGTCATGGCCGAGCCCGCGGTGCGCGCGCTGCGCCGCGCGCATCCCGAGGCACGCGTGCTGCTGGCCGGCCCGTGGGCCACGGTGCTCGGCGGGCAGGGGCTCGCCGACACGCTCGTCACGTATCCGCGCGTCTGGGCCGGACGTCTCGCCGCCGCCGACGTCGTGCGACGCTTCGCGCCCGACACCGCCGTGCTGCTGCCCAATTCGCTCGAGTCGGCGCTCGCCGCGTGGTACTGGGGCGCGCGCCGTCGCGTCGGCTTCGCCGCCGGCGGCCGCAGCATCGCGCTGACCGATGCGGTGCCGCTGCCCGCATCGCCGCGCCATCAGATCGACGAGTACCTGATGCTCGCCGAGCGCTGCGAGGCGCACGCCGACGACACGCGCCCGGTGCTGGCGCCGCCGCCGACCGACGCCGCCGAGCGTGTCGAGGCCCGCGCGCTGCTCGACGCGGCCGGCGCGCGTCGCGGACGGCCGGCCGTCGGCGTGCACCTCGGCGCGGCATACGGGCCGGCCAAGACCTGGCCCGCCGAGCGCGTGGTGGACGTCTGCCGGCTGCTCGACGACGCCGGGGCGCGCGCGGTGCTGCTCGGCACCGCCGACGAGGCGCCGACGGCGCTGGCCATCGCGGGCCAGGCGCCCGCGGCGACGCTCGCGGGACGCGACCGCCCCGCGCTGTTGTCGGCACTCCTCGCCGAGCTGGACGCGCTCGTCGCCGGCGATACGGGCGTCGCGCATCTCGCCGCCGCGCTCGGCACGCCCGTCGTCACGCTCTTCGGCCCCACCGATCCCGCACGCTCGGCACCGCGCGGCCGAGCGATCTCGTTGACCCACGCGGTGCCGTGCGCGCCGTGCTTCTACCGCGTGTGTCCCATCGAGCACCCGTGTCTGCGCGACCTTCCCGCCGCCCGCGTGCGCGACACGGTGCTGGCGCTGCTCGACGGCGGGATGCGGCCCCCGGACACCGGCGACGGCGCCGCGGTGACGCGCAGCCGACGCGGACGGCGCGCATGAGCCCGCGGCCGCTCACGGTCGTACACCTGGCGACGAACCGCTGGTGGACCGGCAGCGCGGATCCCACGATCCAGCTCGCGCACATCCAGCAGGCGCATGGCTACCGTGTGCTGCTCGCCGTCCCGCCTGGTGATCGGTTCGAGGCCAAGGCGCGCGAGGCGGGACTGACGCTGCTCGACGGCGTTCACCTGCGCGCCCGCCTGGCGCCGCTGGAGATCGCGCGCGACGCCGCGCGGCTGCGCCGCGTGGTCCGCGAGCAGTCGGTGGACGTGCTGCACGCGCATCACTCGCACGATCATTGGCTCGCGGTGCTGGCGCGACCCGCCGTCGACGGCCGTCGTCCGCCGGTGGCGCGCACGTTTCACGCGCTGCGCGCCGTCAAGCGCGACCCCGCGTCGCGGCGACTGTACCGCCGTACGGGCGCGGCGTTCGCCGTCTCGCGCCAGATCGAAGCGCGCTGCCGCGAGGCCGGTTTTGCCGCGGAGCGCGTGTACTGGACGCCGGGGACGGTCGATCTGCCGCGCTTCACGGGCAAGGCCGACGGCCGCGCGGTGCGCGAGGAGTTCGCCCTCGGCGATGCGCCCGTCGTCGTCTCGGTAGCGCGGCTGGCGCCGCAGCGCGGCCACGAGACATTGCTCGCCGGCTTTCGCGGCGTGCTCGCCGATTTTCCCGCGGCGCGCTTGCTCCTGGTGGGGAAGGGCGAAACCCGCGAGCGCCTCGAGCGCTTCGTCGCGGCGCAGGGGCTCTCGCGTCAGGTGACGTTCACCGGGTATCGCGATCGCGACCTGCCCGACGTGCTCGCGGCCGCCGACTGCTTTGCGCTGATGGCGCCCGGCTCGGACGACTCGTGCCGCGCGGCGCTGGAGGCGATGGCGGCCGCGCGCCCCGTCGTGGCGCGCGCGGTCGGCGCGCTGCCGGAGACGGTGGCGCATGGAGAGACGGGGTTGCTGGTGGAGGACGATCGGCCGGAGGCCGTCGCCTCCGCGCTGCGCGCGATGCTCGCCGATCGCACGCGCGCCCGCGAGATGGGCGTCGCGGGACGGCGCCGCGTCGAGATCGAGTTCAGCCCCGAGCGTGCCCTGGAGATCGCGGATCGCGCGTATCGCGCGATGCTCGGCGCACGCGGACAGTGAGGGCGGCGCGGTGAGAATCCTGCACCTGATGTCGTGCCGCGGCTGGTCCTCGGACGCCTACTGGGCGGCGCGCGCGTGTCGCGAGCTCGAGCGTCGCGGTCACGCGGTCACGCTCGGCTGCAAGCGGGGCACCGACGCGCGCGTCATCGACCGCGCGCGCGCCGAAGGCGTCACGCACATCGAGCGGTTCGAGCTGGCGGGCGGCATGCGGCCCGCGCTCGACGGCGCGGACCTGAGACGTCTGGCGCGGGCGTTGCGCGACGTCGACGTCGTCCATGTGCATCGCGGCAAGGAGCACTGGCTCGCCGTGGTCGCGGGCTATCTCACCGGCGGTCACCGCCCGCCCGTCGTGCGCACACGCCACATCGCGCAGGCCGTGCGGCCGCACGCCGGCAACCGCTGGCTCTACGGGCGCGCCACCGCGCTCGTCGTCACGGTGAGCGAGGCGATCCGCCGGCAGTATCTGGCCTCCGGACTGGTGACGCCGGAGCGTATCGTCGCACTGCCCGGCGGCGCCGACGCCGAGACGTATCGCCCGCAGCCGGCGGACACCACGGTCCGCAAGCGGCTCGGCGCGAATGGCGAGCCGCTGGTGGGTCTCGTGTCGGGACTGCGCGTGATGAAGGGCCACCACGTCGTCGTCGACGCCGTCGGCCGCCTCGTCTCGCGCGGTGTCGCCATGCGTGGGGTCTTCGTCGGGCGCGGCAGCCACGAGTCCGCGGTGATGGCGGCGATCAGCCGCGCGGGGCTCGAGCGGCACATGACCATCGCCGGCTTCGCGCCCGATCTGCCCGCTGTGATGGCCGCCCTCGACATCGCGCTCTATGTGCCGCTCGAGTCGGATGGCATGTCGCGTGTGCTCTTCGAGTACCTCGCGGCCGGGCGGCCCGTGATCGCCGCGCGCACCGGCGTCGTTCCCGAAGTCGTCGCCGACGGCGTTCACGCCTTGCTGGTGCCCGCCGGCGACGCCGGCGCGCTGGCGGACGCGCTCGCGCGGCTCGTCGGCGATGCCGAGCTGCGCGCACGCCTCGGCCGTGCCGCCCGTGCGGTCGCGCTGGACCGCTACTCGGGCGCACGGCTGGCGGAAGCGCTCGAGGCGCACTACGCCCGCCTCGTGGCGTGAAGGTCTCCGTCCTCGCGTTCGACCTTTCCGACAACGCGACCGGCCGCGCCGATCTCCTCGCGCGCCTGCTCGCGCCGCGCTATGACGTGGAAGTGGTGGGCCCGCGCTTCGGCACCGACGTCTGGCGTCCCGCGCGCGACGGCGCCGTCCGATACCGCTCCGAGCCGGGCGCTCGCTGGCCACGCCTGGCGCCGAAGCTGCCCGCACTGGCGCGTCTCGCCGACGGCGACGTGCTCCTCGCGTCCAAGCCTCGGCCGACCAGCTTCGGCGTGGGATTGCTCGCGCGGCGCCAGCGGCGCCGCCCGCTGATCCTCGACATCGACGACTGGGAGCTCGGCTTCTTCTATCGGGGCGGCGTCTGGGGGCGGATCGGCCGACTGCTCAACGTCTCCAATCCGAACGGCCTGCCGTGGACCTGGCTCGCCGAGCGACTCGTCTCTCGCGCGGACGCGCTGACCGTGGCCTCGCGCTTTCTCGCCGAGCGCTTCGGCGGCGTGCTCGTGCCCCACGTGCGCGATACCGACGCCTGGGCGCCGGAGCGCTTCGACCGCGCCGCCGCACGCGCGCGCCTCGGCGTGGGCGACGCGCGCGTCGTGATGTTTCTCGGCACGCCACGCGCGCACAAGGGCATCGACGATCTCGTGGAGGCCACGGCGGGG
>QHSO01000085.1 GCA_003220475.1 Candidatus Rokuibacteriota bacterium | reverse complement strand
CCACGAGTGGTCGGATCAACAAGGGCGCAACGACGCCCCGGAGGACAGTAGAAATGGCAACCGGTACCGTGAAGTGGTTCAACGATGCAAAGGGCTTCGGCTTCATCACTCAGGAGGGTGGCGAGGACGTCTTCGTGCACTACAGCGCGATCCAGGCGCAGGGCTTCAAGAGCCTCGTCGAGGGTGACCGCGTGGAGTTCGACGTGACGCGAGGCCCCAAGGGTCTGCAGGCGGCCAACGTCCGCAAGGCCTGACGTGCTCGGCGCCGCCCGTGCGTTCGCGCGCACGGGCGGCGC
This sequence comes from Candidatus Rokuibacteriota bacterium, assembly GCA_003220475.1. Classification (GTDB taxonomy): domain Bacteria; phylum Methylomirabilota; class Methylomirabilia; order Rokubacteriales; family CSP1-6; genus AR12. The sequence goes on along the minus strand of QHSO01000085.1, from coordinate 12,172 downwards.
CGGCCGTCTCTCACCGCGGACCGATCACGAGAGGTCGACCCAGACCGTCTTCACCTCTGTGTAGTGCTCCAGCCCCGCCGCCCCCATCTCGCGCCCGAAGCCCGATTCCTTGAATCCGCCGAACGGCAGGGCGGCGTCGAAGAGGTTGTAGGCGTTCACCCAGACCGTGCCGGCGCGGATGACCTGCGCCGCACGCAGCGCCTTCGCGACGTCGCGCGTCCACACCGCGGCGGCGAGACCATAGCTCGTCGCGTTGCCCTCGGCGAGCCCCTCGTCGAGCGATTTGAACGGGATGACGGACAACACGGGGCCGAAGATCTCCTCGCGCGCGATCTTCATCGTGTTGCGGACGTCGTCGAAGATCGTCGGCTGGATGAAGTAGCCCTTGCCGTTGCCGACGGTGGCGCGTCCGCCGCCGGTGACGAGCCGCGCGCCCTCCTGCTTGCCCGCCTCGATGTAGGAAAGCACCGTGTCCATCTGCGCCTTCGACACCACCGGCCCCATGCGCGTGGCTTTGTCCATCGGATCGCCGACGGTGAGGCCCTTCACGCGCTCGGTGAGCTTGGACATGAACGCGTCGTGGATCGAGTCTTCGAGGAACAGCCGCGAGCCGGCCGCGCACACCTCGCCCTTGTTGTAGAAGATCCCGGTGAGCGCGCCCTTCACCGCCGCTTCCATGTCGGCGTCGGCGAACACGATGTTGGGCGACTTGCCGCCGAGCTCGAGCGACAGGCGCTTCAACGTGCCCGCTGCCTCCCGCATGATCTGCTTGCCGACCTCGGTCGAGCCGGTGAAGGCGATCTTGTCGACGCGCGGATCGCGCACCAGCGCCATGCCGACTTTGCCGCCAGGGCCGGTCACGACGTTGACGACGCCTTCGGGGATCCCGGCCTCCGCGCACAGCTCGGCGAACTTCAGGGCCGTCAGCGGCGTCTGTGAAGCCGGCTTGAGGACGATCGTATTGCCGGCGGCGAGGGCGGGCGCGAGCTTCCACGACGAGAGCAGGAACGGAAAGTTCCACGGCACGATCGCGCCGACCACGCCCACGGGCTGGCGGAGCGTGAACGTGAACGCACCTGGCCGAATGGCGAGCGTATCGCCGTGGATCTTCGTGGCCCATCCCGCGAAGTAGCGAAACACGTCGGCCGCGAATGGAATCTCCACCTTGCCGGAATCGAACATCGTCTTGCCCGTGCAGAGGCTCTCGAGCTTCGCCATCTCGTCCAGGTTCTTGGTGATGAGATCGCCGAGGCGCCACACGAGGCGGCCGCGCTCGTGCGCACTCATCTTCGGCCACGGGCCCGAATCGAACGCGCGGCGCGCGGCGGCCACCGCGGCGTCGATGTCGCGCTCGTCGCCCTTGGCCACCGCGCTGAGTGGCTCCTCGTTGGCGGGGTTGATCGGGCGGTAGGTTTCGCCGGACGCCGACGTCTGCCACTTGCCTGCGACGAAGATCTCTCCAGCGTTCATCGTGTGGACCTCGTGGGGCGTGTCGCCCTCGTCTGTTTGAACGTTCGGTCGAAGTGCCGCCTCATGGACGTCTCGAGCGCGCTGCGAAATGTCCGGTAGTGCACCAGGAAGCGCCGGCCCGCGTCGGTCAGGCGCATGCCGCTGCCCGGCCCGCCGCCCGCGGCGCGCTCGACGAATTTGAAGCCGGCCGCCTGCTCGAGCTCGCGCAGGTAGCCCCACGCGTTGCGATACGACATCTCGAACTCCGCCGCCGCCTTCTTCAACGAGCCGCGCGCGTCGATGGCCTCGAGCAGCCGCGCGCGGCCGTCGCCGAACTTCAGCTCATCCCCGAACGTGACCCAGACCCGCAGCTTGGGTTTCATATAGACATGGGGGCCCCGAAATGGCCCCCAAACCCCCAAACGCTCAGGGCGCCCCGGCGCAGCCGTGGCACCCCTCGATTACCGTCGTCGCGCGGCCCCGAAATGGCCCCCAAACCCCCAACGCTCGGAAGCGCCCCGGCGCAGCCGTGGCGCCCCTCGATTACGCGCGAGCGGCCCCGAAATGGCCCTTAAACCCAAACGCGATTACGATTTTGCGATGGCGAGGGCGATTTTCTCCGGTGTCATCGGCAGCTCGGTGAGGCGAACGCCGGCGGCGTCCTCGATGGCGTTGGCGATGGCGGCCGGCGCCGGCACGATGGGCGGCTCGCCGACGCCGCGCGCACCAAACGGACCGGCCGGGGACGGCTTCTCGAGGATGATGCACTCGATGTTCGGCAGGTCGGCGGCCGTCAGCTTTCGGTAGTCGAGCAGGCTCGGGTTCATCAGCCGCCCCTTGTCGTCGTACATCAGGCCCTCGGTCAGCGCGATGCCGAGACTCTGCACCGCGCCGCCTTGCATCTGCCCCTCGCACGCGAGCGGATTGATGGCCTTGCCGACGTCCTGCGCGACGACGAACTGGTGCAGCGTCACCTCGCCCGTGTCCGGATCGATCTCGATGCGCGCGAGCTGGCCGGCAAATGCGGGCGCCTGCTGCGTGAACGCCGGGTTGGCCACGCCGAGCACCGGCGGGACCTTCGACATATAGAGGTTGCCCTTCCGGCCGACAGACGCGATGGTCACGCCCTTGTCGGGCACGCCGCGCACGACCACTTTGCCGTCCTCGATCTCGAGATCCTGCACCGCCGCCTCGAGCTCCTTCGCGGCGATCTCCAGCGTCTGCCGCCGCGCATCCTGGGCGGCCTGCAGCACCGCGGCGCCGACGGTGTACACGGTCTTGCTGCCGGCGCTCAATCCGGTCATCGGCGCCACGTCGGTGTCGCCCGTCGTGATCTTGACCTTGTCGATGTCGATGCCGTACGCCGTCGCGGCGATCTGCGCCAGCGCGATGTTCGTGCCGGCGATATCGACCTGGCCCGTCAGCACGCTGAGGGAGCCGTCGGGATTGAGGCGGACCGTGGCTCCCGTCGGCTGCAATCCGCCGAGCCAGCCGCCCAGCGAGAGCCCGGTGCCGCGCAACCGGCCGGCCGGCGCGCTCCTCTTCCATTCCTCGCGCGCCTTCCACGCCGGATGCTGCGCGAGACGCTCGAGCACCTCGTACGCGGCGTTGCTCTGCCACGGCTGGTTGTTCGCCATCGGATCGCCTTCGCGCTGGACGTGGCGGAGCCGAAACGCCACGGGATCCTGCCCGATCGCATCGGCGATCTGGTCCATGTGCGAGTCGATGGCGTAGATCGTGTGCGGCGCCACCGGCGCCCGATACGCTGCGATGCTCGGTTTGTGCGTGAGCACCTCGAAACCTCGCACCTCGAAGGCCGGCCACTTGTAGAGGCTGGCCAGGAACACCGCGCCGACGGCGAGCACGGCGCCGGAGAACGCGCCCGACTCGATGATGATCTCGCCCTCCAACGCCATCAGCGTCCCGTCGCGCTTGACGCCGCTCTTCAGCCTGATGATGACCTGCGGCGCGGGCATGCCGGCCACGAGCTCCTCGCGCCGTGTCATCACGTAGCGCACAGGTCGGCCCGTCACGCGCGCGAGCTCGGCGGTGACGGGCTCGCAGAGCGCCCGGATCTTGCCGCCGAAACCGCCGCCGCACTCGACCGGGATGACCTTGATGCGGTTCTCGGCGATCTCGAGCACGTCGGCGACCTCACTGCGCGTGTTGAACGAGCCCTGGGTGCTCGCCCACAGCGTGAGCTGGCCCGTCATGTCCCACTGCGCGAGCACCGCGTGCGGTTCGAGATAGCCCTGGTGCACCATCGGGACGCGGTACGTCTTCTCGATGATGACCTCGGACTCCGCAAAGCCCTTGGCGACGTCGCCGCGCGCGAGCTTGGCCTGCTGCGAGATGTTCACGGCCTTCGCGGGCTTCGCGACGGCAGCCACACCCGAGACGCTGCCGTGAGCCTGGGCCTCGCTCGTGTCCGCCTCCGTGCCCGCCTCGGCCACGGGCGGCGCTCCGGGCTTCATCGCCTCGAGCGGATCGACGGCGGCCGGCAGGACTTCGTACTCCACATCGATGAGGTCGAGGGCTTCCTCGGCGATTGCGACTTCGTCGGCGGCGACCGCGGCGACGGGCTGGCCCGCGAACACGACGCGGTCGATGGCCAGCACGGCATGCGCGCGCGTCGGCGCTTTTTTCTTCAGATACGGCATGTCGGCGGCGGTGAGAACCGCGCGCACCCCGGCCAGGGCCTTGGCGCGGCTCGTGTCGATGCGCGTGATGCGCGCGTGGGCGTGCGGGCTTCGCAGCAGCTTGGCGTGAAGCAGGCCTTTCGGCTGGATGTCGGCGACGTACTGCACCTTGCCTGTGACCTTCTCCGGCCCATCGGGGCGCGGAATCGACAGCCCGACTCCCTTGACGTCGCGCGTCGTCTTCATCACCGTCGCCATGCGCTCATCCTTTCACGCCGGCGGCGGTGCGCGGGGCCATGCCCGCCGCCTCGGAGATCGCCTCGATCATCTTGGTGTAGCCGGTGCACCGGCAGAGGTTGCCCGCGATCGCGTAGCGGATGTCGTCTTCGCTGGGGCGCGCATTCTCGGCGAGCAGCGCCGCGGCCGCCATCAGCACTCCGGGGATGCAGAACCCACACTGCGCCACGCCCCGCCGGACGAATGCATCTTGGAGTGGCGTGAGCGTGCCGCCACGCGCCAGCCCCTCGATCGTCGTCACGGACCGTCCGCGTGCCTGCATCGCAAGGACGAGACAGCTCGCCACGAGCTGGCCATCCAGATGGATGGAGCACGCGCCGCAGTCGCCGGTGCCGCAGCCTTCCTTCGGGCCGGTGAGGCCCAGATCTTCACGGAGCGCGTCGAGCAGCGTGACGTACGGCTGCACCAGCACCTCGACGGGCTCGCCATTCACGGTGAAGCTCAGGAACTGCTTGGCCACGACGCGACCTCCGTTACGCCGTCGCGCGCGCGAGCGCGAGGGTGAGCGTGCGGCGCGTGAGCACGCGCACGAGGTGACGGCGGAACTCCGCCGAGCCGCGCTGATCGCTGATCGGTCGCGCCGCGTCCACGGCGAGGTCCGCGGCGCGCGCGATCGCCTGCGGCGTGAGCGGCTGGCCCTCGAGCGCCTGCTCGGCCGCCGTCGCGCGCACGGGCACGGGCGCCACCGCGGCCAGCGCGATGCGTGCCTTGCGACAGACGCCGTCCACCAGCGAGACCTGCGACGCGACGCCGACCACCGCGATATCGAGCTCCCGGCGCGGCGTGTGCCGCAGGTACGCGCCGCCGCTCCGCGGTCCGGTTGCAGGCACGGCGAACTCGATGAGCAGCTCGTCGGGCGCCAGCACCGTCTGACGCACGCCCTTGAAGAACGACGCCATGGGCACGCGTCGCCGCCCGCCTGATCCGGCGATGACCGCCTCGGCGTCGAGCGCCACCAGCGGCGGCGCCATGTCCGCCGATGGCGCCGCGTTGCAGACATTGCCGCCGAGCGTCGCGAGGTTGCGGATCTGGATCGAGCCCACGAGCGCACCACTTTCCGACAGCGAGGGCAACGCGGCTCGGAGCGTCGCGTCGCGCTCCAGTGTGCGCGCGGTGACGGCGGCCCCGATGCGGAAGCCGCGCTGAGCGTCGCCCTCGAGCACGCGCAGGTCGGCCACGCCGGACAGATCGACGACGACCGCGACCTTGAGCATGCCGACTTTGAGCTGGGCGATGAGATCGGTGCCGCCGGCAAGAACCTTCACCTCGGGGCCGCGACCCTTCAAGGCGCCCAGACAATCATCGATGCTGACAGGAGTGACGAGATCGAATCGACGCACGCGAATTTCTCCGATCGCTGAAGGTGCGGTGATTGTGGGCGATACCGCCCCGTCCGTCAAACGGTTGGACGGTACTATGCTGCGACGAGCATAGTCAACCGGCGCGCGTCTAAAAATGAAAAGCCCCGACGATGGCTGCGGCGCGTGATGCATTCACCCGCGCGTCGCGCCGCCCCGCTGGTGAGGCGGGATCGTCGGGGCCGGTGGTGCCTGGACTCCCAGGCGCGCCACCTGCAGCTAGCGTGGACCCTGCCTAGGAGGCAACCACCTCACAGAGCACCGTAGGAGAACACATCGGCTGGATCACCTCCTATTCTCGGCAAGGCCGCCACGCGGGCCCAGTTCCCACCTACCCAGAACCAGATGCCGACTCCCGGCCCGGGGCCCGGCCACGTCAGCCGCCGGCGGAATTGTCGGCGGGGACGCTGAAGGAGCGCTGTTGTCGCTCCGGCCGAATTGCCTTCATCGTACCTCCGCCTTTTTCCCGCTCCAAACGCAAAATTCATTTGGTCATTGCACGACGATGCGCTCGCGGTCGCGCTCCCAGAGAGCGGCGCCGATCCCCTCGACCTTGCGCAGATCTTCCGCGCGTTTGAACGGTCCGTGCTCCTCGCGATAGTGCACGATCCGCTCGGCCACCGTGTGACCGACCCCGTCGAGCGCCTGCAGCTCTTTGGCCGTGGCGGTGTTGATGTTGACCTTGTCGTGTTTGTCGCCGGCGGTGGCGCTGGCCGCGAACGATTCGCTGACAACGACACCGGGCGCCGGGGTGGCGGCGAGCGCGGCCATGAGCGTGAAGGTGACGATGCGTCGTACCATGCGTGTCCTCCCGCGTTGAGCGTGCACTGCGTGCTCGAGCAATTTCGAGCGCGGCCATTGCACGGCGCCAGGCGCGAGCCGTCAATGTGCAATGTTGCGCACGCGTACGAAAGGAAACGCGCTACTTGTCGCTGAGGATGATCGGCAGACCGCTTTTGTCGCCGAGCACGACGATCTTCGTGTTGGGGCTCTTGGGCAGCTCGTGGGCGACGCGACGATCACCTGGAAGTCGGCGATGCCCTGGGCCTCCACGCGCTTGCGTTCCGCTTCCTGCCGCTCTCGGTCGAGCACGAACCGCATGCGCTGGGCTTGTTGCTCGGCCTGCAGCTTTTCCTGGATGGCGGCCGTGAGCAGCGGAGGCAGCGTGATCGTCCGGAGCAGGACCTGCTCGGCCTCGATTCCGCGCGGCGCGAGGGCGGCGCGTACGTGGCGGCCTCGGGCTGGAGCCGGAACAGCAGCGAGACGTCGAGGCTGACGTTGATGCCGGGGACGAGGATCCGATCCGAGACGCTGCCGAAGAAGTCCTGCACACCGACGTGGCCGGCGGGAACGATAGTCGTCGACAGGTAGACGAGGAGCACGGCGACCAAGGGCGACGCCCACTCGAAATCCTCCCAGCCAACCCAAGAGCAAGCGCATACGTCGATCACACGGTGGCGGGCCGCCGGCGACCAAGACACGCACACGCCGCGCGCGACGGCAAACTACCTCGGACGTAATCGACGGTGGCGAATCCGCGCGGGATCATCCGAGCGGCAGTGCATCTCCCGAACGAAAGGAGCACGGACATGAGCACGGTTGCCGAAAGCAGAATCGCCGAAACGGTCGATCGCTATCTCGCCGCCTGGAACGAGCGGAACCCGGGACGCCGTCGGGCGCTGATCGCGGACACGTGGGTGGACCAGGGCTACTACGTCGATCCGCATCGCCGCGGCGAAAGGCACGACGGCATCGACGCGATGATCCACGCCGTGCAGGAGCGCTTTCCCACGTACCGCTTTCGCCTCTCGAGTGCGGTGGACGCCCACAACGACCGCGTCCGCTTCACGTGGGAAGCGGGCGGAACCGACGATGCGCCGATGCACTTCGTGGGCACGGACTTCGGCATCATCGCCAAGGACGGTCGTTTCGAGTCCATCACCGGCTTCGTCGACGTAGGACCGGGTGCGCCGTCGAAGCCGTGACGTAGACCGGCGCAGAGGCGACGGAGGGGTGAGCGGCCGAGACCGCTCACCCTGCGCCGCGACGTCGCTGCGGCTATACTGCCGCCTACGATCGGTACGGGTGACGATCCTCCGACGCCGAGAGGAGGCAGCGCGATGCTCAAGGACTTCCGGGCGTTTCTCATGCGCGGCAACGTGGTCGACCTGGCGGTGGCCGTGGTGATCGGCGCGGCCTTCGGTACGATCGTGACGTCGTTCGTGAAGGACCTCCTCATGCCGCCGATCGGCCTGGCGCTGGGAGGCGTCAACTTCGAGGATCTGTTCGTCACCCTGTCGGGCGGCAGCTATCCCTCGCTGGCGGCCGCGAAGGCGGCCGGAGCGCCCACGCTGAACTACGGCATCTTCATCAACACGATCATCAATTTCGTGATCGTCGCGTTCGCCGTGTTCCTGCTCGTGCGGCAGATCGACCGGCTGCGCGCCACCCCCGCGCCGCCATCGCCGTCGACGAAGGAATGCTCGCAATGCGCGATGGCGATTCCCCTCCGCGCCGTCCGCTGTCCGCACTGCACCTCCGCGCTCACGGCTTAATCCGGATCGCGCGTGAGACGGTCGAGGTATTCCTGCCACTCGATAGGGAGGAGTGACTTCTTGCGCGTGTTGCAGTCCTTGCACGCGGCGACGACGTTTCCGCGCACGGAGCTGCCACCGCGGCCGAGCGGCACGAGGTGGTCCATCGTGAGCGTCTTGGCGCCGACGCGGCGGTGGCAGTAGTAACAGACACCGTCCGCGATCCGCCGCTTCCACCACTGGCTGGCGCGCAGCTCGCGTGCCTTGGCGCGCTGCCGCCGCAGCTCGTCGGGATCGACGGGCGCGTAGTACTCAGTCATGCGCGCTCAGCGCCGTGGAGAGCTGTTCCCACTCGCGCATCAGGCCGGACAGCTCCTGCACGGCCTCGTTGCGCTCGAGCGTGATGGCGCGTACACGGTCGCCGTTGGCATAGAGGCGCGGGTCGCTGAGCGAGCGCCCGATCTCCTCGATCCGGCGCTCGAGACCGTCGATCCGGCGCTCGATCTCCTCGACGCGCGCTTTCAGCGCCCGCATCTCGGCGGTCGGCGTTCGTCGCACGATCCTCGCGACGGGCGCCGGCGCGGAACCGGCCGGCGCGCCCGCCGTGGTCACCGTCCGCGGCGCGGCGGGACGCGCGGGCGGTCGCGCAATCGCCGCGGCCCCGGCCTCACGCTCGCGCCGCGGCTCGCGAGCGTCGGTGTCGCGGACCGCGGGCCGCGGCGCGGGCGCATCGATGGCCGGCAATCCCGCCGCCGCACGCTCGACGGCCACGAGGTAATCGTCGTAGCCGCCCAGATAGTGTGTCAGGCGGCCCTGATGCACGTGCGTGACTTCGGTGGCGATGCGATTGATGAAGTAGCGATCGTGGGAGATGAAGACGATCGTGCCGGGGAACGCGCCGAGCGCGTCCTCCAGGACCTCGCGCGAGGCGAGATCGAGATGGTTCGTCGGCTCATCGAGGCACAGCAGCGCCGCCGGTCGCACGAGCATCTTCCCGAGGGCGAGGCGCGCCTTCTCGCCACCCGAAAGCACGGCCACCTTCTTGTCGACGGCGTCGCCCGAAAACAGGAAGGCCCCGAGGATCGCGCGCAACCGCGTGTGCGGAAGGCCCGGCGCGGTCGCGATCAGCTCCTCCAGCACCGTGTTCGACGGCGTCAACGCGTCGAGCTGGTGCTGCGCGTAGTAATGGACCGCGACGTGCGCGCCGAGGGTGCGCTCGCCGCGCTCGAACGGCAGGATCCCGGCGAGAAGCTTCAGCAGCGTCGACTTGCCGGCGCCGTTCTCGCCGACGAGGGCCACGCGCTGGCCCCGCTCGACCGCGACGTCGATGCCGGCATACACGACATTGTCGCCGTAGGCTTTGTGCACCCCGGCCAGCGTCGCCACGCGCCGGCCCGTCCGCGGTGGCTCGGGAAACTTGAAATGGATCCGTCGCGCGGCGCTCGGCAGCTCGATACGCTCGACGCGGGCGAGCATCTTGATGCGGCTCTGCACCTGCCGCGCCTTGGTCGCCTGGTAGCGAAAGCGCTCGATGAAGCGCTCGATTTCCTCGATGCGCTTGGCCTGGTTGCGAGCCTGCGCCTCCAGCAGCGCATGGCGCGCCTCCCGCTCGACGAGGTAGTCGTCGTAGTCGCCCTGGTACACGGTGAGCCCGCCGGCGGAGAGCTCGGCGATCGACGTCACCATACGATTGAGAAAGTAGCGATCGTGGGAGACGACGACGACGGTGCCGGCGTAGCCGGTCAGAAATTTCTCGAGCCAGGCGAGCGATTCCAGATCGAGATGGTTCGTCGGCTCGTCCAGCAGCAGGAGGGACGGCGCCAGCAGCAGCAGCCGCGCCAGCGCCGCGCGCATCCGCCAGCCGCCCGAGAACTCCGCGAGCGGTCGGGTGAGCTCGTCGACGCGGAACCCGAGACCGCTGAGGATCGCGCGCGCCTCGCTCTCTAGCCGGTAACCACCGAGCGCCTCGAAACGATGCTGAAGATCGCCGTAACGCGCGGTGAGCGCGTCGGTCGGCGCGGCGGCCAGGGCCGCCGCGACGTCTTCCATGTCGCGCTCGAGCGCCCACACGTCGGCAAATCCGGCCAGGGCCTCGGCCAGCACCGAGCCTTCGGCGGTGGCGGCGGCCTCCTGCGCAAGATAGCCGACGGTCGTCGCGCGCGGGCGGCTCACGCGGCCCGCGTCGGGCTCGTCGAGACCGGCGAGGATGCGGCAGAGCGTCGTCTTGCCCGCGCCGTTGGGACCGACGAGACCGATCCTCTCCCGCGTTGCGATACGCCACGAGAGATCGCGGAAGAGGACCTGCCCGCCGAACGACTTGGCGATCGATTCGACCGCGATCACGCGGGCGGCTTACCCCATCGCCTGCACCGACTCGGGGCGGATCTTGACGATCACGCGCACCTCGCCCGGCCGGCGATTCGGATACTTGTCCTTGCCCAGGTACTTCTTGGCGAGAGCGTCGATGTGGGCGTCGGCGCCTTGCTCGGTCATCTCGGCGACGCGACCACGCACCTGCACGTAGCGGTAGAGATTGTCGGGATCCTGCACCGACAGCGCGACGTTCGGGTTGGTCTTGAGGTTGCGATCCTTGACGCGGCCGCGCGCGGTGTTGATGCGCACGTGTGTGCCGTCGAAGTCGCACCACACGGGCGTGACCTGCGGCCGCCCGTCGCGGCCCACGGTCGCGATGTGACAGAAGGCCTTCTTGTCGAAGATGTCGCGATACTTGTCGAGACCCGTGGCCATGGTTACTTCCTCCCTGCCTTCAATTGTTCCAGCACCGAGAACGCGTGGCGAATGGATTTCACGGCGAGCGTGCCCCCCATCAGCACACCGATGTCGAGCGTCTCCGCGATCTCGGCGTCTGTGGCGCCCTGGTCGAGGACCTCCTCGACGCGGTGCTCGATTCAGTCGAAACAGTTCTGCGAGACGGCCACCGCGAGGGCGGTCAGCTCCTTGTGCTTCTTGGACAGCGCGCCGTCGGCGAACACCTCCTTGCCGATGTCGCCGAAGGCGCGATAGACCTTCATCGGCGATTTCAGCATGAGGCCGTTCAGCCGTTTCTTCTCCGCGTTCCGCTCGTGCACGTGCATGCGAGTCCCTCCTACCCTTCGGCGCTCTGGCTACGTCTTGGTGAGCTCGTCGCCCCGCGCGTCGGCCATCGCGCGCAGCGCGAAGAGCAGCCGCACGACGCACTGCTGGACCAGCAGGGCATCCTGCGTGAACGGATCCGCCAGCCACTCGCGCGCCCATTCGCGGTTTTCGGCGGCGAAGCCCAGCGTCGGCGAGAGCTTCTGCAGGCGCAGCAGCATGTCGTCCTGCGGCAGCCCGGCCGCGCGCAGGCGCTCGACGACGGCGGCGCGCACGGAGGCGTTCCAGATGCCCGTCAGCCCCTCGAGCAGCGCCGCGTAGCACGTGAGCCCTTCCTTCTGCGCGAGCGCCTGGAGCACGGCGGGCACCAGCGGATTGACGACGGTATCCCCATCCTCGTCGGTGCCGAAGAGCGGGCCGATGATGGGATCGGCGTTGGGTTCGGCGAGCCGCTCGACGAGCGAGGCCGCCGACGCCGCCGGCACGGGCGCGAGCCGGGCGAGCCGATCGAGTAGCGGAACGTCGCCTGCCATATCGCCTCCTATCCTCCGGCCCGGGTCGGCTCCTCGCGCATGTCCGGACGGGCCAGCTCGTGCGCGCGTCCCGGCGGCACGAGAAACGCCGATGCGAGCGCCAGCGCGCTCACCGCCAGCCCGACGACGAAGACGCCGTGCAGCGCCTCGGCCATCGACAGGCCGCTCGCCAGTCGCCGCACCATGACCGCTCCCATCACCGAGAGTCCCACGGCGCCGCCGATCGTGCGCAAGAACTGCGTCAACGACGTCGCCGCCCCGAGGTCGCT
>QHSO01000084.1 GCA_003220475.1 Candidatus Rokuibacteriota bacterium | reverse complement strand
TGGCGTTACCTGCTCGGCGTCACGACGATCGAGGCATATGGACATGAGATGACCGCGCTGGCCGAGGCCACGCTGGACGCCGGCTGGCTGATCGCGCTGGGCGCCCAGGTCGAGCGCTGCGGCGTGCCGCGCGACGTGCGCGGGCGGTTCATCCCCGCCGTCGTCGTCGGTGTCGGCAAGCTCGGGGGACGCGAGCTGACGACCGGCTCGGACCTCGACCTCTTCGTCACGTTCGGGCGCGCCGACGCCGAGACGAGCGACGGCGAGACCGACGGTCCCGAGCGTGTCGACGCGCACACCTTCTACAGCGGCGCCGTCGAGCGCCTGGCCAGCGCGCTCGGCGACATCACGGCGGCGGGTATCGCGTTTGCCGTGGACCTGCGGCTGCGACCCGGGAGCAAGGGCAGCGGCTTCGCGGCGGGCGTCGACGCGCTCGAACGGTACTATGAGGAGCACGGAGACCTCTGGGAGCGGCAGAGCCTCACACGCGCGCGGCTGCTCCTGGGCGATCGGGCCCTGGCGCGACGCGTACGCGCCACGCTCCGTCGTCTCGTCTACGGCGCTCCGCTGCCGGCGGGAGCGCTCAAGGAGATCCGCGACGTGCGCCGGCGCATGGAGGTCGAGCTGGGCAAGGAGACGCGGGGGCGGTGGCACGTGAAGCTCGGCCGTGGTGGCCTCGTCGACGTCGAGTTCCTGGTGCAGGCGCTGCAGCTCGTTCACGGCGCCACGCATCCCGACGTGCGTACGCCGTCCACGACGGCCGCGCTGGCCGCGCTCGGGCGTCTCGGGGTGCTGCCCGAAGCCGACGCGCTGGCCGCGCGCCACCGCTTCCTGCGCCGCGTGTCCACCGCGCTGCGGCTGCTCGGCGCGCGGCCCACCGACACACTCGAGCTCGCCGGGCCGATGCCCGCGCGCGTCGCCGCCGCGCTGGGCTTCGCGTCGCGAGACGCGTTCCTCGCCGCCTACCGCGAGGTGACCGATGCGGTGCGCGCGGCGTATACCGAGGTCTTCGCGTGAGCAAGCGACCGGCGCTCTACGTGGTCGACGGCCACTCGCACATCTTCCGCGCCTACCACGCGATCGGCTATCTCTCGACCTCCAGGGGCGTGCCGAGCCACGCGGTGCTGATCCTCTCGACGATGCTCTGGAAGCTCATCCGCGAGGAACAACCCGACTACCTCGGCATCGCCCTCGATCCGCCGGGTCCGACCTTTCGCGACAGCCTGTTCGCCGACTACAAGGCCACGCGCACCGCGATGCCCGACGACCTCGCGCGCCAGCTGCCGTACGTGCGCCGCCTGTTCGATGCGTTGCGCACGCCGGTGCTCGAGGTGTCCGGCTACGAGGCCGACGACACGCTGGCCACCATCGTGGAGCACGCGCTGCAGATTCCCGACCTCGACATCGTCATCGTCACCGGCGACAAGGACCTGCTGCAGCTGGTGGGGCCGCGCGTGCGGGTGCTGTCGGTGCTCGGGCGGACCGGCGAGAAGATCGTCTACGACGAGGCGAAGGTGCGCGAGCGTTGGGGTGTGGGGCCCGAGCAGATTCCGGAGGTCATGGCGCTCATGGGCGACTCCATCGACAACATCCCCGGCGTCAAGGGCATCGGCGAGAAGACCGCGGTGAAGCTGATCGCGCAGTACGGTTCCGTCGACAAGCTCTACGACAATCTCACGCTCATCGCCGGCAAGCTGCGCGAGACGCTCGCGCTCGGCCGCAAACAGGCGCTGCTCTCGCGCGAGCTGGCCCTGGTGAACCGGCACGTGCCGCTCGACTTCGACCTCGAGCGGTTCCGGCGCGGCGAGCCCGACTGGACGCGACTGCGCGCGCTGTGGATGGAGATGGAGTTCACGCGCCTGGTGAAGGAGCTGCCTGCGCCCGCGCCGGCCGCCGATGCGGGCCCCGTCGAGATCCTCGCCGAGCCCGCGGCGCTCGGCGCGTGGGCCGCGCGCGTGCCCGCCGACGCCGCCGTCACGCTCGACTGGGCCGGCGAGGCGCGACCGCCCGTGCCGCGTATCGACGCGCTCGGCGTCTTCCATCCCGACGTGGGCGCCGCCGGCGTGCCGCTGGGAGCGGAGGCGTTTGCGGCGGCGTTTCCGGCGGGCGCGCCGGTGCTCGGCGGCCGCCCGCTGATCGCGCACGACGCCAAGCCGCTCCTCGCAGCGTGGATGGACGCGGGCGTCCCGCCACCGACGGTCGACGACACCGCGGTCGCCGCCTATCTGCTGAACCCCGCGCGCGCGACCTATCGCCTGGACGAAGTCTGCATGGAGGTCTTCGGCGAATGCCCGGCGGCGCTCACCAGCGTCGCTGCGGGCGATCTGCCGCGCGCCGTCGGCGATCGCGCGCGCTGGCTGCACCGCTTCTGGGAGCACGCGCGGAAGGACCTCGCCGAGCGCGGGCTCACGCGCATCTACGAGGAGATCGAGCGGCCGCTCGTGCCGGTGCTGGCCGAGATGGAGCGCATCGGTATCCGCGTCGACCCCGGGCGGCTCGAGGCGTTCGCCAAGGAGCTCGAGCGCAATCTCGACAACCTCACGCGCGAGATCTACGCGCTGGCCGGCGAGGAGTTCACGATCGCCTCGCCCAAGCAGCTCAGCCACATTTTGTTCGAGAAGCTGAAGCTGCCGATCTTGCGCCGCGCGAAGACCGGGCCCTCGACCGACGCCGACGTGCTGACCGAGCTGGCGCTGGGCCACGCGCTGCCCGCCAAGATCCTCGAGCACCGCAGCCTGGCCAAGCTCAAGGGCACGTACGCGGATGCCCTGCCGGTGCTGGTGAATCCCGAGACCGGACGCATCCACACGACCTTCAACCAGCTGGTGGCCTCGACCGGTCGGCTGTCGTCGCAGGATCCCAACCTCATGAACATTCCGATCCGCACGGAGCTCGGCCGGCGGATCCGTGCCGCCTTCATTCCCGCGGAGGGCTGGAAGTTCGTCGCGGCCGACTACTCGCAGATCGAGCTGCGCATCCTCGCCCACATGTCGGCGGAGCCGGCCATCATCGAGTCGTTCCGGCGCGGCGAGGACATCCACACGCGCACCGCCTCGGAGGTGTTCAAGATCGACCCGCGCGAGGTCTCCTCGCTGCAGCGCACGATCGCCAAGAGCGCCAACTACGCGATCCTCTACGGGGTGTCCGCGTTCGGCTTGTCCCAGGCGACCAAGATCGACCAGAAGGAGGCGCAGCGCTACATCAGCGCGTACTTCGCGACCCATCCGCGCGTGCGTGCCTTCATCGACCGCACGCTGCAGGAGGGCCGCGATCGCGGCTGGGTGCAGACGCTGCTCGGCCGACGCCGTTACCTGCCGGACCTGCGCTCGGGCAACCCGGTCGCCCGCAACGCCGCCGAGCGCATGGCCATGAACGCCGCCCGCGGAGGTGCCGGTGGTCGAGGCGCTCGCGCGGGACATCATGGAGGCGGCGCTGCCGCTCGACGCGCCGGTCGTGGTCGACGTGAAGTCGGGCGACGACTGGTCGCAGGTGTGACGCCTCCCACGCGGCGCTTTCTGCTCGTCGGCCTCACCGGCGGCATCGCGACCGGCAAGAGCACCGTCTCGGACACGTTCCGGCGACTCGGCGGTCTCGTGATCGACGCCGATCAGCTGGCGCGCGAGGTCGTCGAGCCGGCCGAGCCGGCGCTGGCCGCGGTCGTCCGCGAGTTCGGCGACGTGCTCGCGCCCGACGGGACGCTCGATCGCAAGAAGCTCGCGGCCATCGTGTTCGCCGATCCCGGCCGACGCCGACGCCTCGAGGGCATCTTGCACCCGGCGATTCGCGCGCGCTTCGACGCCCGTCTCGAGGCGCTGGCGCGCGAGGGGTTCGACGGCCTCGTGATCTTCGACGCCCCGGTGATGATCGAGTCCGGCGGCTACAAGCACATGGACCGGCTCGTCGTCGTCGTCACCGACGAGGCCACGCAACGGGCGCGCCTGGTCGCGCGCGACGCCGACGCCGCCGACGGCGAGCGCCGCATCGCCAGCCAGATGCCGCTCGCCGAGAAGGTCAAGCTCGCCGACTACGTGATCGACAACAGCGGCGATCGTGCGGCGACGCAGGCGCGCACGCGCGAGGTGCACGCGGCGCTGCTCGCGGATCTCGCCGCGCGCCGATCCGCGCAGTCGGTGTGAGGAGGGATACGGTCCCGCGGGACCGTCCATCGCCAGCGCCTGCTCCGTTCAAACGCCGCGCGCTCGGCCAGCACTTCCTGCGCGATTCCGGGATCGCGCGCGCGATCGTCGACCTCGTGGCGCCGACGCCGGCGGATCTGGTCGTCGAGATCGGACCCGGCCAGGGCGCCTTGACCGGCGAGCTGGCCCGGCGCGCCGGACGCACGCTCGCGCTCGAGGTGGATCGCACGCTGATCGAGCGCCTGCGCGCGGCGTTCCCCGCGATCGACGTGCACGAGGCCGACGCGCGGACGTGGGATTGGCCGTCGCTCGCGCGGCCCGCCGGCGGCCGGACGCTCGTGGTCGGCAACCTGCCGTACAGCGTCGGCACGGCCATCCTCACCGCGCTGGTGCGTGCCCCGCGGGTGATCGATGCGATGGCCCTCATGCTCCAGCGCGAGGTCGCCGAGCGCGTGGCGGCGGCACCGGGCGGCAAGACGTACGGCAGCCTCTCGATCTACGTGCAGCTGAACTGGCGTGTGGAGCTGGCGATGCGCGTGCCGCCGGGCGCGTTCCGGCCGCCGCCGAAGGTCGAGTCCGCCGTGCTGCGCCTGGCGCCGCTGCCCGCGCCGCGCGTGGACCTCGCGGACGAGCGGCGCTTCGAGGCCGTGGTTCGCGCCGCCTTCGCCCAGCGCCGCAAAACGCTTGCGAATGCGCTCGCATCCGGGCTCGGTGTCGCCGTGGCAACGGTTCGGGAGGCCGCGGCCGGCGCAGGGGTCGATCCGGGGCGGCGGGCTGAAACCTTGAACATTCAGGAGTTTGCCGAGGTCGCTCGCCGGTTATAGTAGGAAGCGATGCGACGTCGCAACGTGCTGCTGGCGCTGCTGGCTGTCGAGCTGAGCGTCGGCGCAGTTCTCTATCGCGGCGGCTGGCTCTCACGCGCGCCGCAGTCCCTCGCGCCTCCGCCCTTGCCGGCCGTCGTCGCCGAGCCGCCCACGCCATCCGCGCCCATTACCCGCGTCACCGCGGTCGACGTCCGCCGCGGCGACACGCTCGTTCGCGCGCTCACGCGGCAAGGGATCGAACGCGAGGCGAGCGCCGGGATCGCCGCCGCGCTCGCGGCCAGCGGCGCGAATCTCAAGAAGCTCTCGCCGCGCCAGAAGCTCGAAGTCACCTCGACGCTCGACGGACGGCCGGTGGCGCTGCGCTACGAGCCGAGCCCGTGGCTCGGCTACGTGGTGGTCGCCACCGACGGCGGCTGGGAGGTGCGGCGCGCGGAGACGCGGCGTGACGTGCGGGTGGACGTCGTGGCGGGCGAGGTGACCCGCTCGCTCTTCGAGGCGGTGGAAGACGCGGGTGGGGCGGCGCAGCTCGCGGTGGAGCTGGCGGCGATCTTCGAGTCCGACTTCGACTTCACGGCGGACACGCGCGCGGGCGATCGCTTCCGGCTGCTCGTCGAGAAGCGCTTCGCCAACGACACGTTCGTCGACTACGGGCGCATCCTCGTGGCGCAGTACGTCAGCGACGGCCGTGTGCTCAGCGGCGTCGGCTTCGAGCGTGCCGGCGACGGACGGCTCACGTTCTATGATCTGCAGGGCCGCTCGCTGCGCAAGAGCTTCCTGAAGTCGCCGCTCGAGTTCACGCGCATCACCTCGGGGTTCACGTGGGCGCGGCCGCATCCGATCCTCGGCGGCGTGCGTCCGCACCTTGCGATCGACTACGGCGCGCCCACGGGCACGCCCGTTCGCGCGGTCGCGGACGGCCGCGTCGGGGCCGCCGGCTGGTCGGGCGGCAACGGCATCTCGGTGACGCTCAGGCATCGCTCGGGCTACGAGACGATGTACAACCATCTCTCGCGCCTCGCCGCCGGCGTCCGTCCCGGCGGTCGCGTCACGCAGCGGCAGGTGATCGGCTACGTCGGGGCCACCGGGCTGGCGACGGGTCCACATCTGGACTATCGTGTCTCGAAGAACGGCCACTTCGTCAATCCGCTCGGCGAGAAGTTCATCCCGGGCGAGCCGATCGCCGGCGCCGAGCGCGGCGCCTTCACGACGCACGCGCGCGAGCTCGTGCGCCGCCTCGAGGAAACTGCCCCCTTTTAGTCCCTCCCGAATGCCGCCGGCGAAACTTCGGGCCGGCGGAGGCCCGATGCTACGATGAGCCGGCTGTCGTGAAAGGAGTTCCTCGGTGGAACCCTCCGTTCGGTTGATTCCGCTCGGCGGGCTGGGCGAGATCGGCCTCAACATGATGCTGATCGAGTCCGGTGACGACGTCATCGCCGTCGACTGCGGGCTGATGTTTCCCGACGACGAGCTGCCGGGCGTCGATTACGTCATCCCGGATTTCTCGTATGCGCTCGCCAAGCGCGAGCGCTTTCACGGCGTCGTGCTCACGCACGGCCACGAGGACCACATCGGCGCGCTGCCCTATCTCTTGAGGTCGGCGCGCCTGCCCGTGTATGCGACGCCACTGACGCGCGCCTTCGTCGCCGACAAGCTGCGCGAGCACGCGCTGCCCGAGGCGGCGGATCTCCGGCCGATGCGGCCGCGCGAGCCCTTCACGCTCGGCCCCTTCACCATCGAGGCGATCCGCGTGACGCACTCCATCGCCGACGGAATGGGGCTCGCCATTCGCACCGCCGCCGGGACGATCGTCCACACCGGCGACTTCAAGCTCGATCCGAGCCCGCTCGACGGCGAGCCCGCCGACACGCGACGCTTCGCGGAGCTGGGCGAGGAGGGCGTGGCCGTGCTGTGCTCGGACAGCACCAACGTCGATCGACCGGGTCACACGCAGTCCGAGATCGAGGTCGGCGCCGCGCTGGCCGAGCGCTTCGATCACGCCACGGGCCGGATCATCCTCGCCACATTCGCCTCCCATATCCATCGCATCCAGCAGGTGCTGACGCTGGCCGCGGCGCGGGGCCGGCACGTCGCCCTGCTCGGCCGCTCGATGGAGCGCAACGTCGCGATCGCGGCGGAGCTCGGCTACCTCCATCTGCCCGCGGGACTGCTGCGGCCGCTCGAGGAGCTCGTCGCGCTGGCGCCGGAGCGCCAGGTGATCCTGTCCACGGGGAGTCAGGGCGAGCCGAATTCCGCGCTCGCGCTCATGGCTGCCGGCGAGCACAAGTACGTGCAGATCGCGCGCGGCGACCTGGTCGTGATCTCGGCCCGCGTGATTCCCGGCAACGAGCGCACGGTGGGCCGCGTGATCAACGCGCTCTACCGGCTGGGCGCGGAGGTGCTCTACGAGGACAACGCGTTCGTGCACGTCTCGGGACACGCGAGCCAGGAAGATCTCAAGCTGATGCTCAAGCTCACGCAGCCGCGCTACTTCGTGCCGGTGCACGGCGAGTATCGTCACCTGCTCGGCCACGCGCGGCTGGCCGCCGGCATGGGGTTCGCCGCCGATCGCGTCCTCCTCGTCGAGGACGGCACGGCCGTGGAGGTGACGCCGACGACCGCTCGCATCATCCCCGGCTATCCCACGGGCCGCGTGCTCGTCGACGGCAAGGGCATCGGCGACGTCGGCTCGTGAGGGAGAACGAAGCGCTGCTCGAGGACATGAAATCGGCGGTGCGCGCCGCGCTCACGGCCCGCGATCCGGCCGAACCGTGGGATCGCGACGCGATCGGCGCCCGCGTGCGCACCGCCGTCCGCCAGCTCGTCAACCAACGGGTGCAGCGCAAGCCGATCGTGCTGCCCATCATTCTGGAGGTCTGATGCCTGCGACTCTGTCCGCGGAGCTGAAGTCGGAGCCGAAGACGCCCGAGACGGCGCGTGAGCCGCGCCGCCGCCCGCGCCGCAAGGCTCCGCCGCGCCGGTGGGTGCGCGAGGTGCAGGGCATCGCGGCGATGACCGCGGCCGTGTTTCTCCTCGTCGCGCTCGCGGTGTTCGACGCCACGCTGCCACCGGGCGATCAGTCCTCCGTCGTCGGTCCCGTCGGCATCTGGGTCGCGTGGGCCTGCGTCCGGGCATTCGGCTATGCCGCGTTCCTCTTCCCGCTCGCCGCCGCCTTCTGGGGCGTCGCCGCATTCGTGCGCCCGCTCGCGGCGCGCGGCTGGGTGCCGATCGTCGGCTTGCTCTTGCTGCTGCTCGCGGCGACCGGCCTGCTGCAGCAGGGGACGGACACGCTCGCGAGTACGAGCCTCACGCACGGCGGCATGCTGCAGGCCGGCGGCTTCACCGGGTGGGCGGCCGCCGTCGTGCTGCACGCGACGGTGGGCGACGCGGGCGCCTGGCTGCTGTTGCTCACGGCGGTCCCGGTCGGCGCGCTGCTCGTCACGCAGACGTCGTACGCGGCGCTCACGCGGCTGGTGACCGCGCGGCTGGCGACCTTGCGCAAGCGCCGCGCCTTCGCGCCGCTGGCGACAACGAGGGCGCTCACGCCGCCGCCGCTCATCGCGGACGCGTCCACCGACACGGTCGAGCTGCCGCTGCCGACCATCGTGGAGCCCGCCCGAGCGAAGAGCACGCTGATGGACAAGGGGCTCGCGTGGCAGGAGACGTTCGACTTCGGCACCGGCGGCGCGGCGGCCTTCCAGCTGCCGGCCGTCGGCCTGCTGCAGGCGCCGTCGAGCGCCGAGCTCAAGGCGACGCGCGAGGAGCTGCAGGACAACGCCGAGATCCTGCGACGCAAGCTGGCCGACTTCGAGGTCGACGGGCGCATCGTGCAGGTGAGCCCGGGGCCGATCATCACCTCGTACGAGTTCGAGCCGGCGGCCGGGGTGAAGGTCGCACAGGTCGTCAACCTCGCCGACGATCTCGCGCTGGCCCTCAAGGCCGCGAGCGTGCGGATCGTCGGACCGATCCCGGGCCGCGGCACGGTCGCGGTGGAGGTGCCCAACGACGAGTGGGCCACCGTCTACCTCCGCGAGATCTTCGTGTCCGCGGAGTTTGCCGAGTCCAAGGGCCGGCTGCCGCTGGCGCTGGGCAAGGACGTGAACGGGATGCCCGTTGTCGCCGACCTCACCGCGATGCCGCATCTCCTCGTCGCGGGCGCCACCGGCTCGGGCAAGTCGGTCGGCCTCAACGCGATGATCTGCTCGATCCTCTACAAGGCGACGCCGGCCGACGTGCGATTCCTCATGGTCGATCCCAAGCGACTCGAGCTCTCGGTGTACGAGGGTATTCCGCACCTGCTCTCGCCGGTCGTCACCGACGCCAAGGAGGCGGCGGCCCGGCTGCGCTGGATCGTCGGCAAGATGGACGAGCGCTACAAGCTGCTGCAGGCCAAGCAGGTGCGGAACATCGATGGCTACAACCGGGCGGTGTCCCCCGAAGAAAAGCTGCCGTACTGGGTCGTCGTCGTGGACGAGCTCGCCGATCTCATGATGGTCTCCGCCGGCGAGGTACAGACGTCGCTCGTGCGACTGGCCCAGATCGCGCGCGCGGTCGGCATCCACCTGATCATCGCGACGCAACGGCCATCGGTCGACGTCGTCACCGGGCTGATCAAGGCAAATTTCCCGACGCGGATCGCCTTCCAGGTCGCGTCCAAGGTGGACTCGCGCACGGTGCTCGACGGCAACGGCGCCGAGCAGCTGCTCGGCCGCGGCGACATGATCTACGTCCCGCCCGGCGCCAACAAGCAGGTGCGCGTGCACGGCGCGTGGGTCTCCGACGACGAGGTGAAGGCGATCTGCGAGTTCCTGCGCACGCAGGGCACGGCCATCTACGAGGAGATCGTCCTGCCGACCGAGCCGGGGAGCGGCGAGGGTGGCGACGCCGCGGACCGCGACGACCTGTACTGGGACGCCGTACAGCTCGTCATCGGCCAGCGGCAGGGCTCGATCTCGTTTCTGCAGCGCCGTATGCGCCTCGGCTATCCCAAAGCCGCGCGCTTCATCGACATGATGGAGCAAGACCGCATCCTCGGCCCCGGTGACGGCGCCAAGCCGCGCGAAGTCCTGGTGGGCCCGGAGTACCTGGCGAAGCGCGGCCGCTAGGCCGCTACGCGGCCGGCAGGACGATGCGGAACACGGCGCCGCCCTCGCGGCGATTGAAGGCCGTGATCCGGCCGCCGAACCGCTCGACGATGCCCGCGGAAATCGCGAGGCCGAGCCCGGCGGCGCTGTCCTTTGTCGTGAAGAACGGCTCGAACACGCGGGGCAGGATCGCCCGCGGAATGCCGGGTCCCGTGTCGCGCACCTCGATGGCGCAGCCGAGCGCATCGAGCGCGGCCGCGACGACGATCTCGCGGCGTCCGTCCCGCGCGCGCAGCTCGTCCTGCGCGTTGGTGATCAGGTTCAGCAGCACCTGTTGCAGCTGGAACGCGGAGGCGCTGATGCGCGGCAGGTCGGGCGGCACGTCGACGGTGAGGTCGATCCCGTCCCGTCGCAGATCGTAGGCCTTCAGCTCGGTCGCGCGCGCGATCACTTCGTCGACGGCCAGGGGGCCTGGGGTGTCGCCGGGCTGTCGCGCCATGTCGAGCGTCGTGCGGATGATCCGCATCACGTGCTCGCACGCCGTCTCGACCTGCACGAGGTGCTCGTCCACCTCCGCCGGCGCACCGGCGAGCTTGCGGCGCAGGAGCCAGAGATGGCCGAACACGCCCTGCAGCACGTTGCGCATCTCGTGCGTGACGCCGGCCACGACCTCGCTGACCGCGTATCGGCGGCCGGCCTGCTGGATCTGCGCATGCATCCGCAGCGACTGCTCGTGGGCGCGCTCGAGCTCGCCATACGCCGCGGCGAGGTGGTGTCGGCTGCGACGGTAAGCATCGGCCAGCATCGCCGCGAGAACGCCGACGATGTTGAGCACGAGCAGGTTGAAGATCGCCATCTCCCACATGTCGGCGCGCGGCGCGCTCATGAACTGCAGCAGGCCGAGCGTCTGCGCGCCCGCCATCGCCAGAAACGCCAGCGTCGCGACCACGGTCACGACGACGCAGGCCACGCTCGAGAACACGATGCCCGTGTACACGGGGACGATCGCGTAGACCGCGAGATAGGCCGAGGCGGCGAGACCGCCCGCCGCATAGAGCCCGGCGGTGATGAATCCGACGTCCATGATCATGCGGACCCAGGCCTGCAGTCGCCGGCGCCAGTTCGAGCGTGCGGCGAGGTAGTAGGGCACGTTCACGAGGAGCCCGAGCACGGCGGCCACGCGGATGAAGCCCTTCACCGAAGGCGCGACGGTGAGGATCTGGTTGAAGCCCAGCATCAGCAGGGCGACGCCGGCTCGCACTGCGAGCTCCTGGTGGAGCGCTCGCCGCCGCCGTCCGGTGTCGGCCGCCGGCGTCGCCGACGGCAATGAGACCGGGGGCACCGTCTCCCCGGCCGGTCGATTCATAGGCTGTTCTGCTGATATCGCGACGTCGGTCATGCGCCCCCTCGAACAGTCGTCGGCGCGTACCACTCGTGCAAGACGGGCTCCAGATCCACGCGCGCGATAAGTCCGCGTCGTTGCTCGGATCGGCCCGCTCCCGTTCGGTGGCGCTGGCCAGCGTGTGACCGGGCCGATTGCCAGCGCGGCCCCGCGCTTCGGTTAGAACTTCACGCGGACCCGGTACGCCAGCTTCGAGGCGCCCTCCTTCGCCACGGGGATCTGGAACTTCAGCGTGTGGGCCTCGGGCTTCTCCCACGCGTGCGTGGCGGCGAGGACCTGCCAGTCGCCGGGCACCGGCTCGATGACCGTCACCGTCTGGGCGGTCGTCTTGTGATTGCGCAGCGAGATCTCCCACTCGACCTCGTAGAGATTGACGCCGATCTTGCGAAAGTCCTTCTGCGTGCGCTCGCCGACCAGATCGAACGCCTCGCCCATCTTGATCTTCACGCGCTCGTCCTTGGGCGTGTGATCGATCCAGTCTTCGCCGACGAACTGCTGGCTGCCGGAGGCGTCGGCCTTGTACACGCGCACCTTGCCCTTGGGCAGCGGCACGCCGAGGCGGTGCTCGGTGGCGTTCTTGATGTCGAGGTAGACGCCGACTTTTTGATTGGACATCGGCATGCCGTAGGACGTCCGGTAATAGTCCTGAGCGCCGTAGTAGATCAGCTCTTTGACCACCGGCACGTCGCCGGCCGACATGAGCGTGAGCTGTTTGGTCTGGTTGTCCTTGAGCGTCGTGCGGCCGTCGAGCGTGTAGAGGTGGTACTCGAAGAAGCCTTCGGACTTGAAGTCGTGCGCCGCGTCTTGCATCGACGCCGCCTTCGCCGCCATCTCGAGCGCGCGCCGGTCGCGGCGCCCCTCGGGCGCGCGGTTGACGTCGCCCGCGACGAGCTTGAGCGCGGCCTTGGCGTAGGTGGCGCCGCTGCGGTTGTCGATGGTGACCCAGCCCGTGAGGTCGGCCTTCGTGTCGGTGGCATCGAGCACCATCACGTAATCGGCCTTCCACGTGATGCCGCCGGTGAGGTACGACGCCTCGATGCGCTGCGCTCCCGACCGCGCGTTGCGTAGCAGCCACACGAGCGTCGGCTTGCTGACGAGGTTCTCCGGCAGCGAGGGCAGCACCAGCCGTCCGTTGTGGCCGAGGTGGATCTGCCCGTTGATCTCGAACACCGGGCCGGCGGTGGACAGGAGTTTGGCCTCCAGATACGTGCCGTCGGTGTTGTAGAGCCGCACGAGCCGACCGACGTACTTCTCCAGCAGCTTCTCGCTCGAGAGCAGATCGTATTCGTAATTCTGCTCGAGGATGCGCAGGCCGGCGGGATCCGTCAGCGACTTCAGATGCACCGTCGTCGGATCGATCTGCGCGGCGACGTCGGTGAACTCCGTCTCGTGCAGCCCCGTTGGCAGCCGCGTCTCGCGCACGTCCTTCACGAGCCCGAGGTTGCCGTTGTAGATCGTCACCATCACGTCGGTCTGCGTGTCGCGGCCGACGGCGACCTGCGCCGCCTCCGCGCCCGTCGCGAGCGACGTCGCCACCATCAGCACGATCGCGAGCGTCCGTCTCATGCTCAGCCTCCCGCCGTTCGAATGTCTGCTACTGGCGGGTTAGACAGGGCAGGACGGTAGAAGTTCCCTGACCGCCCCGACGGACCGCTCAGCGGCGGTCAGTTGGAGACGGTGACGGCGACGGCCAGCATGGGTCGGTCGGTCGCCTGGCTCTCGATCGACACGGCGCCGAGCGCCGCGGCCTCGCGCACGAACTCCGCGTACGTGTCGCGGGGCACGGCGAGCTCGACGACGAGACGCCCGCCGTCGATCCGACGCCCGGTCTGTCGTCCGCCGACGCGCGCCGCGAGCTCGATCAACGCGCGCTCGGCGCCGCTCACGTGGGCCACGCGGAGCCGCGCGGTGACGTCCGGCGGCGCGGCGGGAATGCCGGTCATCGGGCCCGTGCGCGACAGCGGCGCGCTCTGCGGCATCGCTTGCGCCTTGGCGGTTGCCATGGCCGGCGCGGGCGTTGCGGCGCCGACCGGCGGCGGCTGTCGCTCGGCGGCGGATGGCGCCGCGGCGGAGCGGCCGCCGACGGCGGGAGCGAGCGCTTCTTGACCGCGATCGGCCAACTCGCGCTTCGCCTCCCGGCGCTCCATGGCAGCCGGAGGCGTGAGCCTCTGCTGTGCTTCCTGCTCCCGTGCGGACGACACGGAATCGCGCGACGCATTGGGAACGGTTGCCTGAGCGCGCTCAGCGCGTGCTCTCGGTGATGGCGCGTCCGTCTTCGTCGTCGGCGCGGCGGTCTTCGCGCGCATGCTCTCGCTCTTCGGCGGCTCGGAGTAGTTCTTCGACAGGTCGGTGTCGCTCCTGGGCGCCGCGGTGACGGCCGCGGGCGGCGCCTCGACGCTCTGCGGTGCGGCGACGTTGCGCTCGGACGACGGCGCGCGCGCGGCTTCGAGCTGATCGTGCGCGGCCCGCTGCTGCTCCGGTGAGCCGCGGAAGAGCAGCACCGCGAGGCCACCGATCAGCAGCAGCGCCGCGGCGCCGAGCGGCAGCGTCGGCCATGGCCGCATCAGGCGGCGCACGAGCCGGCGGTGCGACGGCGCCGGCTGCGCGGCGGCGAGCACGCGATCGACGAATCCCGCCGGGGCGTGCACCGGATCCATGGCGCGGACGAGCTTCACCGTGCGCAGCAAGCCGGCGAGCTCGCGACGACACTCGGCGCAGCCGGCCAGGTGCGCGTCGAGCGCCGCGCGCTCGCCCGGGGTGAGCGCGTCGTCGGCGAGCGCGGAAAACAGGTCGCGCGTCTCGGTGCACGTCATGCGAAGCGCTCCAGCTTCTCCTTCAGCTGCATCCGTGCGCGGTGCAGCCGCGAGCGCACGGTGCCGGGATCCAGGGCGAGGGCCTCGGCGATCTGCTCGTACGATAACCCCTCGACGTCGCGCAACACCAATACGAGGCGCCGGTCGTCCGGCAGCTCGGCGATGGCCGCGCGCAACGCCGCGTCGAGCTCCGCCCGCTCGGCCGCCGCGGCGGCATCGGGGGTCGAGGCCGGCACGTCCATCAGCGCGTCGTCGCCGCGCGCCAGTCGGCGGTCCGGGGAGGCCAGGCGATTGAGGCAGAGTCGCGAGGCGATCGCATAGAGCCACGTGCCCAGCCGCGCCTCGCCGCGAAAGTCCGCGATGGCGCGATGGGCTCGCAAGAACACCTCCTGCGCGATCTCCTCGGCCTCCGCGCGGTTGCCCAGCATGCGCAGCGCGACGCCGAACACGCGATGCTGATACGCGATCACGAACTCTTCGAATGCGCGCGGATCGCCGGCGCGCAGGCGTGGGAGCAGACCGGGCGGATCGGCGCCGAGGCCCTCGCGCATTCGGTTAGACCGCCATGGGCGCGCGAAGTTCCCGGCGGCGCTCAGTCGCGGGCGGCGCTCCGGACGGCGCGCGTGGCGGCGTCGAGCGTGCTCACTGGAACTCCAGCGTGGCCGCGCGCAGCCCGCACAGCAGCTTGCCGGCGGTCTCCAGGCAACGGTCGTTGGACGGCGGCATCACCGGGCCCGCGAGCGCGTCGCGATGCCAGCGCTCGAGCGGCAGCTCCTTGAGGATGCCGCGACCGCCGGCCATCTGCAGCGCGCGCGTCGTGGCATCCAGTCCGACCTCGGCCGCGTACGCCTTCGCCTGGTTGACGGCGAGCATGGTGGCCGCCTTGTCGCCGGTCATCCGCACGCGCGCCGCCTCGTGCACGAGCAATTGCGCCGCGCGCAGCGCGGTTCCGACCTGGGCCACCGTGCGCTGCACGAGCGGATGGTGAGACATCGGCTCGGTGGCCGGCTTCAGCGTCTTCGTCTTCGCGTACTCGAGCATGTAGTCGAACGCGGCCTCGCCGATGCCGAGATAGACGGCGGCGTAGCCGAGCGCGAAGCCGGAGAGGTCGATCGTGAGCAGGCTGCCGGGCGTGCCGACGACGTCGCTCTCGGGCACCAGGCAGTCGTACCGGATCGTGTGGCTGATGGTGCCGCGCATCCCGGTCGCGTTCCAGATGCCCTCGATTTTCACGCCGGCGTCCGTGCGGGGAATCATCGCGGAGATCACGCCCTCCGCCGCGCTGCTCGTGCCCTCCACCACGCCGGTGACGAAGTAGTAGTCCGCCGCGTCGCCGATCGAGCAGAACTGCTTGACGCCGGCCACGCGCCAGCCGCCGTCGGCGCGGCGAAACACGGTGTTCAGCACGAACTTGTCGCGGAACGACTGCTCGGGCTCGCTCGTGATCGAGGCGATCAGGCGGCCGTGCTCCACGACCTCGGCGAACCAGCGCTGCTTCTGCGCCTCCGTGCCGAGCGCGTCGATGAAGCTCGTGATCGTGCTGTGCATGTTGAAGGTGAGCGCGGTGGCCGAGCAGCCCTGCGCCATCTCGCGCAGCGCGTGCACGTACGCGATCGGGTCGGCGCCGACGCCGCCGTACGCGCGCGGCACCGTCAGCGGCAGCAGTCCCGCCGCCTGCAGGTCGCGGTAATTCTCGTGCGGGAACGACGACTCGGCGTCGTAGCGCGCGGCCCGCGGCGCGAAACGCGTGCGGGACAGCTCGCGCATGCGCGCGACGAGGTCCGTCTGCTCGGCGGACAGCGGTGGCAGCGGCAGCGAATCCATCTCGCGAGGACGATAGCACAGCGGCGCGCCGCCCCCGCGCCTTGACACCTTCGAAGACGCCATGCTATTTGCGCCTATGCCCGAGGCGCCCCTGATGCGCACCGAAGCGCTCACGCGCGCCTTCGGCAGCCTCATCGCCGTGGATCGCGTCGACGTCACCGTCCGGCGCGGCGAGCTGCGCTCGATCATCGGTCCCAACGGCGCGGGCAAGACGACGTTCTTCCGGCTCATCTCGGGCGAGACCGTGCCGACCTCCGGTCGCGTCTGGTTCGGCGAGCGCGACATCACCGGACTGCCGCAGCACGCCGTGGCGCGCCTGGGTATCACCAAGTCCTACCAGATCACCAACGTCTTCCCGCATCTGAGCGTGCACGAGAACGTGCGCGTCGCGGTGCAGGGATGGACGCGCTCGTTCAACTTCTGGTCGCGCGCCGACGCGCTGACCGACGTCGCCGAGCGCGCGCACGCGCTGCTGCGCACCGTGGGGCTCGGCGCCAAGGCCGGGCAGCTGGCCGCGCACCTCGCCCACGGCGAGAAGCGCCATCTGGAGATCGCGATCGCGCTGGCGTCCGAACCGCAGCTGTTGCTGCTCGACGAGCCGACCGCCGGCATGAGCCCCGAGGAAACGGACGAGACGATGCGGCTCATCCGCGAGCTCACGGCCGGACGCACGGTGATCCTCGTCGAGCACAAGATGAAGGTCGTCATGAAGATCTCCGACCGCGTGACGGTGCTGCACCAGGGGCAGGTGCTCGCCGAGGGGACGCCGGAGGAGATTCGCGCCAACGAGCGCGTGCAGCAGACGTATCTCGGGGTGATTCGCTGATGGCGCTGCTCGAGCTCGAGGACGTGCACACGTATTACGGCGAGGCGCACATTCTTCAGGGCGTGTCGCTGACCGTGGGCGAGGGCGAGGTCGTGAGTCTTATTGGGCGGAATGGGGCGGGGAAGACGACGACGTTGCGGTCGGTGATGGGGGTGGCGCGGCCGGCGCGTGGGCGTGTGCGGCTGCGGGGGGAGGATCTGACGCGGCGGCCGACGCACGAGATCGTTCGGCGGGGGATCGCGTGGATCCCCGAGGAGCGGCGG
The DNA here is from genome assembly GCA_003220475.1 of Candidatus Rokuibacteriota bacterium. Lineage (GTDB taxonomy): Bacteria > Methylomirabilota > Methylomirabilia > Rokubacteriales > CSP1-6 > AR12. Next base: position 10,076 of record QHSO01000084.1, on the reverse strand, counting down.
GTGCTACCGAACCTGACGGTGCTCGAGAACCTGCGTCTGGGCATGCTCGGTGTCGGCGCCCGCGAGGCGGACGTCGCGGAGCGGCTCGACGAGGTATTTCGGCATTTCCCGCGGCTGCACGAGCGCATCGACCATCGCGGGCGATTCCTGTCGGGCGGCGAGCAGCAGATGGTCGCGATCGCGCGCGCGCTGGTGGCGCGGCCGACGGTGATGCTGGTCGACGAGCCGACGGAAGGGCTCGCGCCGATGCTCGTGCAGAACCTGACGGAGATCCTGGCCGCGATCAACCGGGGCGGGACCACGATCCTGCTCGTCGAGCAGACGCTCGAGGTCGCGCTGGCCCTCTCACGCCGCGTGTACGTGATGGATCAGGGCCGCATCCAGTTCCAGGGCACGCCCGAGGCGCTGCGCAAGGACCCGACGATCCAGCAGCGCTTCCTCGAGGTCTAGCGAGGACGAGCGCGCGGCTATTTGACGCTGCCCGCGGTGAGCCCGCCGACCAGCTGCCGCTCGATCAGCGCGAACAGGACGACGACGGGGACGATCGCCAGCACGGACGCCGCGAAGAGATGGTTCCAGTGCTGCACGTACGCGGTCACGTATGACGTGATGCCGACGGTCAGCGGCTTGCGCTCCGGCGCCGTCATCAGCGTCAGGGCCACGATGTACTCGTTCCAGGCGGCGATGAAGGCGAAGATCACCGCGGTCACCAGCCCGGGCAGCGACAGCGGCAGGATCACGCGCATGAGGACCCCCAGGCGGCCGCAGCCGTCGACAGCGGCCGCCTCCTCGATCTCCCGCGGGATCGACGCGAAGAACGCGCGCAGGATCCAGATGGCGAACGCGAGGTTGAAGGCCGCGTTCGTGAGGATGAGCGCGGCGTAGGTATTGATGAGATCGAGCTCGAAGAACTCGCGGTAGAGGCCGACGACGAGCGCCGTCGGCGAGAACATCTGCGTGACGAGCACGACGAAGAGGAACGCCGTGCGGCCGGGGAAGCGGTGCCGCGCCGTGTAGTACGCGGCGGGGGCCGCCGCCAGGACGACGATGGCAGTGGATGCCGTGGCGACCACCAGCGACACGCGAAGCCAGTCGGCGAACGCCGGATCACCGAGGACGTCGAGGAAGTTGCCGGGATGCCAGGCGACCGGCAGCACGCGTGGCGGCGTAGTCCGTAGCTCGGCGTCGGGCTTCAGCGCCGTCAGCAGCATCACGGCGTAGGGCGACAGCACGCCGCACGCCAGCGCGAATCCGGCCGCGGCCAGCATCGCACGCCGCACTCACGCGCTCCCGGCCGCCGCCGCGTCGTCGTCCCAGCGCACCGTCCTCAGATACGCGACGACGGCGACGAGAATCAGCGCGACGTTCACGACGCCGAGCGCGGCGGCCAGGCCGACGTCACGCAGCGCGCTCTTGAAGGCGATCTTGTACATGTACGTGATCATCGTGTCGTGGCCGAAGCCCGGATTGCGATCGTTCAGCGTCCACACGATCGGAAACGAGTTGAAGACGTAGATGACGTTCAGCACGACCGCGACCAGCAGCGCGGGCTGGAGCAGCGGCAGCGTGACCAGGCGGTAGGTGGCCCACGTGGAGGCGCCATCGACCCGCGCGGCCTCGTAGACCTCGCCGGGGATGCCGGCGAGACCGGCGAGCAGCACGTAGGTGGTGAAGGGGAGCGAGACAAAGATCCCCACCGCGATCATGGCGCCCATCACGGTGGTGTCCTCGCCCAGCCAGTCCACCGGTTGCGGCAGTACGTGCAGGGACGTCAGCAGCTGGTTCAGGGCGCCGAAGTAGTAGTCGTAGATCCACACGAAGAGCGTGCTCGTCATGATCAGCGACGCGGCCCACGGCACGATCAGCGCCCATCTCACGAGCGCGCGCCCCGGGAAGTCCTGGTTGAGCAATTGCGCGAGCGCGAGCGAGATGACGACGGTGATGCTCACGACGGCGGTGACCCACACCGCGGTGTTCGCCAGCACCGTCGGCAGCGCCGGCTGCTCGAGCAGACGCGCGTAATTCTCGGCGCCGACCGAGCCCTGATAGACGCCGGTGATCGAGTAGCGGCCGAGAGAGGCGCGCACGAGCGCGACGGCGGGATAGAACACGACGCCGCCGATGAGGGCGAGGCTCGGGCCGAGCCAGAGCAGCGCCTCCCAGCGGCGGCCGCTCACGCGCGGCGCCGCGGCGGACGCCTCAGCGCGCAGCCGCCGCGACGGCGTTGCGCTGGAGCTGGTCGAGCACCTGCTTTGGATTGCCGCCCGGCTGCACGGCGAGGCCGATGTTCTGCTGGACGTCGAGCTTCACGCGGTCCCACGCCGGGTCGGTGGTCGGCACCAGCCGCGCATTGGGCAGGGCGTCGAGATACGGCTTGAGCGCGGCGTTGGCGCGCATGCGCTCGAGGCCGGACTTCGTCACCGGCAGGAAGCCCTCGGCCGTGATCCACCTGGTGATGTTGTCCGGCTGGTAGTAGAGATCGAGGAACTTCTTCACCGCCTCGCGGTTGTCCTTCTTCTTGAAGGCCATCAGATAGTCCTCGACGCCGAGCGTGAGCGGCTTGTCGCGCGTCGTGGGCATCTCCGCGACGCCGTATTTGACCTTGCCCTCGGCGTCGAGCTGCTTGGCGAGCGGGCTGAAGCCGATGACCATCCCGACCTTGCCATCCTTGAAGAGCCCAAACGCGCCGTCCGTGCGATTGGTCTTGCCCGGATTCACCTGCGTGACGTGGTGGCGGTTGGCGAGATCCGCGAGGAAGGTCAGCGTGCGGACGTTCGCGTCGCTGTTGATCGCCCAGGCGTCCCCCGCCTTCCAGTCGCCGCCGCCGTTCCACATCCAGATCGACCACTCCGCCTGCGCCTCCTCGGGACCCAGCGGCAGCGCGTAACCGATGACGCCGCTGCCGAGCGCCTGGATCTTCCGCGCCGTCTGCACGACCTCGTCCCACGTCCTGGGCGGCGCCGCGACCCCGGCCCTGGCGAAGAGGTCGCGGTTGTAGAAGAACGCGCGCGCGCTCGACAGGATCGGCATGCCGTAGAGCTTGCCCTGGTACTGGCCGCCGCGCGCGAAGGCCTCGAGGAAATCGTCTCGCGTCGTCGGTGAGAGCACGTCGTCGGCCGGATGGAGCAGGCCGTCGCGTGCGTAGGACGAGAACGAGTTCAAATTGAGCACGTCGGGCGGCTGGTTGTTCTGGATCATCGTGCTGACCTGCTGGTCGATCGAGTTCCAGTCGATGATGCGGAGATCGACCTCGGGGCCGCCCTGCTTGCTGTACTGCTCGGCGAGCGCCTGCCAGAAGGGCCGCGTGTGGTCCTTGCTGTACTCGGCGATGACGACGGTGAGCGTGGGGCCGGAACCGCGCTGACACGCGACGGCGAGCGCGGTGATGGCCGCGACGACGGCGAGCAGACGCATCATGCGCACGGCCACATCTTATCTGCGACCGCGCCTGGCGCCGGCGGCATTTTCGACGCCCACCGTCACCTCGCCGACAGGCCAGCGGTCCGCCGGCGTGCCGCGCATAGGTGCCAAATGCCGGTTCTGCCGCGCGCCGCCGCGGCGCGACCGCCTTGGTATCGCCCGTGCAAGGTGATCGATCGGAGGAGCCCACATGCGAACGATGAGGACGTGCAGCATGCTGCTCGCGGCCGTCGTTGCGCTCGGTGCGTTCGCCGGCCCTGGTGCGGCGCAGAGCAACGGCGGCGCCTTCTCGAAGCTCTCACCCGGACAGCAGAAGATCGCGCGCGCCCTGTTCGAGGCGCAGGCGCCGGGCCCCAATGCCCCGCGCCCGTTGAGCCTCGACGAGATCGCCATGAAGCGGCAGAGCCAGCAGGGCTGGGGCGAGGTCTTCAAGACCATGAAAGCCGCCGGCCAGGTGACGGACAAAAACCTCGGGCAGGTCGTGAAGAGCTGGGAGCGCCGCCATCCCGACCTGGCGCGCGCCGACCGGCCAAAGATCGACAAGCCGGAACGGACGGACAAGTCGGACAAGCCCGAGAAGGCGGAAAAGTTCGAGAAGGTCGAAAAGCGGCGCTGAGGTCGCGGTCAGGGGTCCTTCTGTAAGAAGCGGTTCACGTCGCGCGGCGTGATGAGGTCGGGCGCCGTCCAGCCGTCGAGGTTGTACTCGGCGAGGCACTGCTCGGCGAGCTCCTTGAACCGGCGGGCGGCGCCGCTCGTCTGGGCCATCTGCCAGGTGAGGAACCGGATCGTCTCCGGCGCGCCCGCGTAGTTGCGCTCGTACAGCTCGTGGCGCCCGCCGAACTCGGTGCCCATCGCGTCCCAGAGCAGCTTCATCAGCTTGGTGCGCTCGACGGCGCTGCTGCCGTCGGAGCCGCGCAGATACTTGTCGAGATAGCCCCGCAGCTCCGCCGTCTTGAAATCCACGGCGTGGGAGTTGAGATAGATCAGCGCGCTGCCGAGGATGCTCTCGGCGATCTCCTTCACGCGCGGCCAGGCGATCGTCGCGAACAGCCGGTACGCCTGCGCGTATTCCGGATTGGGAAGCACGGTGGCGCCCGCCCAGGGCACCGCCGCGCGCGCCATCGCGTCGCTGAGACCCCAGAACAGGTTGCGCCACGCGATCGCCTCGCCGATCGAGGACTGAATGTGCCGCGGCTCGGCGGAGCCCACGGCGTCGGCGGCTTTGAGCATGAGACCCAGGACGAAGTCGAGCTTCACGGCCAGCCGCGTGCAGCCGTGCAGCATCGCGCGGGGAAAGAAGCCGGAGTGCTGGAAGAACGTCGCCGACTTCTCGAGGTCCTCGTAGACGAGCACGTTCTCCCACGGCACCAGCGCGTGATCGAGGATCAGGATCGCGTCGTTCTCGTCCATGCGGCTGGCCAGCGGATAGTCGAACGGGCTGCCCATCACCTCGGCGGTCATCGCGTACGACGGCCGGCAGATCAGCTTCACGCCGGGCGTGTCCATGGGCGCGATGAAGACGGCGCCGAACTGCTTGGTCTTGATGTGCGTCGTGGTCGGGTGCGCGATGAAGTTGGCGTGCGTGAGCGCCGAGCCGGTCGCCACGACCTTGGCGCCGCTGACGACGAGGCCAGCGTCGGTTTCCTTCTCGACGTGCACGTAGACGTCGGCGACCTCGTCGGGCGGGCGGTGGCGATCGACGGGCGGCTGGACCAGCGCGTGATTGAGATAGAGCACCCGGTCTTGCGCCGAGCGATACCAGCGCCGCGCGTTGTCCTGGTAGGGCGCATAGAAATCGGCGTTGGCGCCGAGCGTGGCGAGGAACGCCGCCTTGTAGTCGGGCGAGCGGCCCATCCACCCGTAGGTCAGGCGCGCCCACGCCGCGATGGCGTCGCGCGCGCCGACCAGATCGTCCACGGTCGCGGGCGCTCGGAAGAACCGGTGCGTGAACACGCCGGAGTCGGTATCGCTCGCGCACGTCAGCGTCGGCTGCATCGCCGGGTCGTGCAGCGCATCGTAGAGCCGCGCGAGCATGCGGGCCGGGTTGCGGAAGGCCGGATGCGTGGTGACGTCCTTGACCCGCTCGCCGTAGATCCAGACTTCCCGCGTGTCGCGCAGGCTCTCGAGAAATTCCGCACCCGTGAACGGCCGGATCGTCTCGCCCATGGCTCAGTCGCGCCGCGGCCCGCTGCTGACGCGGAACATCGCCTCGGTGAGGCCGAGCGCGCTCTTGCCGATCGTCTCCAGCATCCGGTCGGCCGTGGGCGGCATCAGGGTCGCCGTGCGCATGTCGCGGAAGGCGCGCTCGGCCGGGAAGGCGCGGTATGCGCCGCGACCGCCGACCGTCTGGATGACGCGCGAGGTGACCTCGAGGCCGACCTCGCTGGCCAGGTACTTCGCGCGGTTCGCGAGCAGACCGCGCTCGACGATGTCGGCGCCCTCCCAGGCGGCCGCGGATTGCTCGAGCACGAGCCGCGCGGCGTCGAGACGGACGGCCAGCTCGCCGATGTGGCGCTGCACCGTCGGATCCTGCGCGACCGACACGTTTTCAGGTTTGACGACACGCGTGCGCAGGAAATCGACCGCGAACGCCAGCGCGGCCTCCGCGATGCCGACGTACACGGCGGCGTAACCCAGGGCGAACGCCTCGATCACGCCGACCTGCACCGCCGAGCCCGGCTGGCCGAGCGTCGCGTCGGCCGCCACGCGCACGCCCGTGAACGTCACCGAGGGACTGTACGTGCCGCGCATCCCGAGTGTGTCCCACGCGCCGTCGGTGCTCATGCCGCCGGCATTCGCGGGCACCAGCGAGAGCAGCAGCGCCTTGCCCATGTCCGTGCCGCCGTCGAGCGCGCACCAGACCATGTAGTACGACGCGCCGAGCGCCATCGTGCAGAAGTGCTTCACGCCGTCGATGACCCAGCCCTCGTCGGTCTCGCGAATCGCCGTCTCCATCAGCAGCGTCCGCGACAGGCTGACGGCGGGCTCGCTGCCCCACGAGCCGAGGAGCCTGCCGTGCGCGACGACCTCGGGGAAGTAGCGCCGCCGCTGCGCCTCCGTGCCGAGCGTGTCGAGGAAGCGCATGACGGTCGAATGCATGTGGAGCGTCATCGCCGTGCTCGCGCAGCCGCCGGCGAGCGTGCGGATGACGCCGACGTAGGTCGGCATATCCACGCCGAGGCCGCCGTGGGTGCGCGGGACCGTTGCACCGAGCAGGCCGGCGCGCCAGAGCGCGCGCCAGCTCTCAACGGGGTTCGCGGCGTCGCGGTCATAGTCGACGGCGCGGGGAGCCAGCTCGTCGCGGGCGAGCCGCGCCGCCGTCTCGAGCACCGCCGGGTCGGGACGGCTCACGCCATCTTTCCGCCGCCACCGGCCGGCCGCCGCGCGGTGACGCAGCGGCAGCTGTCGATCTGGTGCAGCTCGATCATGTTGTCGAACGGATCCTTCATGAAAATCTGCTGCGACTGCGGGCCGACCACGCTCTCGGCCACCCAGTACTTCACGCCGAGCCGGTCCAGCTCCTTGCGCGTTTCCTGGATGTCGGCCACGGCCAGCGCCACGTGTGGGAGCGAGGGATCCTGACCGGGTCCCTTCGCGAACTTCGACTGGCCGTTCACACCCATGAGGTGGATCTGCGCCGTCCCGCCGACGTCCATCCAGTAGCCGTCGATCGTGGGGATCTGCGGTCGGCCGGAGTCGTGACCGAGACCCAGGACGTCACCATAGAACTTCCGCGCCTTGGCGACCTCCTCCGGCGAGGGCCCGACGCGGATGCCGTGATGATGCAGCTCGAGAACCTTAACGGCCATGGAACCCTCCTGTGAGCGTGCCCCAGATGCCCTTGGGCAGGAAGAGAACGAACACCATGAAGATCGCGCCGATCGCCAGCGGCCACGACTCCGTCCACACGCTGATCGCGTCTTCGAGGACGAGGTAGGTGGCGGCACCGACGAACGGGCCGAAGAACGTGCCGGCGCCGCCGAGCAGCGTCATGATGACGACCTGCCCCGACGTCGACCAGTGCAGCGACTCGATCGGGACGACCGTGAGGCGCAGCGCGTCCAGCGCCCCCGCGAGACCGCAGAAGAGCGCGTAGAAGACGAACGACAGGTGCTTCACGCGCGCGATGTCGTAGCCGCACGCGGCCGCGCGATCGGTATTCTCGCGGATCGCCTGCAGCACGGCGCCGAAGGGCGAGTCGAGGATGCGCTTGAGTGCCGCCACCGCGAGGCCGACGATGACGAGCGTGAAGTAGTAGAAGACGACGGAGCGATCCAGTGGCAGCCGCCAGCTGCCGAGGCCGATCGCCGGCACCGCGATGCCGCGCAGCCCGTCGTCGCCGCCGGTCCAGTCGGCCAGATGGAAGCCGACGAAGTAGAGGAGCTGCGCGAAGGCCAGCGTGAGCATCGCGAAGTAGATGCCGCGGCGGCGCAGGCAGAAGAACCCGACGACCGCGCCGCCGAGCACCGCGGCGGCGAGCCCCACGCCGAGCGCGAGCCACAACGACGTCACCTTGAGCTTGGCCAGCGCGATGCCCGTGCCATACGCGCCGAGTCCCCAGTACGCCGCCGAGCCGAACGACAAGAGTCCCGTGTAGCCGTAAAGCATGTTGAAGCCGAGCGCGAAGAGGCCGTAGATCAGCACCTGCGTCGCCAGCGACTTGTACGGCACCAGCCAGGGGAAGATCGCGAAGACGACGAAGAAGCTCAGCACCATGTGCCGCCGCACCCACGCCGCCGCTCGCCGTTTCATTCGAGCAACCCCGCCTCGCCGAGCAGACCGCTGGGCCGGAACAGCAGCACGAGCGCCATGAAAACGAAGACGATGATCTCGGCCAGCTTCGGCGCGAAGAACGTCGTGAGGCCGACGATCTGGCCGATCAGGAGCCCGGAGATGACGGCGCCGAGCAGGCTGCCCATGCCGCCGACCACGACGACCACGAACGACTCGATGATGATGGTGACGCCCATCTCCGCGTAGGCGCCGCGCATCGGGCCCGCGAGGATGCCCGCCAGGCCCGCCAGCCCCGTGCCGATGCCGAACACGAGAAACCAGATGCGTCCTACATCGAAGCCCAGCGCGCGCACCATCAGCGGATCGCGTGAGCCGGCCCGGATGACGAGCCCGACGTTGGTCTTCTCGAGAAACAGCCAGAGACCCACGAGCACCACCGCGGTCACCGCGATGACGAAGAGGCGATAGCTCGGAAAATACGTGAAGCCGAGATTGACGGCGCCCGCGCTCGCGGGCGGCGGGTCCAGCGTGACGCCGATCTTGCCCCAGATCAGCCGCGCGACCTCGACGAGCACCAGCGAGAGGCCGAACGTGAGCAGCAGTGGATCGTCCGGCGAGCGCCCATAGAGCGGCCGGATCAGGAACCGCTCGACGAACAGCCCGAAGGCGCCCACCAGCAGCGGCGCCAGCACGAGCGCGACGAGAAAGCTGCCCGTGCGCCCGATCAGCACGAAGCCGAAGTACGCGCCCAGCATGTACAGCGCGCCGTGGGAGAAGTTCACCACCGTCATCAGGCCGAAGATCAGCGACAGCCCCACGGCGAGCAGGACGTAGATCCCGCCGAGCACCAGGCCCGTGAAGACCTGAGCCGCCAGCGCCGCCAGCGAGATGTCGGGCACGGCCGGCTAGGCGGTGTGCCCCTTCTCCGCGCAGGTGCGGTCCATGTCGTCGCTGGCCGGCACGCGCGCGGCGACCTCGAGCAATCCCCAATCGCCCTTGGTCTTGCCCGGCGCGCGGCCCTTGAGGATCCACATGTCCTGGAACGACTTGTTGTCGCACGCGCGCCACCACTGCTTGCCCTTGACGTGGTTGTACGTCGGGTTCTTGCGGAGCGCGTCGGCGACTTTCTCGCCGTCGGTCGCCTTGGCCAGCTCCGAGCCGCGTGCGACTTCCAGCACCGCGCTGTAGGAGTAGACTCCGTAGTCGCCGGGTGGAATGTTGAACTTCTTTTGGAACGCCTCGACGTAGCGCTTGGCCTCGGGGATCGAATCTTGAAGTTCCCAGTAGAAGTTGATGCCGCCGTACACGTCCTGGTAGAGCTCAGGCCCACCCTGCTTCGCCACCGAGATCCAGTGCAGCGGCTTCGCGATCTTCATCTGTTGATGCATGCCGAAGGACTTCACCTGCTTGAGGAACGCGATGTCGTCCGCGCCCGGCGTGACGGCCATGAGCACGTCCGGCTTGGCCGCCTGGATCTTCGGCAGGTGCGCGGAGAACTCCGCGCTGCCGAGCGGGTAGGGCGTGGAGCCGAGGATCGTCCCGCCGAGCTTCTTGTTCGTGTCGGTGAGGACCATGTTGTTCTGCTTGCCCCACGCGTAGTCGGCGTAGACGATCCACCACTTTTGCCCGAGGTTCTTCATCACCCACGAGCCGACCACGCGGGACGTGATGGTCGGGTTCAGCGCCTCGTGGAAGGTGATCGGGCTGGTGTCGGGCTTGGCGCTGATCTCGTCCGACTGGCTCGTCGAGATGAAGAGGACTTTCGCCTTCTTGGTCTGCTCGTTGATCGCCATCTGTACGTGCGCGGCGAGGCCGCCGACGATGAACTGGCAGTTTTCTTTCTCGATCAGCTCCTGCGTGCGCTGCGCGCCGACCTGCGGCTTGAGCTGATCGTCGCGCACCAGCAGCTCGACCTTGCGGCC
>QHSO01000083.1 GCA_003220475.1 Candidatus Rokuibacteriota bacterium | reverse complement strand
CGCCGCCGCCACCCTCGGCGTTCCCGATGGCCACGAACAGCTGCGTCGAGTCGGTCGTCCCCGATTCGATGATCGGCGCGACCAGCAGGAGCGAGGCGAGGGCGAGCGTGACGGCGATGAGCTTCGTCATTGACGTGTCCCCTTTTCGGCGGCTGGTCGCTCCCACCATGGGAGCGCCGTTCCGCCGTCGGGGGGGCGAGACAGGCAATTCGACCGCCAAGGTATCGAGCGTGAGCGAAGGCGAACAAGTCCGCGAAATGCCGGAGTGGTGTCCGGAAAGGTCTCAGCGCCGCTGGCCCGTTGCTGTGCATCGCAGGCCCTTGGGTTGGCCCGTTACTGGGCGTCCGACTCTTCGGACTCGACGCCGGTGAGCTTCCAGCGGGCGAGCTTGAGCTTGAGCGAGTTGCGGTGCAGCCCGAGCACGCGCGCCGCCTCACTGACGTTGCCGCCGACCTCCTCCAGGACGCGCTGAACGATGATCCGCTCGAATCGGTCGCTCGCCTGGTTGAGGTCCATGCGCAGCGTCTCCGGCGCCTGGCCGGGTCCGGAGCGACCCGGGGCGACCGTCACGTCGAGCGGCAGGTCGGCGGGGCCGATCAGCGGCCCGTCGACGAGCACCATCGTGCGCTCGACGACGTTCTGCAGCTCACGCACGTTGCCGGGCCAGGCGTAGGAGGCCAGCAGGCTGAGCGCCTCCGGCGTGAAGCCCTGGATGTGCTTCTTGAACTCGTCGTTGTAGCGCCGCACGAAGTGATCCACGAGCTGCGGCACGTCGTCGATACGCGCGCGCAGCGGCGGGACGGCGATCGGAACGACGTTGAGACGGTAGTAGAGGTCCTCGCGAAACGCCCCGGCCGCCACCGCGCGCTTGAGGTCGACATTGGTCGCGGCGACGATGCGCACGTCGATCTTGATGGACCGCGTACCGCCCACGCGCTCGATCTCGCGCTCCTGGAGCACGCGCAGGAGCTTGGCCTGCACCTCCGCGCGCAGCAGGCCGATCTCGTCGAGGAACAGCGTGCCGCCCTGCGCGAGCTCGAAGCGGCCGAGCTTGCGCTGGTGCGCGCCGGTGAACGCGCCCTTCTCGTGGCCGAAGAGCTCGGACTCGACGAGCGCATCGGGAATGGCGGCGGGATTGACGGGCACGAAGGGTTTGTCGCGACGCGGGCCGCGATGATGGATGGCGCGCGCGATCAGCTCTTTGCCGGTGCCGCTCTCGCCGGTGATCAGCACCGTGGTGGTGGTCCGCGCCACCTGCGTGACCAGGCGCGCGAGCTTCTGCATCTCGGGATGCTCGCCGATGATCTCGTCGCGGTCGCGACTGCGCGCGAGCTCGCCACGCAGGAAGGTCACCTCGCGCTCCAGCGAGCGCTTCTCCACCGCGCGGCGCACGAGCGAGAGCAGCTCCTCGTCCTCAAACGGCTTGGTCAGGTAATCGAAGGCGCCGAGCTTCATGGCGGCGACGGCGGTGCGCACGGTCTTCACCGCGGTGACGAGGATCACCTCGACGCTGTCGTCGAGGGCCTTGATGCGCTCGAGCACCTCGATGCCGTCCATCTCGGGCAATCGGATGTCGAGCAGCACGATGTCGACGTGGTGGGCGCGCACGATGTCCAGCGCGCGCGCGCCGTCGGGCACGTCGAGCACGTCGTAATCCTGGTCGAGAACCAGGCGGAACGACTCTCGGACGCTCTCCTCGTCGTCCACCACGAGCGCCACGGGGCGCAGCACGTCGTCGCCGCTCATGCGCCCGAGCACTGTATCAGACAAGTCGCGCCGCCGGGAACCCGTCGCCGCCCGCGATCGGTGGACGCACGATGACCCGGCGTATCCGATTCCGGGCATTGACCGCGCCGATCACGGCCCGAACAATCGGCGCATGCTCGCCCACGTGATGTCCGCGGCGGTGCTCGGCGTGGAAGCCGTGCTCGTTCGTGTGGAAGTCGACGTGGTGAGTGGGCTGCCGCAGTACGCGACCGTCGGTCTGCCGGACTCGGCGGTGCGCGAGAGCCGCGAGCGCGTCCGCAGCGCCATCCGCAGTGCGGGCTTCAAATTTCCCGACGACCGCATCACCGTCAACCTCGCGCCCGCCGACATCCGCAAGGAGGGCGCGGCGTTCGACCTGCCCATCGCGCTCGGCATCCTGACGGCGATCGGCTGCGCCCGGCGCGACGCCCTCGGTGCGTTCGCCGTCGTCGGCGAGCTCGCGCTCGACGGGCAGGTCCAGGCCGTGCGCGGGGCGCTGGCCGTCGGGCTGGCGTGTCGTCGGCGCGGCGTCGCCACGCTGCTCGTGCCACGCGACAACGCGGCCGAGGCCACCGCCGTCGCCGGCATGCGCGTGGTTGCCGTGGGCACGCTGGGCGACGCGGTGGCCGTGCTCAACGGCGAGCCGCCGCCACCGCCGCCGCCCGCGCCGGCGGTCGAGCGCGTCGTCGACGACGCCGATCTCAGCGACGTGCGCGGGCAGGCGCACGCCAAGCGCGCGCTCGAGATCGCCGCGGCGGGAGGACACAACGCGCTGATGATCGGGCCGCCGGGCACCGGCAAGACGATGCTCGCGCGGCGACTGGCCGCGATCCTGCCGCCGCTCTCGCAAGACGAGGTGCTCGAAGTCTCGACGATCTGGTCCGTCGCCGGACTGCTCCAACGTCGCGGCGCGCTCGTCGACACGCGCCCGTTCCGCGCGCCGCACCACACGGTCTCGGTGTCCGGACTGATCGGCGGTGGCAGCCCGCCACGACCGGGGGAAGTCACGCTCGCCCATCGCGGCGTGCTGTTTCTCGATGAGCTGCCGGAGTTCCAGCAGCACGTCCTCGAGTCGCTGCGCCAGCCCCTCGAAGACGGCCGCGTCGCCATCGCGCGCTCGCGCGGTCTCGGGGATTTCCCCGCGTGCTTTCAGCTCGTCGCCGCGGCCAATCCCTGCCGCCGCGGCTGTCCGGCGCTCGATCGCTGCGTATGCACGCCCGCCGAGCGCGACCGCTACCTCGGGCGCTTGTCGGGCCCACTGCTCGATCGCATCGACCTGCACGTCGAGCTGCCGGCGCTCGAGGGGGCCGAGTATGCCGGGGCGCCGCCGGGCGACGACTCGGCGACCGTGCGGGCCCGCGTGGCCCGGGCCCGGGAACGTCAGCGCGCGCGCGGCGCCGCCGCGGCCGTGCGGCTGAATGCGGAGATCGCCGGCCGGCTCCTGAGGCGGTTGTGTCCGATCCCGGCCGAGGCGCAGCGGCTGCTCGCCGCCGCCATGACGCGGCTCGGCCTGTCGGCGCGCGGTCACGATCGCGTCGTCCGCGTCGCGCGCACGATCGCCGACCTCGCCGGCGCCGAGGCGATCGCCGCCGAGCACTGCGCCGAAGCGCTCCAGTACCGCGGCCTCGACCGTCGTTGGCGCGCCTGAGCGCTGGTCGCCGGCCCGCGGTCCTTGAGGCCGGACCGATGGCGTTCGGTTTGCTACGTTGCCGGCCATGCCCTGCAAACGGGCCTCGAACCGGCCGCACGTCCGTCCCGATGGGAGCGAGCGATGAAAGAACTGGATGCGAACATGATCATCGCCAACGCCCCCGACCCCGTCTTCGTGTCGGACCTGCAGGGCAAGATCCTCCTGGCGAACGAGGCCGTCTCCGAGCTGCTCGGCTTCCGCAAGGACGAGGTGCTCGAGCAGTCGCTTTCACGCTTCGTCAGCCTGGACGAGGCGCGGGAGCTGATGGTGGCCCTTCGCGAAGTCGTCGAGCGTGGCGTCACGCGGAACGTCCGCCTCAGTCCCCGCAGTGCCACCGGCGAGGTCATTCCCACCACGCTCAATGCCTCAGTCTTGAGAACGCCCGAGGGAGAAGTCCTCGGCGTGATCGGCATCCTGCGCGACATGCGCGAGCTCGACAAGGCGCGCGCCTACGCCGAGAGCCTCATCAAGAACGCGCCCGATCCGGTCTTCGTCTCCGACCTGCAGGGCAAAATCCTGCAAGCCAACGACGCCGTCTCCGAGCTGCTCGGCTTCCGCAAGGACGAGGTGCTCGAGCAGTCGCTCTCACGCTTCGTCAGCCTGGACGAGGCGCGGGAGCTCGTGGTCGCCCTTCGCGAAGTCGTCGAGCGCGGCGTCACGCGCAACGTCCGGCTGAACCCGCGTAGCGCCTCCGGCGAAGTCATTCCGACCACGCTCAACGCCTCCGGCCTGCGCGGTCCGGACGGCGACGTTATCGGCGTCATCGGCATCCTGCGCGACATGCGCGAGCTCGACAAGGCGCGCGCCTACGCCGAGAGCCTCATCAAGAACGCGCCCGATCCGGTCTTCGTCTCCGACCTGCAGGGCAAAATCCTGCAAGCCAACGACGCCGTCTACACACTGCTCGGATTTCGGACGGCCGAGGTCGTCGAGCAGTCGCTGTCGCGCTTCATCAGCGTCGACGAAGCGCGGGAGTTCACGGCCGTGCTGCGTGAGGTCGTCGCCCGCGGCGTCACCCGCAACGCTCGGCTGAATCCGCGCAGCGCCTCGGGCGAAGTGATCCCCACCACCCTCAACGCGTCGGCGCTGCGCGACACGGACGGCAACGCCATCGGCGCCATCGGCATCCTGCGCGACATGCGCGCCTACGAGATCGTCGTCCGTGATCTGGAAGACTCGCGGCGCAAGCTGGACGAGGCCAATCGCGCCAAGGACGAATTCCTGGCGACGCTCTCGCACGAGCTCCGGACACCGCTGAACGCGATCCTCGGGTGGGTGCGCCTGCTCCGCTCGGGCACGCTCGATCCCGCGGGCGCGAGCCGCGGGCCCGAGGTGATCGAGCGCAACACCCGTGTGTTGGCGCAGCTCATCGAAGATCTCCTCGACGTCTCCCGCATCATCACGGGCAAGCTCCACCTCGATGCGCGACCGGTCGATCTCGTCTCGATCGTCGTGGCCGCGATGGAAGCCGTGGAGACGGCGGCCGACGCCAAGAACATCCGCCTGGAGGCGAGCCTGGACCCGGCGCTCGGACTCGTCTCGGCCGATTCCAATCGCCTGCAACAGGTCGTCTGGAACCTCCTCACCAACGCGATCAAGTTCACGCCGCCGGATGGGCGGGTCGACATCCGCCTGACGCGCGGCGACGCCGGCGCCCGCATCACGGTGAGCGACACGGGCAAAGGCATCCGCGAAGAATTCCTGCCCTTCGTGTTCGACCGCTTCCGACAGGGCGAGACGTCGATCGGACGCCGCTATGGTGGTCTCGGGTTGGGCCTCGCGATCGTGCGTCACATCGTCGAGCTCCACGGCGGCAACGTGCGCGCGGAAAGCGCCGGCGAAGGACGCGGGGCCGTCTTCACCGTCGAGCTTCCGACGATCGCGGATCTGCCCGCCGCCGGGACGCCGCTGCGCGCCCGCCATCGCGTCCACAGCGAGACGATCGTTCGACCGGCGAATCTCGCGGGTCGTCGCATTCTGATCGTCGACGACGAGGCGGACGCGCGCGAGCTCATGCGCATGGTGCTGCGCTCGTCGGGCGCGGACGTCCGGGCGGCGACGTGCGCGGAGGAAGCCTTCGAGCAGCTGGAGCAATGGCATCCCGACATCCTCGTGAGTGATATCGGCCTGCCCGGTGACGACGGCTATGCCCTGATCCAGAAACTGCGAGCGTGGGAGGCACCGCGCGGCGCGTCGATCCCGGCGCTCGCCGTGAGTGCGCACGCGCGGGCCGAAGACCGAACGCGGGCGATCGCAGCCGGGTACCAGATGCACATCGCCAAGCCGCTCGAGCCCGCGGACTTCGTCGCGGCGATCGGCCACCTCCTGGGCCAGGACGACGCCGACGCCCGCGCCGTGGCGTCGTAGGGAGCCCGCCGCCGACGGCGGGGACGTGACATCGGCCCGTGGCACAATAGCCGCCATTCTGGCCGGGGGAGGTCAGGCATGGCGCAACCCGTGATCGTCGTCACCGACGTGCAAGAGCGACTGTTCGGCGCGATGGATGCCGAGCGTCGCGACGAGATGGTTCGCAATCTGAAGATTCTCCTGGCGGCAGCGCGGCGCCTCGGCGCCCCGGTCGTCGTCACCGAGCAATATCCGAAGGGCCTGGGGCACACGCTGCCCGAGTTGCGCGTGTTGCTCGACGACGCCCCCCCGCTCGAGAAGACCGCGTTCTCCGCGTGCGGCGCCGCCGGCTTCGTCGACCGGCTGCGCGAGCTCGACGCGGCGCCCGTGATCCTCACCGGCATCGAAGCCCACGTGTGCGTGCTCATGACCGCGCTCGATCTGCTGGGGCGCGGGATCGGAGTCTCGATCGTCGCCGACGCCGTGTGCTCACGGCGCCCGGCCAGCCTGGACCTCGGTCTCGCGCAGGCGCGTCAGGCCGGCGCGGTGATCACGTCGACGGAGACCGTGGTGTTTCAGCTGCTGGGCAGCTCCGACACCGAGGCCTTCCGAGAGATCAGCAAGCTACTGCGGTAACCGCCCCACCAAGGGGCCCACAGCTTCACTCGGAGCGCGACGAGCGTCGGGGGGTTTGGGGGGCCATTCGGGGCCCCCAACTCTATGGCCGGCCGCGCGGCGGAATATTCGTGTAGGTGACGGTGCCGTCGCGCGCGATCGTCTGGTAGACGCGCACCTCGGGTGTGCTGATGACGCTGTCGATGCCGTAGTACCGCAGCACCTTTCCCACGTAGTCCACCGTCTCCGGGTACGGCGGGACGCCGCCGTAGGCCAGTACCGCCTTCTCACCCGCGTTGTATGCGGCGATCGCGAAGGGCAGATTGCCGGGAAAACGATCGAGCAGTCCGCGGAGGTGGCGCACACCGCCCTCGATGTTCTCGCGCGGATCGAAGGAGTTCCGCACACCCAACACGGACGCCGTCGAGGGCATCAGCTGCATGAGTCCCTGCGCGCCCTTGCGCGACACCGCACGCGGGTTGAACCCGGACTCGGCGCGGATCACCGCGGTCACCAGCCGCTCGGGAATGCCGAAGCGGCCGGCGGCATCAATGATCTCGCGCGCGTATGGCGAGGGGTCGCCTTGCGGCAGTCGCAGCCATCCCGCCTGCGTGCCGGACGTGAAACCCATCCGCTGATAGCGGGGATCGGTCGGGGCGTTCGTGAAGTGCGTCGTGCCGTCCGGCGCCTTGAACTTGAACATCTCGGCGCCGGCCGGAGCGGCCGTCAGGAGCGTGGCCGCGAGCACGATCAGGCCGAAGCTTCGAGTCACGATGACTCGATCTTAGCCGAATTGCCCGTCGGTGTCGCGCCGAGAGTTCGGCGCGACACCGCGCAGGTTTAGCGACCCGACAGTACCTCGCGCGCAGCCGCGGGCGAATGCTCCAGTGCCACGGCGAGCACGTCGCCGATCGTGTCGGCCAGATGCACGCTCAGGCTCTGCCGAACGGCCGCTGGAACGTCTTCCAACAGGTTCTTCTCGTTGCGCCGGGGCAGCACGATCGTGCGAATCCCGGCGCGGTGCGCCGCCAGCACCTTCTCCTTGATGCCGCCCACGGGCAGGACACGTCCCGAGAGACTGATCTCGCCCGTCATCGCGAGGTCCGGCCGCACGGGCCGCGCAGTGAGAAGCGATACGAGCGCCGTGGCCATGGTGACGCCGGCGGAGGGACCGTCCTTCGGGATCGCGCCGGCCGGCACGTGAACGTGCACGTCCGAGTGCTCCCAGAACTCGGCGTCGATCCCGAGCTCGCCGGCGTGCGAGCGCACCCAGGAGAGTGCCGCCTGCACCGACTCTTTCATGACATCGCCCAGCTGTCCGGTGAGCGTGAGCGTGTGGGCGCCACGCATCCGCGTGGCCTCCACGAAGAGCACGTCGCCGCCCGCCGGCGTCCAAGCCAGCCCGGTCGCGACGCCCGGCACGCGCGTGCGCTGCTCGACCTCCTCGAGCTCGAAGCGTGGCACGCCGAGGTAGGAGACGACGACATCGGGCGCGACACGCACGGGCTCGGTGTTGCCCTCCGCGCGGCGTCGCGCGACCTTCCGGCAGACGGATGCGATCTCGCGCTCGAGGCTACGGACACCGGCCTCGCGTGTGTAGCCACGCGCCAGCAGCCGCAGCGATTCGGGCTCGAAGACGATGTCGGTGCCGGACGCCAGCCCGTGCTCGCAGGCCTGTTTGGGCACGAGGTGGCGCTGCGCGATCGCGACCTTCTCTTCCTCCGTGTAGCCGGCGAGATTGATGAGCTCCATTCGATCCCGCAGCGGGGCCGGCACCGTGTCGATCACGTTGGCCGTGGTGATGAAGAGCACCCGCGAGAGATCGAACGGCACGTCGAGATAATGATCGCGGAACGTCGCGTTCTGCTCGGGGTCGAGCACCTCGAGCAGCGCGGACGCCGGGTCACCGCGGAAGTCCATGCCCAGCTTGTCGACCTCGTCGAGCATCAGGACAGGATTCTTCGTGCCGGCGCGCCGCAGCCCCTGCACGATCTGGCCCGGCAGCGCCCCGATGTACGTCCGCCGGTGGCCGCGAATCTCCGCCTCGTCCCGCATGCCGCCGAGCGAGATCCGGTGGAACTTACGGCCGAGCGCGCGCGCGATCGATTTGCCCAGCGACGTCTTGCCGACGCCGGGCGGGCCCACGAAGCACAGGATCGGATCCTTCCCGCCCGGGCGGATCTTCTTCACCGCGAGGTACTCGAGGATTCTGTCCTTCACCTTCTCGAGACCTTCATGGTCCTCGTCGAGGATCACGCGCGCGGGACCGATCTCGACGGCATCGGTCGTCTCCTGCTGCCACGGCATGGCGACCAGCCAGTCGATGTACGTTCGCGCCACCGTGTACTCCGCGGCCGCCGGCGGCATCTTGGCGAGCCGATCGAGCTCGCGCAGCGCCTCCGACTTCGCTTCGGCGGGCATGCCGGCCGCTTCGATCTTGGCGCGGAGCGCGTCCACCTCCTGCGTTCGCTCGTCGCCTTCGCCGAGCTCCTTCTGGATGGCCTTCATCTGCTCACGCAGATAATAGTCGCGCTGCGTCTTGCTCATCTCCGACTGGATCTCGGACTGGATCTTGCTACCGAGCTCGAGAACCTCGGCCTCCTTGCCGAGCGCGGCCGCCAGCTTCGAGAGGCGCTCGCGCACGTTGACTGTCTCGAGCAGCTCCTGCTTGAGTGCGAGCGGGAGCACGGGGAAGGAGGCGGCAATGAGATCGGCGACGGCGCCGGGGCCTTCGACATTGTCGAGCACCGCCACGAGCTCATCGGGCAGCGTGGGCGACAGCGACACGACCTTCGCGAACAATGAGGTCACGCTGCGCACGAGCGCCTCGAGCTCCAGGTCCTGCGCAGGCGACTGCTCCTCGATGGGCTCGATTCGTGCCTTGAGGTACGGCTCGGTCTGTACGATCTCGACGAGGCGAAACCGGCCGACGCCCTGGGCGATGAGCCGCAGGGAGCCGTCGGGCTGCTTGAGCGCCTTGTGGATCACGGTCAACGTACCGACCGAATGGAGACCGTCCGCGCCCGGGGCATCGTCCTTCGGGTCCTTCTGCGTCACGGCGCCCACGAGACGGCCGCCCTGCACCGCCTCCTCGATCAGGCGCAGCGACGACACGCGGCCGGCGCCGAGCGGCACCACCGCCTGCGGGAAGAGCACCGTCCCCCGCAGCGGAAGGATTCCAACCACGTCCGGCATCGGCCGGTCCGTCTCACGCTTCATGTCTGTCATCGTGAACCCGCTTTCTCAGAAGAGATCGACGGGGCCGAGCTGGCCCGACGCCGCGCGTACAAGCGCCTCTCGTGGCTCGCCCTCGCGCTCGGCGCGAGTCTCGCCGCCGCCGTTGTCCCGGACGTAGGCGAGAAGGTCTTCGATCTGCTTCTGCATTTCGATCATCCGGCGTCGCATCTTTAGGATGATTTCAACGCCGGCCAGATTCACGCCGAGGTCACGGGTGAGTCGCAGCAGCCGGGCGATGTCGTCGACGTCTTCGGCCGAGTACATCCGCGTCTGCCCCTCGGTCCGGCTGGGCCGCACGAGTCCCTTCTTCTCGTAGAAGCGCAGCGTCTGCGGATGGACCTTCAGCATCTCGGCGACGACCCCGATCATGTACAGCGGCTTGCCGCGATCGGTCGTCATGCCACACCTCCGCGGTATCGGTCGAGATCGGTGCGCGCGGTCTGCGGCATGAGCCGCTCGAGCTCGCGCACGAGCTCGTTCGTGCGCGCGTCGAGACCGCCAGGGATTTCGACGCGGATGGTGACGAACAGGTCGCCCGGGGGATCGTCGCCGGGCCGCGGCACGCCTTGCCCGCGCATGCGGAACACCTGGCCGGCCTGCGTGCCGGGCGGAACCACCAACACCGCCTCGCCCTGCGGCGTGGGCACGCGGATGCGAGCGCCCCGGAGCGCTTCCCAGACACTGATGGCGACCTCGCAGTGCACGCCCTCGCCCTTGCGGACGAAGAAGGGGTGCTCGGCGACGCGCGTGCTGACGAGCAGATCGCCACGCGGTGCGCCGAACGGGCCGGCACTGCCTTCACCCGGGATGCGCAGCTGCATGCCCGAATCGACGCCGGCCGGAATCGCGATGGTCACGCGCTCCGACACGCGCCGTACCCCGCGCCCCACGCACGCGTCGCAGGCCTCGTCGTCGCGGCGTCCGCGTGCGCCGCACGCCGTGCACGTCGAAAAACGCGGAACGACGATCTCGGCGGTCGTGCCCCGCACCATATCGCCAAACCCCAGCTCGATCGCGACGTGGACGTCCTCGCCGCGACGGCCGGCTGTGAGCGCGTCGGGTCGCGCGCCAAAGCGATCGTAGAGCGTGCGCGCGTCGGGATCGCTCAGGATCCGGTAGGCTTCGGCGATCTCCTCGAACAGCGCCCGCGCCGTGGCGTCCCAGAAGTTGACGTCGGGCGAATACTGCCGCGCGAGCCGGCGGTACGCCTGCCGGATCTCGCGCGGCGGCGCGGTGGCGGCGACGCCGAGCACCGCATAGTAATCACGTCGCATGAGCTACTTCTTCTCCCCGAGATCCTCGAACTCCGCGTCGACAACCTCGCCCTCTTTCGGTCCGGAGGGGCGGCCGGCGCCGCCCGGCTGCGAGCCGCCACCCTGATCGGTGGGCTGCCCCGCCTGCGCCTGCGCCTCGCGATACATGAGCTCGCCGAGCTTCTGAGCCGCCTTCGACAGCGTCTCCTGCGCCCGCTTCATGCGGTCGAGGTCTTCCGTCTTGAGCGCTTCCTTGGCCTCGGCGAGCGCATCATCGATCGCCTTGCGGTCGCTCTCGGCCAGCTTGCTGCCGTGCTCGGAGAGCGTGCGCTCGGTCGAGTACACCAGCGAGTCGGTCTGGTTGCGCACCTCGATCGCCTGCTTGTGCCGCGCATCCTCGGCCGCGTTGGCCTCCGCCTGCTTCACCATCTTGTCGATCTCGTCTTTGCTCAGACCCGAGGACGACGTGATGGTGATGTGCTGCTGTTTGCCGGTGGCGGTGTCCTTCGCCGACACGTTGAGGATGCCGTTGGCATCGATGTCGAAGGTCACCTCGATCTGCGGTACGCCGCGCGGCGCCGGCGGGATACCGTCCAGATGGAACCGACCGAGCGTACGGTTGTCGCGCGCCATCGGCCGCTCGCCCTGCAGCACGTGCACCTCGACCGACGGCTGATTGTCGGCCGCCGTGGTGAAGCGCTCGCTCTTCTTCGTCGGGATCGTCGTGTTGCGCGAGATCAGCGTCGTCATGACGCCGCCGAGTGTTTCGATGCCCAAGGAAAGCGGCGTGACGTCCAGCAGCAGCAGGTCCTTCACCTCACCGGTCAACACCGCGCCCTGCACGGCCGCCCCCACCGCGACGACTTCGTCGGGGTTCACGCCCTTGTGCGGCTCCTTGCCGAAGAGCGACTTGACGGTCTCCTGCACCTTCGGCATGCGCGTCTGACCGCCGACGAGGATCACCTCGTTGATGTCGTTGGCGCTCGCGCCGGCATCCTGCATCGCCTGACGGCACGGCCCGAGCGTGCGCTCGACGAGATCGGCCACGAGCGACTCGAGCTTGGCGCGGGTGAGCGTCAGCACGAGATGCTTGGGACCGGACGCGTCGGCGGTGATGAACGGCAGGTTGATCTCGGTCTGCACCGTCGTCGACAGCTCGATCTTGGCGCGCTCGGCCGCCTCTTTCAGGCGCTGCAACGCCATGCGGTCTTTCCGGAGATCGATGCCGTTTTCCTTCCTGAACTCCTCCGCGATCCAGTCCATCACGCGCTGGTCGAAGTCGTCACCGCCGAGATGTGTGTCGCCGTTCGTAGCCTTGACCTCGAACACACCCTCGCCGATCTCCAGCACCGAGACGTCGAAGGTGCCACCGCCGAGGTCATACACCGAGATCGTCTCGTCCTTCTTCTTATCCAGGCCGTAGGCGAGCGCCGCCGCCGTCGGCTCGTTGATGATGCGCAGGACCTCGAGGCCGGCGATCTTGCCGGCGTCCTTGGTGGCCTGGCGCTGCGCGTCGTTGAAGTACGCCGGCACCGTGATGACCGCCTGCGTCACCTTCTCGCCGAGGTATGCCTCGGCGGCCTCCTTGAGCTTGCGCAGGATCATGGCGGAGATCTCGGGCGGCGAGTACTGCTTGCCACGCACCTCGACCCGTGCGTCGCCGTTGGACGCCCTCACGACCTTGTACGGCACGAGCTTGATCTCCTGCAGCACTTCGTCGTAGCGGCGGCCCATGAACCGCTTGATCGAGAAGACGGTGTTCTCG
>QHSO01000003.1 GCA_003220475.1 Candidatus Rokuibacteriota bacterium | reverse complement strand
TGATCGCGGTGTTGCACGTGCGGCCGCTGCTGCCTCCGGTGGCGGGCGGACGCTTCACCCCGTTCGGACTCGGCGCGGGCTACTTCGTCCTCGCCACCGCCGGCGTGTGGGCGCTATCAGGCGGTCTGCGACGCTACGTCGCGCGCGACGCCTTCGGCGCCTACTTCCTGCTCGCGGCGTTCGTCTGGGTCCTCGGCCTGCTCGGCTTCCTGCTCCACCCGTTCCGCTACAGCATCCCGTGGTACCTGGCGGGCTTCGCGCGGCCGCTCGGAGTGGGTGTCATCTTCGTCGGCCTGCTGCGAGAGCAGGTCTGGCTCTATCGCGAAGCGCGCGCGCGCCAGCGCGACCTCGACGTGCTGCATCGCGCGGGCCACGCGCTCGTGCGGAGTCTGGATCTGCGCGAGATCACCGACACGATCGTGGCGAAGGCGCTCGAGGTGTCCGGCGCCGACGGCGCGATCCTCTTCCGATACGACGCGCACGATCGCGTGCTATCGGCGATGAGCCGCGCCGGCGCGATCAGCGAGACGCTCGTGTCCGGCCTGGCGCTGCCGCTCGGCCAGGGCGCCTCCGGCGTCGCCGTCGCCGAGCGCCGCCCTGTGTTCACCACGCTGCTCGACGACGATCCCACCGTACCGTTTCCGCGCGAGGTCGTGAGCCGGATTCGGGACGAAGGGCTGCGCTCGGTGCTGGCCATCCCCCTCGCCGGCCAGACGGGCGAGATCTATGGCGCGCTGTCGGTCTTCTATCTCCGCTCGCGCGAGTTCACGCCGGCCGACGTCGAGTTGCTGTCGGCCTTCGGCACGCAGGCCTCGGTGGCGATCGAGAACGGACGTGCGTTCGACCAGCTGGCGCGACGGGCGCATCACGACGGGAACCTCCACGACTTCGCGCAGCGGCTGCTCGAAACGACCGACGAGCCCGCGATCGTCGAGGCCACGATGCAGCTGACGCGCAACGCGCTGAGCGCCGACGTCGTCGGCCTGTTCCGCTTCGATGCCGCCACCGGGCAATTGCGGCTCGACGCCGGTCTGGGCTGGCAGTCGGGCATCGTCGGCGCGCTGACGATCCTGCCCTCCGACGACTCCTTCGCCGGCTATACGTTTCTGAAGAAGACGCTGGTCCAGGTCGACGACCTCGCGGCCGAGCGCCGCTTCGGCGTTCCCGCGCATCTGTCGAGCCACGGCATCCAGGCAGGCGTCGCGGTGCCGCTGGGCATTCGTGAGCAGCCCATCGGCGTGCTGGCGGTCTACTATCGCGCTCCGCGTCGGCTCAGCGACGAGCAGGGCCGCGTGCTGGGGAGCATCGCGCACCATACCGCGCTGGCGCTCGACAAGGCGCGTCTCTATGCCGAGCTGCAGGAGCGCCTGCGCGAATTGCAGCAGACGCAGGATCAGCTGATCCAGGCCGACAAGCTCAAGGCGCTCGGCACGCTGCTGTCCGGCGTCGCGCACGAGCTCAACAATCCGCTGTCGACGATCCTGATGTCGGCGCAGCTGCTCCGCACCAGTGCGGCGCTGCCCGAGACGGCGCGCGAGCGCGCCGCCGCGATCGAGGGCGAGTGCGGGCGCGCCACGCGCATCGTCCGCGAGCTGCTGGCGTTCGCGCGGCGGCGCCCGCCGGAGCGGCGCCGCATCGAGGTCAACGACGTGGTCCACGACGCGCTGCAGCTGCAGCGGCCCGATCTCGCGCTCAAGCGCGTGCGCGTCGTCACCGACCTCGGCGCGACGCTGCCGAAGATCTCGGCAGACCCCTATCAGCTGCAGCAAGTCCTGCTCAACCTGTTCACCAACGCGGCGCACGCCATGAGCGCACAGGGCCGCGACGGCGTGCTGACCGTGCGGACCGCGGCGCGCGAGCGGGGCGTGGCCATCGTGGTCGAGGACACGGGCCCCGGCATCCCCCGCGAGCATCTGCGCCAGGTGTTCGACCCGTTCTTCACGACGAAGGCGGTCGGCGAAGGCACCGGGCTGGGTCTCAGTCTCTGCATCGGCATCGTCGAGGCGCACGACGGGCGCTTGACTGTCGAGAACGCTCCGGGATCCGGCGCGCGCTTCACCATGGAGCTGCCCCTCGGGCAGCACGCCGAGCCGCTCGAGGATGCGCCGAGCGGCGGTGACACCGCGCGATCCGCCGACATCCTCGTCATCGAGGATGAGCCGGCGCTGCGCTCCGTGTTCCTCGAGGTCCTCACGCTGCAGGGGCATCGCACGGTGGCGGCGGCGACCGGCCATGCGGCCGTGGAATCGCTCAGCCGTGACACGTACGACGTCGTGATTCTCGACCTGCGCTTGCCCGACATCGACGGCAAGGCGGTCTGGCAGTGGATCACGCGACACCGGCCCGAGCTCGCCGGACGCGTGGTGTTCATGACGGGTGACACGCTCAGCCCGGGCTCGCACCGCTTCCTGAAGGAAGCCGGGCGGCCGGTGCTGCCGAAGCCCGTCGCGATGGATCAGCTCAATCGCATGGTCGACACGGTATTGCAGTCGCAGGCCGGCGAGATCGCCGGAGCCGCAGCACGCTGAAGGAGGCACTATGACACGCACCCTGGCCATCGTCACGATGGCGTTCCTCTTGATCCTCACGCCGGTCGCACCGGCGACGGCCGGGCTCCTCGGCGGGCTGCTCGACGTCGTGGGCGGCGTGGTAGGCGGTGTGACCGGCCTACTCGCTCCGTCTATCAGCCCCGGCCAGTACACGCTGCGCTTCGAGCCCACGCAAATGGTCTACAGTACGCCGAACTACTCGCAGCCCGTGATGCGACCGAGCAGCGTGAGCGGCACGATGACGCTCAGCGTCTCCAACGGGCAGACGGATCTGCAGTTCTCAGTGAAGAATCTCCGTCCGAACACGATCTACACGATCTGGACGGTCTTCTATCCGTTGGCGTGGCCGATGTACTTTGCGCCCGGCAGCGCGCGGCCGGCTCTCGATCCGAACTACCCAGCCGGACCGCTCGGCTACTACGTCGAGGGCGGCGCCGTCGCGCCGACGGCCTCGCTCTCCGCGCACTTCACCAACGGCATGGGACTCGACCCGGGCGTCACCTTCGTGACCGACGCGTGGGGCAATGGCTCGATCCGTCTGACGCTCGACTACAACATCCTCGGCAACGCGTACGATGACGGACCGCCCGTCGGCAACAAATCGCTGGTGACCCAGTGCGTGATCGATAATCCCGGGCCACAGCGGGGGACGTGCCCGTCGAGCAACGTGCAGCGCGTGACGACGACGTGGCTGCGCAAGTACATCGCGCAGGTGCCGGCGGCCGACCGCGCGTCACAGTGTGCGAACTACGATGCCGCGGAGCCGGGCGGTATTTACTGGCAGTGCATCGACCCCGGCACCGTCGATCCCAACACCGGCAACGGCCTGCCGCGCGTGTGGCGGTTTCCCTTCGACCACTTCCGGCTGGCCGCCCATCCCGATGGGCTCACGCACGGGTTCATCGGCGGCAACGAGACCGAGCACGTGATCGACATGGTGGGCCGCCGCTGCAAGCTCACCAACACCTGCCCTTGATCGAGCGCTGAGGCTGCCGGGCATCCCGGAACGCCGGGATGCCCGGCCTCACGCCGGCGCGCTGAAGCCGTACGTCTCGACCGCCCACGCCTTCTGCTTGAACTTCTGCACCTTGCCCGAGCCGGTGAGCGGAAACTCGCTGACGATCTCGACGTACTTCGGAATCTTGAAGTTCGCGATCTGATCCTTGGCGAAGTCGCGGATCTCCTGCGCCGTGAGGCTGGCGCCGGCCTTCGGGATCACGAACGCCATGACCACCTCGCCCAGGACCGGATCGGGCACGCCGACGATCGACACGTCGAGGATCTTCGGGTGCCGCAGGTAGAAATTCTCGATCTCGGCCGGATACGTGTTGAAGCCGCCGACGATGATCATGTCGCTGAGGCGGCCCGTGATCCTCAGATATCCCTGCGCGTCCTTCACGCCCATGTCGCCGGTGTGCAGCCAGCCGTCGCGAATCTTGTCCGCCGTCGCCTCCGGCTGCTTGTAATAGCCGAGCATCAGGCTCGGCCCCTTCACGCAGACCTCGCCCTCCGTGCCGATGGCGCACTCGCGGCCGGTCGTGGGATCGACGATGCGATCGACGAGCTCGGGCGTGACACGTCCGACGGTGGAGACCCGCTGCTCGATTGGATCGCCGAGCCGCGTGAAGTGCGTCCCGCCCGTCGCCTCCGTGAGGCCGTACACGACAGTGGCATCCATGCCGAGCCCGTGCTCGCGATCGAGGATCTTGCGCATCATCTCTACCGGCACGGGGGCGGCGCCGATGGTACCGGTCCGCAACGAGCGCAGGTTGTAGTCACGGAAGCCTGGGTGGCCGAGAATCGTGATGAACATCGTCGGCACGCCGGAAAAGATCGTGACCCGCTCGCGCTCGATGAGCCGCAACGCTTCCTCGGGATCGAAGACCTCCATGACGACTTGAGTGGAGCCCGCCAGCGCATTCGCGGTGATGCAGCCGAGCGCGCCGAAAATGTGGAAGTACGGGACCGGCACCAGGCATCGATCGTCGGGGCCCCATTCGTGCAGCGCGAGATACTCGCGGGCCTTGTACCAGAAATTGCCGTGCGAGAGCAGGCAGCCCTTGGGCGCTCCCGTCGTTCCCGAGGTGTAGAGCATCGCGGCCGGCGCCTCGGGCGCCACGCGGATCTTCGCCAGCTCGCCGGGCGCGACCTTCGCGCCGCGGCGGACGACGGCATCCGCGCCGAGACAGCCGGGATCGTGCTCGGCGCCGAAGACGATGACGTGGCGCAGCTCCGGGAACTTCGCGCTCACGATGCGCCGATCCTGCTGCCAGAGCACGTCGGGCACCACGCTGCGGAGGATCTCTCGATAATCGATGCCGGCGGTCTCCAGCCGGTCCATCATGACGAGCGCCTTCGCGTCCGACTGCCGCAGCACGTACTCGAGCTCGACGCCCTTGTAGCGGCTGTTGCACGTCACCGTGACGGCGCCGATCTTCGCGATGGCGAAGTTCGCGACGTTCCACTCGATCGAGTTCGGCATCCAGATGACGACGTGATCGCCCGGCCCCAGCCCGAGGGCCAGGAGACCGCGCGCGAACGCGTCGGCGCGTGCGGCAAGCTCCGCGTAGCTGATACGGATGTCCTTGAAGACGATGGCCGGCGTGTCGGCGCGCGCCGCCGCCGCGTCGAGCATCGCGCCCAGCGACAGCGGATTGTTCACGCTCATGGCCGGCCGATTTCCTCGAACAGGCGGCGGACGCGCGCGAACGCGACGCCCAGGTCCTGCTCGGTCAGGCCCTCGTGCAGCGCGGCGCGCAGCCGCGTCCACAGCTTGTCGCTGCGAACCAGGGCCGCTTCGCGGTCGCCGGCGCCGGCCACTTCGCGGATGGCGAGCGCCGCGGATTCTGTCCAGCCCTCGAAGGCGCGCACGAGCGCGCCGCGCGTCTCGGCCTGCCGATCGGGCGCCGTCGCGGCCAGGCGAAGCGCGCGCACGAGCGGCTCGAGGGCCTCCTCGAAGGCGCCGGCGTCGACGCGGCGGCGACCGAGCTTGTCGTAGCTCCACCAGAGGCGGCGGTCGACTTCCTCGCGGCGCTTGGGCGGCAGCGCCTCGTCGTGCACGCTCTCGAGCAAACGCTCCGCGCGCTCGAGCGCGCTCAGCGCCTCGCTCTCGCGCGCCTCCTGCATCGAGCGGATCGCCTGCGCGGTGAGCTGGCCGATCTCGCCGCTGAAGGTTCCCGAAAAGAGCTCGCGGAACGTCTCGGCGCGCGCGGGCGGCACGCCCGGACGCTCGAGCGCCTCGCGCAAGATCCCGCGCGCGGCACGGAATTCTTGACGTTGCGACAGCGCCAGGACGAGCTGCTCGTAGGCCGGCCACAGCCGCGTCTCCGCCGTCGCCGTCAACTCGCGCAGCTCCGCATCGTCGGGCGCCGCCGCACGCCCTCGCGCGAGCCACACGAGCGCGTCGCGCAGGCTGCTGACCCGGCCGTCGGAGTCGGGCGCGGCTGGAGCGCCGGCAGCGGCCATCAGATCCCGGGCGGCCGCGAGCGCGAGCGCCACGAGCTGACGCTGATACTTCGGACGCTCCACATCGGGAGCCGTTGCGATCGCGGTGTCCAACGCGGCGCGCGCCGCCGCGTGGTCGCCGAGCCCCTGCTGCGCGAGTCCCAGGATCGACCACAGCGCGGCCGACTCGTGCGCACCGGCCGGCCGGCGCTCGGCCGGCGCGTCTGTGGCAAACGCCGCGCTCGCGGTCTCCACCACGTCGGCGTGACGATGCTGCTGGTAGAGCTCGAGGCAGTAATCCACGAGTGCGGTGGGCGTGACCGGCGCGGACGTGGTCGGCGTGGGACTGACGGGTGCGGGCCCGACCGACGTGGGACTGACGGGCGCCGGCGTGACCGGCGCGGACGTGGTCGGCGTGGGACTGACAGGCGCGGGCGTCGGCGGCGTGGGAGCGATGGATACGGGACTCACCGGCGCAGCAGTGACCGGCGTCGCAGTGACCCGCGCGGGCGCGACGGTTTGCGTCGACTGCGGCCGCCCGATCGGCGTCGCCTCCGAGGCCTTCGCGCGTTTCAGATACCGCTCGCGCGCGCCCGCGGCATGGCGCGGATGGCTCGAGCGCCAGCGCTGCCTGGGCTCGCCCGACGCGGCGTCCGGCGTGCCACGCGAGGGCCACAACAGCGCGAGCGTGCCGAGAAAGACCAGGCCCAGCGCGACGAGCGCGCCGAACATGATCAGCGTCTCTTCGGTCAGCACGCGGGGTTCACCGGCGCGCCCTCGGCCAGCGAGCGATAGGCGGCCAGCACCACCGCCAGATCGCGGCGCCCCTCGGCGCCGTCCATCTCGCGCACGCGCCCGCTCGTCATCGCCTCGCCGAACGCGCGCAGCATCGCCTCGTGGCCTCGTGTGTCGCGCCAGAAGAGGCGCGCCCGAACGCCGTCGCGGCCCCGGATGAGGACCCAGCGTCCGCGGTTGTCGACGAAGCACGTCGCGCGCGTCCCAGTCACCGATGACCATTGAAACCGTGAAACGCCGGGCGCGGCAAGAGAATTGGCGAGGACGCCGATGGCACCGCCGTCGCACTCGGCGAGGACGTCGACGGCGTCCTCGCCGGCCATGTCGCCGAGTGTCTGCGGCGGACGCAGCGCGAACACGCGCCGCACCTCGCCGCCCCACCAGCGTAGCGCGTGCACGTAGTGGATACCGCCGTCGATCAGAGCGCCACCGCCCGCGTCGGACGTGAGGCGCCAGCCCGCGTGCCGTCGCCAGCCGCGCGCGATCAGATGCAGCTCGCGCGGCTCGCCCAGCAGGCGTGCGTCGAGCGCGCATCGTACCCAGCGGAAGGCGGGCATGAAGCGAAAATTCTCGGCGGTCATCAGCACGCGGCCGGCGCGCGCCGCAGCGTCGATCATCCGGTCGGCCTCGTCGAGCGTACGTGCGAGCGGCTTCTCGACGAGCACGTGGCGGCCGGCGGCGAGGGCCTGCAGCACGTCGTCGAGGTGGCGATCGTGAGGGGTGCAGACGACCGCCGCGCGCGCGCGAGGGTCGCGCAGCGCGTTGTCGTAGTCGCCGTACGCGCCCACGCCGCCGAACTCGCGCGCGTAGGCGCGCGCGCGGGCGACGTCGCGGCTCGCGAAGATCACCGGCAGCCGCAGCCGCCGCGCGGCCCTCGCGTGACGTCGCGCGATCCAGCCACAGCCGAGCACGACCAGCGCCATCGCCTCGTATTCTAGTTGCCTGTTATCATTACAAGCGAGCAGTCGATTCGTACGGAGGCGTGCATGCGTCGAGTGGCGGTGATCGGAGTCGGTGTCACGAAGTTCGGTCGGCACGAGCGCACGTCGGCCGAGCTGTTCGCCGAGGCGGCGGCCGACGCGCTGGCCGACGCGGAGATGCCGGCCAGCCGCGTGCAGGCGCTCTACTACGGCAACGTCGTCGGCGGGGAAACGGAGAAACAGCTGCACACCGGGCCGCAGGCCGCCTCGGTGCTCGGCATCCCGACCGTGCCGACCACACGCTTCGAGACGGCGTGCGCCTCGTCGCACGCGGCGTTTCGCCACGCGGTCATGGAGGTCGCCTCCGGGGCCTCCGACGTCGTGCTGGTGGGCGGCGCCGAGCGCGTGCTGAACGTGCCGACCGCCGACTCGACGGAGTACTTCGCGTACGCCTCGGACGCCTCGTGGGAGCAGACGCTCGGCCTGACGTTCCCCGGCGTCTTCGCGCTCGTGGCCCGCGCCCACATGCACAAGCACGGCACCACCGAGGAGCAGATGGCGGCAGTGGCCGTGAAGAATCACCGCCACGGGGTCCTGAATCCGAAGGCGCAGTTCCGCAAGGAGATCACGCTCGAGACCGTGCTGAGCTCGCCGAAGGTCGCCGATCCGCTCAAGCTCTACGATTGCTGTCCGTTCAGCGACGGCGGCGCCGCGCTGGTGCTGGCATCGGAAGACGTCGCACGCACGGCCCGCCGGCCGATCTGGGTCCTCGCCTCGGCGGCCGCCTCCGACTGGATGCTGCTCGGCGACAAGCGCGATCTCTCGCGCGTGCCCGCCACCGAGCGTGCGGCGGCGGCGGCGTACCGTCAGGCGGGCATCGGACCTCAAGATGTCGACGTCGTCGAGCTGCACGACTGCTTCACGATCGCCGAGATCGTCGCCACCGAAGGCCTCGGCCTGTTCGAGCCGGGCGCCGGCGGGATCGCCGCGGAGAAAGGATGGACGAGTCTCGGCGGCAAGATTCCTGTGAATCCCTCGGGCGGGCTGAAGGCCAAGGGACACCCGATCGGGGCGACGGGGGCCGCGCAGATCTGCGAGGTCGTCACGCAGCTGCGCGGCGAGGCCGGCGCTCGCCAGGTCGAGGGTGCGCGGCGCGGCCTCACGCACACGCTCGGCGGCAACACCGCGACCGTGCTCGTCAGTCTCTTCGGCCGTGACTGAGTCGACGGTCACCCTCGGCCGCTTCTTCGCGGCTGCGCGCGAGGGCAGGTTGACGGCGATCCGCTGCGGCGGCTGCGGCGCGCTCGCCGTGCCGCCGAAGGAGCTGTGCCCCGAGTGCGGCGCGCGCCGCTGGGAGCCCGTGCCGCTTTCCGGCGAGGGCACGATCGCCAGCTTCACCGTCATCCGGGTCGCGCCGCGCGGACACGCCGACGAGGCGCCCTATGCGATCGCGGCCGTGCGCCTGCGTGAGGGCGTATCGCTGCTGGGCCGCGTCGTCGACGTCCCCCTCGACTCACTGGCGATCGGGATGCCCGTCCGCTTTCGCCCGATTGTCGTGAAGGACCGTCCCGCCATCGGCTTCGGTCCGCGCCAGCCCTGATATAGTCGGGGGCGGCGGCATGGCCCCGGACACTCTCGATCTCGACCTGGTCGTGCGCCGTCTTGCCGGCGATGGCAAGGCCCGGGTGTCGGCCGATGCCGTCGCCGTGTGGCTGCTCGGGCTCGACGGCAGCGAGCTCGCGCTGCACGCCGCGCTCGGCTTCGCACGGCCGTCCACCGCGCGCACGCTCGCGCATCGTCCCTTCGGCCGCCTCGCCGACTGGCTCACGCCGCGGCGAGTGCCGTCGCTCGGCATCGTCCCCGCGTCGTTACCGCCGGGACGCGCATGGCTGCGCGAGGAATCGATCCGATCGGTGTTGGTGGTACCGCTCGCGGCGGGCGGCATTCGACTGGGTCTGCTCGCGGCCTTTCGACGCCGCCGGCCGTTCACCGCGCGCCATCTCGCCGCCGCGCGCGAAATCGCCGCGGCCGGCGGGCCGGCCATCCACGCCGCGCTGCGCTTCGCCGAAGAGCGCGAGCACGTCGAGCGCGCGGAGATACTGCTCGCGGTGACGCAGACGCTGGCCTCGACGTCCGATCTGCCGGCGGCGCTCGGTGAGATCGCCCACCGCACGGCGGCCGCGCTCGGTGCGGAGTGCTGCGAGATCCACGTTGCGGACGCCCCCGCGCCGTCGCCATCGGCCGTGCCCGAGGGCGGCGCCGAGCTGGTGGTGCCCATCGGGCGCGAGTACGCGGCCATCGGCTCGCTGCGCCTCGTGCGGCGCGATGGAGGCGAGTGGGCGCCGACGATCGTGGAGCTGGCCACGGCGATCGCGGGGCAGATCGCGCTGGCCGCCGAAAACGCGCGGCTCGTCCGCCAGGCGGAGGCGCACGCCGGCGAGCTCGCGGCGCTGCACGACGTCACGGCCACGCTGACGTCGACGCTCGAGCTGCCGACCGTGCTCGAGACGGTCGCCGACTCGGCGCGCTCGCTCATCGGCGCGCAGCGGTGCGGCGTCTTCGAGCTCGACGGCGCCCAGCAGCTCGTGCCGCGCGCGAGCCGTGGCGTGCCGATCGAGCATCTGCTCACGCTGAAGCCCGGTCAGGGCGCCGTCGGCGCCGCCGCACTCCGCCGCGCGCCGTTCTTCACGCCCGACTGGCGCGAGCACGAGCCGCCGGGCTACGCCACCGATCGCGTTGGCGACGATGTGCTGCGCGACGCCGTCCGCCGGCAGGGCATCCGCGCCGTCCTCGCCGTGCCGCTCGTGTCCAAGGACACGCTCGTCGGCGTGATCGCCGCGGCCTGGGACGACGTGCACGCGTACGACGAGCGCGAGGTGCGATTGCTCACCGGGTTGGCGCAACAGGCCGCCGTCGCGCTCGATCGCGCGCGCGTGCACACCGCGGCCCTTCGGCGCGCCGACGAGCTGGGCGCGCTGCTGCGCGCCGCACGCACGGTCATGGCCGGCCTCGACCGCGACGCCACGCTGCAGCAGATCGCGCACGAAGCGGCCGGCATCGCGGGCACGCCGCACGTGAAGGTGCTCGTCGTCGATTCGCAGACGCGCACGCTGCGGCTCGGCGCCATCACCGGCAGTCCGGTGCCCGCCGATTTCGCGGTGCCGCTCGGCTCGAGCTATTCGGGCCGGGTGGCGGTCACCGGCGAGCCGCTGTTCGTCTCGGACACCGCGAACGACCCGCAGAACAACCTCGCGCAGCGCGACCGTGAGGCGGGCATCGTGACCTATCTCGGCCTGCCGATCCGCAGCCGTGAGCGCGTCCTCGGCGTGCTGACGTTCAACACGACGATGCCGCGCCGCTATTCGCCGCCGGAGCTCGACTACCTCGCCTCGTTCGCCGATCTGGCCGGCATCGCGCTCGACAACGCGCGGCTCTACGACGAAGCGCAGCAGGCGCTCGCCGACCTGCGGGCCATGCAGCAAAAGCTGGTGCGCGGCGAGACCCTGCGCGCGCTCGGCGAGCTGGCCGGCGGCGCCGCGCATCATCTCAACAATCTGCTGACGATCGTGGTCGGGCGCGTGCAGCTGCTGCTGCGCAACGTCGAGGACGACCGGCTGCGCCGACCGCTCGCGATCATCGAGAAGGCGGCCAAGGACGGCGCCGAGGTCGTGCGCCGGCTGCAGCAGTTCTCGCGCACCCACCAGGTCGGCCAGCTGCGCACCCTCACCCTCGAAGACGTGGCCGGCGACGCGCTCGGGCTCACCCGTGGCCACTGGCAGGACAGCGCCCGCGCGCGCGGGGTGAGCATCGACGTGGAACAGCGCCTCGCGGGCGCGACCACGATCGAGGGCGATGCGGCCGCGCTGCGCGAGGCCGTCACCAATCTCGTGCTCAACGCCGTGGACGCGATGCCGAAGGGCGGCCGCCTCACCGTCGAGACGCGAACGGACGGCGACCGCGCGGTCCTCGTCGTGGCCGACACCGGCACCGGCATGTCAGAGCACGTCCGCCTCAAGGCGCACGAGCCGTTCTTCACGACGAAGGGTGTGAAGGCGACCGGCCTGGGCCTCAGCGTCGCCTACGGCATCGTGCGCAGCCACGGCGGTGAGCTGACGCTCGATAGCCGCGAAGGGCGCGGCACCACCGTCACGCTGATGTTGCCGCGAGCAGGTGCGACGTCGCCGGCGGCGGGATCCGCAACGGGGCCGCGGGCGGGCGCGCTGCGGATGCTGCTCGTGGACGACGAGGACGAAGTGCGGGAGGCGCTCGCCGAGATGCTCGCCTCGCACGGCCACACGGTGCTGACGGCCACCGGCGCCGACGAGGCGCTCGAGCGGCTCGACGCCGAGCCCGACCTCGACCTCGTCCTCACGGATCTCGTCATGCCGGGCGGCACCGGTTGGGACGTCGCCGCCGGCGTGAAAGCGCGCCGTCCGCACGTCCCCGTCGGCCTCATCACCGGCTGGGGCGACACCACGGACGTCGACGACGCCCGGCGCGCGATGGTGGACTTCGTCGTCGAAAAGCCGGTGACCGTCGAGGCGCTGCAGGAGGCCGTCGCGCGCGTGCGCGAGCGCTGAGCCGCTAGCGCGACGGCGCGAGCGTGACCGCGGCCGCGCGCACGGCCTTCACGATTCCGTGATAGCCCGTGCAGCGGCAGAGCACCGCCGAGATCCCCTCGCGCACCTCCTGTTCGCTGGGCGAGGGATTCGTGCGCAGCAGGTCGAGGGCCGTGAGCAGCATACCGGGCGTGCAGAACCCGCACTGCAGCCCATGGTGCTCGCGAAACGCCTCCTGCAGCGGATGGAGCCTGCCGTCGCGCATCAGTCCTTCGACCGTCGTGATCTCCGCGCCGTCGGCCTGGACGGCCAGCATCAGGCACGAGCGCGCCGCGTCCCCGTTGATCAGCACGGTGCAGGCGCCGCAGATGCCGTGCTCGCAGCCGACGTGCGTGCCGGTGAGACCGAGATCCTCGCGCAAAAAGTCGACGAGCAGCTTGCGCGGCTCGCAGCGGCCCTCGCGTGCCGCGCCGTTCACCGTGAGCCTTACCGTCGCGGCGGTCATGCCGCGCGCTCGGCGGCGCGCTTGAGCGCGCGCTCGGTGAGAACACCGGCGAGGTGGCGACGATAATCCGCCGAGGCGTGAATGTCGGCGTCGGGCTCGACCAGCTCGCTCGCGCGCCGGCCGGCGGCTTCGATGGCGGCCGCGCCAAGCCCGTCGCGCTCGACGATCTCCTCGGCGGCGCGCAGCCGCCGCGGCGTCCCGCCGGCGCCCGCCGTCGCCAGGCGTGCCGTGACGCGTCCTCCGCTGCGCCACACCGCGGCCGCGACGCCGACGATCGCAAAGTCACCGTGACGCCGCGCGAGCTCTTCGAACGCCCAGCCCGCGCCCTCGGGCATCACGGGCAGCCGCACCTCGGTGAGGATCTCGTCCGGCGCCAGCGTCGTCGTGAGATACGTCTCGAACAACGCGCCGGAGGACAGCGTGCGCTCGCCCTTCGGCCCGCGCGCGACGACCTCGCCCTCCAGCGCCGTCAGCACGGCCGGATACTCGGCCGACGGATCGGCGTGGGCGATCGAGCCGCCGATCGTGCCGCGCGAGCGGATCGGCAGGTGCCCGACCCAGCGGGTGGCCTCACGCAACAGCGGCAGACGCCGCGCCACAACGGGTGAGAACTCGATCGCGCGCTGGCGGGTCATCGCGCCGAGCCGCACGTGACCGTCGTGCTCGCGGATGTAGGCCAGCGATGTGATGCGGTTGAGATCGATGAGCGCGGCCGGGCGCGCCAGCCGAAAGTTCAGCAGCGGGACGAGGCTCTGGCCGCCGGCCAGCAGCTTGGCGTCGCCGTTGTAACGCGCGAGCAGCGCGAGGGCCTCGTCGAGCGTGGACGGCGCGTGATACTCGAACTTCGGCGGTTTCACTGTAACGAGTGCCGGGAGTCCGGCTCGGGCCGCGGGTGGCCTGCACGAGAGGCGCGTGGCTCCGCTCCGCGATCTCCAGCTTGGCGGATCATTTCCCAGAGGTTGCTCGGCGTCATCGGGAGCTCGGTGATGCGGATGCCGAGCGGGCGGAGCGCGTCGCTGACCGCGTTGGCGATGACGGCGGGCACGGTCATCGACGACGACTCGCCGAGGCCCTTGGAGCCGAGCGGCGTGAGTGGCGACGGCGACACGATGTGAGCGATCTCGATCTCCGCCGGCGCCTCGGTCGCCGTCGGCACGAGGTAATCCATGAACGTGCCCGTGAGGAACTGGCCGTCGTCGTCGTACTTCAGCTCCTCGTACAGCGCGCCGCCGAGGCCGTGCAGCGCGCCGCCGTAGATCTGACCCTCGGCGATCATCGGATTGATGATGGTGCCGGCATCGTGGACGGTCACATACTTGAGGATCGTGATGGCGGCCGTCCGCCGATCGACCTCGACGGCCATGATCTCCGCGATGAAGCCGTAGGTGTTCGACGAGTTCACGCGATCCTCGGCGTCGACGGCGCGGCTCACGCCGAAGCCGAAGACCGCAGTCGCCTGCAGCCCGGGCTCCATGCCGTCGGGCAGCGACTCGGTGTTCCAGTGCGCGCGGCCCGCGAGATCCTTCACGGAATACGACGGCCCCTTGCCGCTGCGCGGCCGCACGGCGCCGTCGCGGAACTCGAGGTCGGCCGCCGGACGCTCCATGAGATGCGCCGCGTAGTCCACGAGCTTCGCGCGGAGCTTGCGCGCGGCCAGCGCGACCGCGCTGGTGCCGACGGAGCCGAAGCGGCTCGAGTACGTGCCGGAGGAGATGGACCAGATGCGCGTGAAGGTGTCCATCTCGTCGACGACCGTGATGTCGTCGGGCGTGAGCCCCAGCTCGTCGGCGACGATCTGCGCGACGACCGTCTGGTGCCCCTGCCCCTGCGGCGTCGTGCCGAGGATGGTCGTCACGCGTCCGAGCGGATCGATCTTCACCGTGGCCGCATCCACCGCGCCCGACTTCGGCAAGTATTCGGGCTTCGCGCGGAACTCCGGGTCGAGCGCGGTGGCCACGTACCCCATGTTCGAGACCGACGGATCGACGGCCAGCGCGACCCCGATACCGAACCATCGGCCGTTCGCGCGCGCCCTGGCCTGCTGGCGTCGCAAGTCCGCGTAGTCGGCGACCTGCACGGCTTTGTCCAGCGCGGCGGGATAGTCGCCGCTGTCGTAGTAGCCGCCGGTCGGCGTGCGGTACGGCATCTGCTCCGGCGCTATCAGATTTCGCCGGCGGATCTCGATGGGGTCGAGACCAAGCTCGTCGGCCAGGCGGTCCATCATCCCCTCGGTTTCGAAGTAGAGATGGCCGCACGCATAGCCGCGGTTGGGCCCGGTGAGGCTCTTGTTCGTCATCACCACGGACGCGTCGACCTCGAGGTGCTGGAAGGCGTATGGGCCGACGAAGTTGCCCGTTGGACGGAACGAGCATCCAGGCTCGGGGCTGCGGATGTAGCCGCCGACGTTGTCGAGCCACTTGAAGCGCATCCCGACGACGGTGCCGTCCCTCTTCGCCGCCAGCTCGCGGTAGGCGACGCGATCCGTGCCGCTCGACGACGCGAGCAGGTGCTCCCGGCGGTCCTCGATCCACTTCACCGGCACGCCCGCGTGCTTCGCGGCCAGCGCGATCAGCGCGATGTAGGGATAGATGCTCGACTTGATGCCGAACGAGCCGCCGATGTCCGTCGGCACGATGAAGCGCAGCTTGTTCTCGGGCAGCCCGAGCACCCTCGCGGTGAGCGGATGCATGATGAACGGCCCCATGAAGTTGGACCAGACGGTGCAAATACCATCGGGCTCCCAGCGCGCGATGATCCCGTACGTCTCGATCGGTGTGGAGCCGTATTTCGGAAAGCGGAAGCGCTCGCGCAGCACGACGTCGGCCTCGCGGAACGCGCGCTCAGGATCCCCGTACACGAGCCGTCGATGACCGGCGAGGTTCGTGCCGACCTTGTCGTGCAGCACCGGCGCATCGGGCTGGAGCGCTTTCTCCGGATCGACGACGGCGGGCAGCGGTTCATACTCGACGTCGACCAGCTCCGCCGCGTCCTCGGCCAGGTATCGATCGCGCGCCACGACGACCGCCACCGGCTCGCCGACGAACCGCACCTTGTCGGTGGCCGCGCAGTAATAGTGCACGGGCGTCGTGACGCCGACCGCGAACGGCTTCGTCTCCCGCGCGACATCGTCGCCGGTGATCACGCCGACCACGCCCTCGGCCGCGCGCGCCTTCGACACGTCGTACCCGAGGATGCGCGCGTGCGGGTGGCGCGAGCGCACGATCGCCGCGTGGTGGATGTTGCCGATCGGCGGATGATCGTCGATGTACGTTCCGCGTCCGGTGAGGAGACGGAAATCCTCGACGCGCTTGACCGACTTGCCGATCCAGCGATCGCTCATGAGCGGCCTCGCACTCTAGTCAGCCGTCCGTCGCAGTGTCAAGCGCGCGCGCCACTCACCTCGCGGCGTCCCGCTCAACCGCCGGCCCGGAAGACGGCTCAGTGCCCGCCGCCGGCCACCGCGGCGCCGGTGATCGACGCGAGGCGCTTGGCCAGAGGCGTATTGCGACTGCGCCCCACCCGGACCTCGCCGTCGATGACGACCGCGGAGATACCCGGAATATCGCCCCGCGCGATCGCGTGCAGCGCGTCGGGCGCCAGCGACGCGGCAGGCGCGTCGCACACGACGAGGTCGGCGGGCTGGCCGATGACGAGCGTGGCGGCGGCGGCCAGTCGAAAGGCGCGCGCGTTGTTGCCGGTGGCGAGGGCGATCACCGTCTCCGGCGCGAGGTCGCCGAGCGAGGCCAGCTCGCACACGCTCTTGAGCACGCCCATCGGCATCACGCCCGTACCCGTGGGCGTGTCGCTGGCGACGCACACACGCAACAGCGCGCGGGCTTCGCGCGCGAGCCGCAAGATGAAGAGCGCGGACTTGAGATTGCCCGCCTGCACGAGCTGCAGCGCCATGTCGGTCTCGCGCACGATCGTGCGAAGCCCGTCCTCATCGAGCGAGGTGGTGCCACCGTTGACGTGGCCGCAGACATCGGGCCGCAGGTGCAACAACACGTCATGCGTGATCGGACTCGAGCCCGGGATCGAGTTGCCGCCGCTGTGCGACATCACGCACAGACCGTGCTTCTGCGCGCGGCGGACGTCGGGCTCGCCGTCGCGCGGATGCGTGTAAGCGCCGAAGCCGTACTTGGCGTGGCGCACGCCGTGCCTGGTCATCTCCGCGAAGTCCGCGTCGCTCAAGCCCGGCTCCAGCACGACCGAGCCCGCGTTGACCTTCATGCCGTTGGGATGGAAGTGCTCGAAGCACTTCGCGGCCGCGATGGCGAGCGCCTTCGAGGCCGCTGCATCGTGCGGACGGCCGGGCGCGTGCACGCCCTCGCCCGCGGACACCACCGACGTGATGCCGCCGTGGACATAGGAGTCGAGGAAATCGACGGTCTTCTGCCGCGGCGTGTAGTCGCCGAGGACGACGTGGCAGTGCGAGTCCACGAGCCCAGGCATGACCGTGGTGCCGCGGCAGTCGATGACGACGTCGGCGCGTGCGGCGTTGGTCCGGCTGGCCGACCCGAGCGCCGTGATGCGTCCGTCTTCGGCCAGCAGCGACTCGGCGTCGCCGCGCGGCGCCGAGAGGACGCCGGTGACGAAGGCGCCGATGTTGACCACGCCGAGCGTCGGCACCTTACCGCGCCTCGAGCCCGCTCACTCGTACTCGCCGAGGCAGCGATCGACGACGGCCTTGGCCCGCGCCCAGTCGTAGGCGCGGAACATGCGTGTGTTCACGACCGGCTGGGCGGCGGAGTAGAACATCTCGTACTGCAGCTGACGGCCGCCGAACTCGGTGCCGACGAAGTCCCACACGAGCTTCAACAGCTTCACGCGCTCGCGCGCGCCGGTCGTCGCACCCCGCAGGAACTTCTCGAGATCGGCGCGCGTCTCCGGGCTGGTGAACGACGCCTCCGAGGACGGCAGCTGCTGGAAGGCGCCGCCGGCCAGCTCGCGGATCGTCCGCATCATGTCCACGATCAGCCGGCGTTGCAGGCTCATGCCGGCGTAGATGTACTGCGGGTGCGGGCGCGCCACGCCCTCACGGATCAGCGGGGTACGCTCCGCCGCCTGCACGAGCGCATCGAACGTGGCGCACAGCGCCGCGATGTCGCCGCCGAGCGAGGCCTGCGCCTCGGGCTTACGGTCGGCGGCGTGCACCTCCAGCAGCTTCAGCGCGAGCCCGGCCATGAACTCGAGCTTCACGGTGAACCGCACGAGCGACTGGAAGTTGGCGAGCGTGTGCGACGGCGACTCGTGGAACTGGGCGTTGACGAGCTCGACGTTGCGGTAAATGAAGACGTGCTCCCACGGCACGAGGACGTCGTCGAACACGATCGTTGCGTCCACCTCGTCGAAGCGCGACGAGAGGGGATAGTCGAAGACGCTCGTCGTCCCCTGCGCGTACGGGCGGCGCGGATAGATCCGCACGCCCGGCGCGCTCACCGGCGTCACGAACGAGAGCGCGTAGGTCTCGTCGCCGGGCACCAGCGGGGTGATGTACGAGATGAACAGCCAGTCGGCGAGCACCGCCGACGTCGTGATGCCCTGGGCGCCGCGCACGACGATCCCGCCGTCACGCTCCGCCGCCACGCCCGGATAAAGAAACGGCTCGGGCTGCCGGTGCGCCGGTTGCGAGCGGTCGATCTGCAGCGGCACGATGCCATAGGCGACATAGAGGTCCTCGTCCCGCGCGCGCTCGTAGAATCGCACGACGTTGTCGCCGAAGCGCGTCCCGCCGCGGTCGAACAGCTGGCGCCAGCCGGCGAAGGCGCTCAGCACGCACGCGACGTGATCGGGCGTGCGGCCCATGAGGCCATACGACGGCGCCGCCCACAGATGATGCGTGCGGCGTCGTGCACCGAGATCCTCCGCCGAGCGCGGGATGAGCCACATCGCGCTGTGGCGACGACCCGTCACGGGGTCGACGTAGGTGGTGCTCGCCTGCGCATCGGCTGCGCGCGCGAGGTCCCACGTCTGCGCGATGCGCCGGATGGGTTCGGCGAAAGCGGGATGCTTGGTGACGTCGCCGACGCGCTCGCCGTCGAGGAAGACGGCGCGCCCGTCGTCGAGGCTGGCGAGATAGTGATGGCCGCTCCGCATCGCGGCAAACCTTGCCACACCGATCGCGTAATGACAAACCGTGCCGCCGATGATAGGGTCTCGCCCGTCGTGCGTCGGCCGCCGCTCGTGGTCATCTTCGTCGCCATCCTCGTCATCGCGTTCGGCGAGCTGGGCGGCGCCGTGCTCTCGCAGCTGCGGCCGGCGACCACGCGCTGGGCGGCCGCGCGCATCGCCGCCAATCCACAGGTGCACGGCCTCACCGGCTCGCCGGAATACGACGACACCGTTCGCGAGCAGACGGTCTTCGCCACCGAAGCCGGGCTGTCCTTTTTCCACACGCACGCGGAGGGCACGGGGCTCGTCCTGTTCTTCGCCGCGACGCTGGTGGCCAGCGTGGTTCGGCCCCGCGCGCTGCGCGGAGTGCTCTACGCGCTGCTCACGGTCGGCGCGCTGTTTCCGCTCGGCTATCTCGTCTACGCGTTCGCGGTGCTGCAGCTCGGCCGTGAGACGGGCATCGAGATCGCCGAAACGTGGGTGCTCACCCCGCTCGGCGCCTCCGCGATCGTCGGTCTGATCGGCCTGGCCGTCGTCCTCGCGCGGCGCGAGCCGGCGGCCGCGCCGGGTGGACGTTAGCGGTCCGTGGCCCCGATCGACACCTGGCGACTGCCACCGCGTGGCGTCCTGCTCGCCGCCGTCCTGCTCCTCGTCGTCGCCGAAGTCGGCGGCGCCTCGATGTCGCGCTACAAGCTCGAGTTGGCGCGCTGGGCCCGAACCGGCATGCTCGCCCATCCCGACGTGCACGGGCTCGTCGGCGTCCGCGACGTGGACGAGCGGACACTGGACGAGGCGCTCTTCCGCTTCGACGCCGGGCTGCGCCTGTTCCACATGCATGCGGAGGGCATGGCGCTGGTGGTCATCGCGAGCACCACGGTGGTGACGACGCTGGCGCGATCGACCCTGCCCCGGCGGGCACTCATCTTTCTTCTCACGGTCGGCGGTGTCGGGTATCCTCTCGGCTACTTGATCTGGAGCGCGCTCATTCCGGCATACGGCGTGGAGAGGAGCAAGGCCATCGCCGAGTGGCTCGTCTGGATACCGTTCGGCGGCGCGACGATCCTCGGGCTGCTATGGCTGGCCGGCCTGACGGGCGCGCTTCTGGCACGCCGATGATGGCCGCCCGCGCCGCCGCCGGCGTGCTGGTGAGTGTGCTCGCGGTCGCGCCCGCCGCCGCCCACCACACCGGCGTCTACACGCCGAAGGACAACGCGATCACCGAGAACTTCAAGCAGGTGAAGTTCTCCACGCAGGCCGGCAAGTTCGACGTGGCGCTGCGTCTCTACGACGGCGGGCCGCTGCGCGCGGAGATGCGCGCTCGCGCCGCGGCGCTGCCCGAGGGACTGGAGACGCGCACGCGGGCCGCGCTGGTGGCGGGCGACGCCGGCGCGGCCGAGCGTGGGTTCATGATCTTCTTCGTGGCGCTCGCGCGCGACCTGGCGCGACAAGCCGACCGCCAGCTGGCCGCCGGCGCCGCACCCGCCGCCGTCGGTCCCCGATTCCTCGAGGCGATCTGGCGGTACTACAACCTCGCGGACTTCGCCGTCGGCCAGCGCGACGCGCGCGCATCGGTCGCGATGCGCCTGGCCTATGACGACGCCGAGACGCTG
The DNA here is from genome assembly GCA_003220475.1 of Candidatus Rokuibacteriota bacterium. GTDB lineage: Bacteria > Methylomirabilota > Methylomirabilia > Rokubacteriales > CSP1-6 > AR12. The sequence goes on along the minus strand of QHSO01000003.1, from coordinate 30,508 downwards.
GCGCGGCCGGCGTCGGGCGCGCCCGATGCCGCGCGTCTGCGCGCGTCGTTCGGCCGCATCGCGCAGATCCTCGGGCAGCTCATCGACACGACGACTCCATCAAACCAAGGGGGCTACGCCCCCCTGGAACCCCCGGCGCAGCAACGGGGCGACGTCCGCCCGCAACTCCCGGTGAGGAGGAACTCATGAGACGAACGACGTGGCTCGTGGTGCTCGCCGCGCTGACGGTGACCGGCGGCGCGATGACGGCGCCCGCGCTGTCGCAGTCGAAGGTCGTGAAGATCGGCGACCTCGGCAGCAAGGTCGGTGTCTTCGAGGGCTACGGCAAGTACCAGACGATGTTCATGCAGATGGCCGTGGAGGAGCTCAACGCCAAGGGCGGCGTGCTCGGTCACAAGATCGAGATGATCTCCGAGGACGACGAGACCAAGCCCGCGCCGGCCGTACGCAAGGCCGAGAAGCTGATCCTGCAAGACGACGTCAAGCTGCTGGTCGGCGCGGTGTCGAGCGGCGCCACCATGGCCGTGATGGACGTCACCAAGAAGCACAAGACGATCCACTGGAACGCCGTGTCGTGCGCGGAGTTCATGCGCACGACCAAGTTCCACAAGTATTACTTCAGTAACCAGCCCGACTCGCGCATGCAGGCCAACGGGCTGGCCAAGTACATCGTCGACAAGATGGGGAAGAAGGTCTACATCTTCTATACCGACTACGCGATGGGGCAGTCGGACGGCCGTCAGTTCAAGACGGCGCTCGAGAAGATCGGCGGCGAGATCGTCGGCGTGGCCGGCGCGCCGCTCGATACCAAGGACTTCAGCCCCTGGTTCGGCGCCATCAATCAGGCGAATCCCGACGTCCTGTTCCTGGCCTTCGCCGGCACCGACTCGCTGCGCCTCATGACGCAGCTGCACTCCTTCGGCATGACGAAGAAGTACAAGCTCGCCGGCATCGACTGCTTCCTGCTGCAGCAGGACCTGCCGGCCATCGCCGAGCCGATGGAAGGCTTCGTGCAGCTCGCGCACTACTCCGCCTACAACCCCGACAAACAGATGGCCGCGTTCAACGAGCGCTTCAAGAAGAAGTTCGGCGTCGACGGCAACATCATGGCCGGCGCCTACGACGGCGTGCTCTTCTGGGCGGCGGCCGCCGAGAAGGCCAAGACGTTCGACGCGGATAAGGTCGAGGCAGCGCTCGAGGGTATGTGCGTGGACAACACGCACATCGGCCGGCAGTGCATCCGCAAGGAAGACCACCAGGTCGTGATGGACATGCACCTCTATCAGGTAAAGGGCGGCAAGAACCTGCCGATCGCGCGGCTCGAAGGTAAGGACACCATCGGCTCGCCGATGGTCGGCAAGGATCCGGTGGAAGGCTTCACGTGGGAGATCAAGAAGAAGAACTGACCGTCGCTCGGTGGACTACGTCCTGACGGTCCTGCTGCCACAGCTCCTGCACGGCCTCGTGTTCGGGGCCGCGCTGGGGCTGCTGGCGCTGGGCCTGACGGTCATCTTCGGGCTCCTCGGCGTGATGAACTTCGCGCACGGGGAGCTGTACATGCTCGGCGCCTACGCCGGCATCGCGGTGATCGGCGTCGCGCATTCGTTCTGGGTGGCGCTGATCGCCGCGCCGATCCTCGTCGGCCTCGTGGCGGCCGTGACCGAAATGACCACGCTGCGCCCGATCTACCGCCGCGAGCCGCTCTATGGCCTGATCCTCACGTTCGGACTGGCGCTCGTGTTCCGCGAAGGCGCGCGACAGATCTGGGGCGGCGACATGCGCCGCGTCCTGCCGCCCTTCACCGGCTCCACGCCGCTGCTCGGGATGACGTATCCGAACTACCGGCTCTTCCTGCTCGCGGCCTCGTCGCTGATCCTGTTCGCTCTCTGGCTGTTTTTCACGCGCACGCGGGCGGGCGTCGTCGTGCGCGCCGCCGTGCAGGACGCCGAGATGCTGGACGGCCTCGGCGTCGACGTCCGGCGCGTCTTCACGCTGACCTTCGCGGCGTCGGGCGCGCTGGCGGCCCTGGCCGGCCTGCTGCTGGCGCCGATCTTCACCGTCTATCCGCAGATGGGCGTGGAGATGATCCTGCTCGCCTTCATCGTCGTCATTCTCGGCGGCATGGGCAGTATGGGGGGCTCCGTGGTGGCCGCGTTCATCATCGGCGTCGCGCAGAGCCTCTTCTCGCTGTGGATGAATCCCCAGCGCGTCGCGATCGCGATCTTCGGGATCATGATCGTCGTGCTCATCGTGCGTCCGCGCGGGTTGTTCGGTCGCGAGGGTGTGCTCGAGTGAGCGTCCTCGGCTGGCGCGCGCTGCTGGTGTTCGCGCTGCTGGCGGCGCTGCCGCTGGTGCCCGGGATGTCGCGCTACTACCTGCTGCTCGCGTTCGACGCCCTGCTCTTCGGCGCGATCGCCATGAGCCTCGATCTTCTGATGGGCTACACGGGGCTCGTGTCGTTCGGCCACGCCGCCTTCTACGGTCTCGGCGCCTATGCCACGGCCATCCTCATGGAGCGCGGGGTGCAATCCGTGTGGGCGTGCGTCGGGTTCGCCGTCGTCGTGGTCGGGCTCTACGCGCTGGTCGTCAGCTACTTCGCAACGGCGCGACGCGGCATCTACTTCGCGCTGCTCACGCTGATCTTCGCCGAGGTGGTCTATACGTTTTTCCGCTACACGCAGACGTTCGGCGGCTCGGACGGCATCCAGGGACTGCCCGACGCGACCGTGCTGCCCGGGCTCGTCATCGACACGCCGACCCGCAAGTACTACCTCGTCCTCGCCTACCTGCTGATCGCCTACGCGATCTGCCGCGTGGTGGTCGCCTCGCACTTCGGCCGCGTGCTCGTGGCCATCCGCGAAAACGAGGACCGCGCGCGCTTTCTCGGCTACAACGTGCCGCGCTACAAGATGGGCGCGTGCATGATCTCGGCGCTGCTCACGGGCGTGGGCGGCGCGATCTATCCCATGCGCTCGGCCTTCGCGACGCCCGATCTCATGCTGTGGACCGAGTCGGGCGAGTTCATCATCTCGGTGATGATCGGGGGCCTCGGCACGCTGGTGGGCCCGATCATCGGCGGCGCGTTCTTCACGATCCTGCGCGACAAGGTCTCGTCCATCGTCGACTGGTACTTCATCGTCATCGGCGGCGTGCTCATCGTGATCGTGCTCTTCATGCCGCGCGGACTGCTGGGACTGCGCCGCATCTTCAGCCGGCGGGCGGCCGCGTGATCCTCGAGGTCGACGCCGTTTCCAAGCGCTTCGGCGCCCTCACCGCGCTCAACCGCGTCGGCTTCGCCGTCGACGAGGGGCAGATCTTCTCGGTCATCGGCCCCAACGGCGCGGGGAAGTCCACGCTCTTCAACGTCGTGTCGGGCCTGTTCGCCCCCGACGCCGGCCGCGTGCGATTCCGCGGCGTCGACATCACCGGCCTGCCGCCCGAGCGCGTCAATCGCCTGGGACTCGCAAAGACGTTTCAGATCACCAACATCTTTCCGGAGATCTCCGTGCTCGACAACGTGCGCGTGGCCGCGCAGTCGCGGACGCCGGAGTCGGGGCGCCTCGCGTCGCTCTGGCGGCGCCCGGACGTCGACGGCGTGGCGTGCGCGCTGCTCGAAACGTTCGGCCTCGGCGCCCGGCGTGACGCGCACGCCAGGGACCTCTCGCACGGGGAGCAGCGCTATCTGGAGATCTGCGTGGCCCTTGCGACCGACCCGCGTCTCTTGCTGCTCGACGAGCCGACGGCGGGGATGACGCCCGGAGAGACGCGGGACGCGACCGCGCTCGTCCGCAAGGTCGTGCTCGAGCGCGGCCTCACGCTGCTGCTGATCGAGCACGACATGTCGGTGGTCATGGGCATCTCCGACCGCGTGGCCGTGCTCCACTTCGGCGAGAAGATCGCGGAGGGCACGCCGGAGGCGATTCGCAGCGATCCGCGCGTGATCGAGGCGTATCTCGGCGGCGGAGACGACTGAGTGTTCCGCATGCGCGAGGTGCACGCCGGCTACGGCGCGACGCCGATCCTGTTCGGCGTCTCGCTCGACGTGCGCCAGGGCGAGGCAGTGGCCCTCCTCGGCAAGAACGGCATGGGCAAGACGACGCTGATGAAGACGGCCATCGGCTTTCTCAAGCCGTGGCGCGGCACCATCGAGTTCGAGGGTCGCGACCTCACGCGCCTGGCGCCGCACGACATCGCGCGCCTCGGCGTCGGGCTCGTACCCGAGAACCGGCGAATCTTCCCCGGCCTCACCGTCCGCGAGAATCTGGAGCTGGGACTCTCGGCCGCGCCCCGCCGCTCCGCCGACCTGCGCGAGCGCCGGCTGGCCGCGGTCTTTCAGCATTTCCCGCGGCTGCGTGAGCGGCTGGATCAATCCGGCAAGACGCTGTCCGGCGGCGAGCAGCAGATGCTCGCCATCGCGCGCGTGATGATGGCGGGCGCGCGACTGATCCTCATGGACGAGCCGACGCAGGGGCTGGCGCCCGCGTTCATCCGGCACATCCGCGACATGATCCGCGAGCTCAAGCGGCTCGGCGTAACCGTGTTGCTGATCGAGCAGAACGCGCGCGTCGCGCTCAGCGTGTGCGATCGCGGCTACATCATGGAGAAGGGCGTGATCGTGTTCGAGGCCTCGTCGCGCGAGCTGCGTGAGAGTCCCGTGACGCGCGAGAAGCTCGGTGTGTAACTCGGAGGGGGGCTTCGCCCCCCTTCCGACGGCCGTCGCACGCCTTCGGCGTGCTCCTGCCTGCCTCCCCCCAGCAACAGGATTGCGCCGGCAAAGCCGGCGCTCGAAGCGGCAAGATCTCTCGCGAAGCGAATGAAGGTGTGGGCGTCGGGAATGCTGCTCGGCGTCAGCCGCCGGCAGCAGCTGGTTCGCGCGGCGCTCGCGATCGCGCTCGTGGGCGGCCTCGTGTGGGCGCTGCCGATCCGACGGGCTGGCGTTGACGGCGGACACCACGGCGCGCACGCGCCGAGCCTCGATCCGTTCGAGCGCGCGGGCGTGAGCGAGCTGCGCGAAGGCCATCGCACGCCGCCGCTGCGACTGCCGCGACTGGACGGCGGGACGACGGCCCTGGACGATCACCGCGAGCGGCTCGTGATCGTGAACTTCTGGGCAACGTGGTGCGAGCCGTGTACCGCTGAGATGCCGACGCTGGAGGCGCTGTGGCACCAGTACCGCGGCCGCGGGCTCGTGGTGCTGGGCGTCAGCGCGGACCGGGGCGCGCCGCGCCCGTTGCTCGAGCCGTATGTCGCGCGGCTCGGGCTTTCGTTCCCGATCCTGCTCGACGCCGACCTCAGCACCTCTCGCGCCTGGCGCGTCCAGGGCCTGCCCGCCACGTTCGTCGTGCGACCGGGCGGCGACGCCGTCGGGATGGCGCACGGCGCGCGCGAGTGGAACAGCGCCGAGATGCGCGCGTTGCTGGAACGATTCCTGCCCGCGCACGCCCACCGTTAGTTCGCGCCGCGTCCCTCCACCGGTGCTCGGTGGCACCGAAGTTGCGACCGCACTACCAGCCCGATCGAATGTTCAGGAGGGGTTCATCATGGCGACTATCGAGCAGTCCATCGAGGTCAATGCACCGCTTCGGGCGGTCTACAACCAGTGGACGCAGTTCGAGGAGTTTCCGCGCTTCATGGAGGGCGTGAAGGAAGTTCATCAGCTCGACGACAAGCGCCTGCACTGGCGCGCGGTCATCGGCGGCAAGGAAAAGGAATGGGACGCCGAGATCGTCGAGCAGCGCCCCGACGAGCGCATCGCGTGGACGAGCCGCGGCGGCGCATGGAACGCGGGCGCGGTGACCTTTCACCGGATCGACGACAACCGCACACGCGTGATGCTCCAGGTCGACTACGATCCGCAGGGCGCCGTCGAGAACGTCGCCGACGCGCTCGGCATCGTGAAGGTCCGCGTCAAGGGCGACCTCGAGCGCTTCCAGGAGTTCATCGAGCGGCGCGGCCGCGAGACGGGCGCCTGGCGCGGCGAGATCCAGCACGGCGAGGTCAAGGAGCGCAAGGTCTCCTGACGCGTTAAGCTCGCCCTTCGGAGGACGACATGGCGAAGGGCGAGATCGGCTTCATCGGACTGGGGCGCATGGGCTTCCCCATGGCGCGCAACCTGGCGGCGGCGGGGTGGGCCGTGCACGTGCACGACGTGTCCCCCGACGCCGCCAAGCGCGCCGGCGCCGCTTCGGGCATTACCGTTCACGGCACGGCGCACGAGGTCGCGGCGCGTGCCGGCGTGCTGTTCAGCGCGCTGCCGAACGACGAGATCGTGCTCGACACGTACCTGGGCGCCGCCGGTGTGCTCGCCGGCTCGCGGCCGGGGCTCGTCACCTGCGACTGCTCGACGGTCACGCCCGAGACCTCGCAGAAAATCAGTGCGGCGGCGCGCGAACGGGGCGTCGCCCATCTCGATACGCCGATGCTGGGCTCGTCGCCGCAGGCCGAGAGCGGTGAGGTGTTCTTCATGGTCGGCGGCGAGCGCGAGGCGCTGGCGACCGTGCAGCCCATGCTCGACGTCATCGGGCGTCTCACGATGTACGTGGGGCCCTCGGGCGCCGGCAATCGCATCAAGCTCCTGCACAATGCGCTCGGCGCGGTGAACGCGGTGGCGGTGGCCGAATCACTCGCGCTCGCGGCGCGGCTCGGCGTCGATCCGCAGACCTACTATGAGGTCGTCCGCCAGGGCGGCGGCATGGCGTACTCCACCTACTTCGATCGGCGCGCGATGCGTGTCGTCGAGGGAAACTTCGACGCCACGTTCACCGTCGAACTGATGCACAAGGACGTGTCGCTCGCCGCGCGGATGGCCGGCGCCGATCTCGAGCGCATGCCGATCCTCAAAGAGACGCTGGCGGCGTACACTGCGGCCAGGGCGAAGTGGCCGGGGCAGGATTTCTCGGGAGTCACGCACGTCGTCGAAGAGCGGTTCGGGCTGAGCGTCTCCAGAGGCGCGCGCTGACGCGCGCCGGCGAGGGCTGACATGGCGTACGACCTGATCATCAAGCACGGCATGGTCGTGGACGGCAGTGGCTTTTCGCGCTATCGCGCGGACGTCGCGGTGAAGAACGGCGCCATCGTCGAGATCGGGCGCGTGAGCGCGGCCGCCGAGCGCACCATCGACGCGGATGGCCTCGTCGTCGCGCCGGGCATCATCGACCTGCACACGCACTACGACGCGCAGCCGTTCTGGGACCGGCTCTGCACGTCCTCGGTCTGGCACGGCGTGACCACGGCGCTGATGGGCAACTGCGGCCTCACGCTGGCGCCGCTGCGGCCCGAGCATCGCGAGGCCATGCTCGCCACGTTCTGCTGTGTCGAGGACCTGCCCGTGCGCTCGCTGAGCGCGGTGCTTCCGTGGACGTGGCAGACCTTCGACGAATATCTCAAGGCGATCGACATCGGGCTCGGCATGAACCTCATGCCCCTCGTCGGCCATAATCCCCTGCGGCTGTCGGCCATGGACAAGGCCGCGTGGGATCGCACGGCCACGGAGGACGAGATCGCCGTCATGCAGCAACTGCTGCGCGCGGCGATGGAGGCCGGGGCATGGGGCTGGAGCACCACCGACTCCCCGACGCACGCCGGGCCGAAGGGCGAGCCCGTGCCCACGCGGCTGGCCGCGGACGACGAGCGGGTCGCGCTGGGCCGTACGCTCGCCGAGTTCAATCGCGGGGTCATCGAGATCCTTCCCAAGGGCGCCGCCGCGCCCACCGAGTCGGACCACGCGCACCTCACCGACGTCGCGCGCGCCAGCGGTCGGCCGGTGTTCTTCCTCACCTTCGACGCGGCGCCGCGCCCGCGCGTGGAAGCGGCCACCCGCGAGGGCGCGCAGCTCTACGCACTGCTGCGGGCCATTCCCTTCAATCCGCGGTTCACGCTGAAGAAGACGACGTTCTTCAGCAACCTCGACGTGTGGGACGTCGCGATGGCCAAGCCACTCGAGGAGCGCCTGGCCGCGTTTCACGACCCGGGCAAGCGCGCCGAGCTTCGGGAGTGGGCCGACAAGCGTCAGCGCCGCCGCCCCGGCGTGCCGGGGCGATTCATCAAGTGGCAGTCGATCGTGGTGAAGAAGACCGCGCTCGCGCAGCACCGCGGCCTCGAGGGCCGCTCACTGACCGATCTCGCCGCGGAGCAAGGCAAGCATGTCGCGGACGTGATGCTGGATCTGGCACTGGGCGAGCAGCTCGAGACCGAGTTCCAGCTACAGTCGCGGCCGCCCGCCGAGGACGTCGACCTCGCCGAGTTCGTGAAGACCGGGCACGCCATTCCCTCGCAGTCGGACGCCGGCGCGCATCTCAACACCAACTTCTGCACTGCCGGCGAGTCCAGCTGGGTGCTCGCCGAATGGGTCCGCGAGCGGCAGCTGCTGACGCTCGAGGACGCGATTCGTCGCTACACCTTCCAGCCGGCGCGCATCATGGGACTGCGCGATCGTGGGCTGGTGCGCGAGGGGATGGCCGCGGACCTCATGGTGTTCGATCCGGCGACGATCGGGGTGAAAGAGGACGAGATCTCGCGCGATGGTCCGTCGGGGACGCCGCGGCGGGTGCAGGCGGCCGACGGCGTGCACTACGTGATCGTCGGCGGCGAGGTCGTGGTGGACCACGGCCAGCACACCGGCGCGTATCCGGGTCGGGTCCTGCGCGCGGCCGTCAGTGGGCCGCGCTCAGCGCGGTCTTGATGACCCAGGCGAAGTCCACCACGAGCGCGGCCACGAGAATCGCGCCGACGACCTTGTACACGGCGCCGCTCATGCGTTACCTCCGGGTTGCTCAGAACCGGTACTGCACGCTCAGGTATGGACCGTGGCGCTCCGTTTTGTTTTCGAGGAGCTTGCCGTCGAAGTCTCCGTCGGGCGTCCTCGCCGTCGACGTGCCTTCGCCCGACTTGATCCACCAGTACTGGTAGCCGACCTCGACCGACAGGCCGCGCCAGACACGATACGTGATGCCGGCGTCGAGCTGAACGCCGACGCCGCCGCCCGCCTCGTCGTGAAAGCTCGGATCGTGCAGCAGATCGCTGCGCTTGTGATGGACGTCGTCGACGACGCTCATCGACCACGGGATCACGTAGCCGCGCGCTCTCGCGCTCAGCCCGCCGACGATCGGAACCTGGGTGCGTGCTCCGAGCCGAAGGCTGTACCAGTACCAGTCCTGCGTGATCACCCGCTCGCCATTCGAAATCGGCGGAACGACGGCAGGAAAGCCCGACGTCGCCCCGAAGGCGACGTATTTCTCGTGCCAGTACTGAAAGCCGCCGAGCACATCGAGGAAGCCCGGCTCCTCGCGCGAGCCCCACCGCACGAGGCGGTAGCCGGCGTCGACGTTGAAGTAGAAGAGGCCGGTGTCGTCGGCGTCCGAGCGCGTGCGCGAGAAGCGGACGTCGTGGTCACGATCCTCGAAGTCCTCGTCGATGAGGACGCCTTGCTTGATCACGCCGCCGCCGATGCTCCCGAGCAGCACGAGGCGCTTGAACACGAAGTCGACGTTGAGCTCGGGCACGACGCTGTCGACCCCGCGCCATCGGAGCTCGGACAGTCCGGTGCTATTGGTGCTGTAGCCCGACGTCACCCACACGCGCCCGCCGAGCGTCAGCGACGAATCGGCCGGCAGCTGCGCCCAGGCGGGGGACGAGACGGCAACGAAGGCGAACAGGAACCACACGGCCGCGATAGCGCGACGACGCATAGACCCTCCTTCGGCCCCCGAGCCTACACCAACATGATCGAGTCCGCGTCATTCGCCCACGCTGACCAAAGTGGCACGTCGCGGGATGACAGAATGGAGTGTCGCGGCTCGGCCCGCCCCGCCGAATCAGCGCGGAATCAGCGTAGTTCCCCGCCGTTTGGCCTGGCCCGGAAGATGCTCATTCGGCACGGTCCCGAGTCTCCAAACCGAACGAAGGCGGAGGGGCGACATGGCGAAAACAGAGGCAGTGCGCCGAAACGGAATGGTCCATTTCACAGTGCGCGCTCCCGCGACCGTCAGGGCCGAACTGGCCGCTGCCGATACGCGGCGCGCCCTTCTCGGGGAGTTCCTCGGCAGTCTTCTGTTCGTCATCCTCGGTGCCGGCACGGTGATCGTGACCGGCGGCATCCTCGGCGAGAAGCTCGCGTCGGCGCGCCTTCTCGTGCTCGCTCTCGCGCAGGGGCTCGCGTTCTTGATGCTCGTCGCGGCGACGATGCCGATGTCGGGTGGTCATCTCAACCCCGCCGTGACCTTCGCGATGATGATCGCGCGGAAGATGAACGTCACGCGCGGCGCGATGTATATGGTCATGCAGTGCCTGGGCGCGGTGGCCGGTGCGCTCGTCCTCACGCTGATCATGCCGCAAGGCACGCACGGCAACCTCGGGGCGCACGGGCTCGGCGGCAACGTTTCGATCGCCGGTGGGCTGACGACCGAGATCGTGGTGACGTTCATGCTCGTGTCGGCCTTCATGACGGCGACGATGGGCGGCTCGCGTCCGGCCGCGCTGGGCCTGGCCGCCATCGGACTCACGAGCGTGCTCGGTTATCTCTTTGCCACGCCTCTGACGGGCGCCTCGATGAACCCGGCACGCAGCTTCGGACCCGCGTTCGTGTCGGGGGTGTGGCATGAGCAGTGGATCTTCTGGGCCGGCCCACTCGTGGGCGGCATGCTCGCAGCGCTCGCGCACCAGGCTCTGGTTCGCGGAAACGGCCGGCGCTAGATCGGGACGAGATTCGATGCCGACACTGACGCTGGTCGCGGAACGTACGCCGATCAAGGCGTACGAGCTCACGACGTCGGCCGTGAACATCGGGCGCGGCGAGGACATGGACATCGTCATCGACAACGTGTCGGTCTCGCGCCGACAGGCGCGGGTGCAGCCGGCCGCCGACGGTCGGTGGGTCGTCGAGGATCTGAGCTCGGCGAACGGCACGTACGTCAATGGCGAGCGTCTCGCCGCGCCCACGCCCCTGTCGCGGGGCGACGAGATCTCGTTCGGCAAGTTCTCGCTGTTCTTCGACCGTGTGATGAAGCTGCCCATACAGGAGCGCGAGGTCGGCGTGAAGCCGGAATTGCCGCGCCCGAGCGAGACGTTCCACATGGATCTCAAAGAGGTGGAACGGCTGCGCAAGACGCTGGCCCTCAAGCGCCGCGCGCATCTCAAGTGGGAGGCGCGCGGCAAGCAGGACACCTTCTATCTGGAGCGGCTGGAGCGCAGCGCCGTGCTGGTCGGCCAATCGCCGCTGTGCGACCTGCGCGTACCCGCCGGTCCCAAGCATCACGTCCTCGTGCTCCGCAATCGCACCGGCTACGAGGTACGAAATCTCTCCTCCTGGCATCGAATGCGCGTGAACGGCGCAGTGGTCGCCCAGGCGCCACTCAAGGGCGGCGACGTGATCGAGACGCGCGGACTGCGGCTCACCTTCTTCGACGAGATCGCCTGAGTTCGGAGCGAAGGGCTCGCCGCCGGACACGACCATGACCCGAGTCGGCTCCGCCGAAGCCGCCGCGAGCGCGAGCGTGCCGCCGCGCGTGCCAGAGCGGTACCAAGGGCTCGAGATCCTCGGGCAGGGCGCGATGGGCGTCGTCTACAAGGCGCACGATCGCGACCTCGACCGCACTGTCGCCATCAAGACGATCCATCCCAGCAGCGTCGCCCGGAGCGATTTCGAGGCGATCGCCGCGCGGCTCTGCCGCGAAGCCATGGCCGCGGCGCGCCTGGCGCATCCGAGCATCGTCGCCGTCTACGACGTCGGCCGCGTATCGGAGACGCCCTACATCGTGATGGAGTACTTCACGGGACGGACGCTCGCGGAAGTCCTCGAGGCCGGGCCGTTGCCGCCCGCGCGCGCGGTGCACGTGATGCTGCAGGTGTGTCGCGCGCTCGAGTACGCGCACGCCCAGGGCGTCGTGCATCGCGACATCAAGACCAGCAACATCATGGTCGACGCGCGCTGGAACGCGAAGCTCACCGATTTCGGCGTGGCGCGGATCCTCGACAAGCCGACGAGCGAGACGAAGATGATGATCGGCACGCCGGCGTACATGGCGCCGGAGCAGGCGCGCGGCACGCCGGGCGATGCTCGCAGCGATCTGTTCGCCGTGGGCGTCGTGCTCTACGAGACGCTGACGGGGGTCAAGGCCTTCCCGGGCGACGACGTGGCCACCGTGCTCGACGAGGTCCTGCACGTCGATCCCGTGCCGGCGCGCGAGCGGAACTTCGCCGTCTCGCCCGCGCTCGACGCCGTCATCCGCCGGGCCATCGACAAGGAGCCCGACGATCGCTACCGGGACGCCGCCGCCTTCGCCGAGGCGCTGATGCAGGCGGCGGCGATCGAGCGCACGACGACCGGCGTCGGCACACTGGCGTCCTATCTGCGCGGGCGCACCGTCGTGCTCGCCGCCGCCGCGATCCTCGTGGCCATCGTCGCGGGGATCGTTACGACCCCGCTCATGGAGCGTGTGATCGCGGCCCGTGACGAGCCCCGCAAGACTGGCGCGCTCCCACCGTCGTCGCCCGCCGGCACGAGCGTGCCGGCGCCGGGCGTCGTCGACGCGCAACAGCCGAGTGCCAAGCGTGGCTGCGTCAGCGTCAATGCCGTGCCGTTCGCGAAGGTCTACGTCGATGGCCGGCCCGTCGGCGAGACGCCGCAGGCGTGTGTTCGCGTGAGACACGGGCAGCACAGCGTGCAATTCCAGTGGGCAACCGAGCACAGTCCGGAATACCTCATCACGGTCGGGAAAGAGCACACCGCCGAAAACCCGTTACGGGCGAGCTATGACTTCAAGGCAGGCCGCTTTGTCTCGAGCACAGACTAGCCTGCTCGCGCTCGTCGCCGGAGCGGCGCTGGCCGCGGGCGGATGCGCGACGTTCGAGAAAGTCTCGACCGACGCCAAGCTCGGCCTCGAGTCGCGGATCACCAAGCCCGTCGTGTACCGGCTGTCCGGTGTGGATCCGTCGCTGCGAGCCAATCTCGATCGCGCCCGCAGCGAGCTCGCCGCGCGCAACTATCGCGTCGCCGTCCCGCCGCTCAACCGAGCGCTGTGGGACCTCGAGAAGATCCATCGTCGCAGCCTGCGTCTGGATGAGCTCGTCGTCGCCTACGACGGCCTGGCCCAGGCGCATCTCGCCATCGGCGCCGACGATCTCGCGCGCGAGCATCGCCGCCTGTCGCGCGCGCTCGGCGAGGCCGAGGCGCGCTCGCCCGCCAGCGGCGTCACCCAGGTGTTGATGAAGGCGAAGGACGCGTACGTCTCCGCGCGATTCCGGGATGCCGTGCGGGGACTGCAGCAGGCGCTGATCGACCTCGAGGACATCGAGGACCTCAACACGCGCGTCCGTCGGCTCGCCGACGCGCGGTGCTATCTCGCCTTCGCGTATTTCGCCACCGAGCAGCGCGAGCGCGTGCGCGACGAGCTCCGCCGGTTGTGGGCCCTCGATCCGGCCCTGGAGATGTGTCGCCACGAAGCGCCGCCGGGCGTCCGCGCGCTCATCGTCGACGTCCAGCGAAAGCAGAAAGACCCGTGACATGCCGACGGTGACCAACCGGTCCCCGCTGGGCCTCGGCGCCTTGCTCGGGAGACTCTGGAATCGACCACGCTTGTGGCGGCGCACCACGGCCAGTGTCGGGGCGGCCAGCGACATCGGCACGCAGCGCCGAAACAACGAGGACTACTACCTCATCGCCGATCTCGCCAGGACGGCGGCGACCATCCACGGCAACGACGCATTCGGCGCGGTGCTCACCGCCCAGCCGGTGCTGGTGGTCGCCGACGCGAACGATCGGATCCGCGCCTGCGCCGCCAAGTCCGCCGAGCTCGTCGGCATGGGCACGACCGCCACGGTGGCCGTCCTGCTCGACAGTGAGCTGTACGTCGCCCACGTCGGCGACAGCCGAGCCTATCTCGTGCGCAACCGACGCGCGCAGCAGCTCACCACCGACCACTCGGTCTTGCAGCACCTCATCGACAGCGGCGCCACCGGCGCCATGGCCGCGGCCGCCGAGCAACGCCATGCCCTGCTACGCGCGCTCGGCCCCGAGGCCGACGTGCGCGTCGACGTCAGCTGCACGCCCGTAGAGCACGGCGACATCGTCGTGCTCTGCTCCGACGGCGCGTGGTCAGCGGTTGCGGACGAAGAGCTCGCCGCGATCGTCAGCGACGCGCAAGATCTACGCGCGGCATGCTCGAGGCTTCTGGCGCTCGCCAACGACCGCGGCGGCCGCGACAACGCCACCGTCCTGCTCGCCCGCCTCGAAACCGTCACCGAGTAGGCGTATCCCGTCGGATCGAGGAGCGCCACGATTCATTCGAGGCGCGACGAGCGTCGGGGGGTGTGGGGGGCCATTTCGGGCCCCGTCAGCGGCCAGTACAAACGAGGAGCGCCACGATTCATTCGGGGCGCGACGAGCGTTGGGGGGTGTGGGGGGCCATTTCGGGGCCCCCCACTCAATTGGAGCGGCCGACCGGATTCGAACCGGCGACGTCCAGCTTGGGAAGCTGGCATTCTGCCACTGAATTACGGCCGCCCAGCGCCCCCTATATTACTCCGAGGCACCAGAATTCCTCCGAAGCGTAAAGAACGAGTGCGGGAAGCCGGCGCGTGCCGGCGCGGCGCGGGTCCGGCGCGGAGCCGCGCCGCGCCGGCGTGCGCCGACTCCCGCTACTTCCCATCTTTGAGCGTCATCTCCGTCGCCTTGATACGCTCGTCGCTGCGCGCCTTCCAGGAGATCCGCTTGCTCGCGCCGTAGAGGTCGAGCTGCTGATAGAGCGGCGCGGCCGCGGCGTCCTCGATCCAGAGCTTGTTGATCTGGTGATAGAGCGCCAGCCGCTTCTTTTCGTCCATCTCCTTCTGGGCGGCGTCCATGAGGCCGTCCAGATCCGGATTGAAGTAGGTGCCGAGGTTACTGCCGTTGTGGAAGAGCGGGTTGTAGACCGTCTCCGCGTCGATGGTCGGCGTGCCCCAGCCAATGAGCCACACGGGGCCGCCCTTGTGCTTGTACGTCAGGTTATTGAGGTAGTTGACGAACTCGTAGGTCTTCAAGGTCGTCTTGATCCCGGCCTTGTTGAGTTGCCCCGCCGCCGCCTCGGCAACTTCCTTGTCGCGAACGTAGCGACCCTGCGGGCCATTCAGCGTGATCTCGACGCCGTTTGGATAACCGGCGTCCGCGAGCAGCTTCTTGACCTTCGCGAGGTCTTGCTTGATCGGCTTGAGGCCGGGATCGAAGCCGAAGTGCATCGACGTCAGCATCGTCGCCACGCGCATGGCCTTGCCATCGAGCACGCCCTTGATGATCTCGTCGACGTCGAGCGCGTACTGAATGGCCTGGCGGACGCGCTTGTCCTTCGTAGGGCCGTCGTAGACGCCCGTCGCCTGGTGCGTTTTCTCGTCGAAGTTGTGCGTCTGGAACATCAACTGGATGGTGCGGATCGAGGGCGCGGTCGTCAGAAAGAGCTTCGGGTGATTCGCGATCGGATTGGCGAGGTGCGGCGGAATGTTGACCGCGACGTCGATCTCGCCGTTCTGCAGTGCGGCCACGCGGACCGCGTCGTCGGGGATCGGCCGAAACACGACGGTCTTGATCTTCGGCGCTCCACGCCACCACGCGTCGTTGGCCTCGAGCACGATTTCCTCGTCCTTGGCCCAGCGCACGAACTTGTACGGACCGGTGCCGATCGGCTGGCGCGAGATGTCCGCCGGCTGCTTGTCCTTGTACGCCTTCGGCGGGTACATCGACGCCTGCGCGAACGTCATGACGGTGAGAAACGTCGGCCACGGCTTGTTCGTGTGCACGCGGATCGTGTACGGATCGACGATCTCGACCGATTCGACCGGCTTGAAGTTCGACGAGGCGCGCAGCTTCGGGTCTTTCACGCGCTCGATGCTGAACTTCGCCGACTCGGCGTTGAACTCCTCGCCGTTGGTGAACTTGACGCCCTTGCGGAGCTTCACCTCCCACGTCGTCGGCGCGACGAGCTTTGGCATGTCGGTGGCCAACGCCGGAACGATCTTGAGGTTCGCGTCGCGCTCCCAGAGCGTCTCGAAGATGTGGGAGGCGATGATCGACGCGGGCGCCTCCTGCTGGTCCATGATGTCGAGCTTGGTGGGATCGACGCCCTGTGCGATCACGACCTTGCCCGCCGGCGCCGCCGCCGCGACGGGCAGCAGCAGGACAGCGAGCAGCATGATGGTGGTACGCCACTGAATCATTGGGACCCTCCTCAGCGGGGGGTGAATTTGCCGTGTGGTGCCGGTACTTTACGGGCCGGGATCGAGCGAGTCAAGGTACGCCAGCGCCTCTTCGCGGTTGCGCACGCGCCCGAGATCCTGCGCTTCCCGTGCTTGAGCAAGCAACCATCCGACGCGGGGCCCCGGTTCCAGCGAGAAGCGCGCCATGACGTCCTCGCCACGCACGAGTGCCGGCCGCGTTTCGGCGGCGCGTTGCTCGCGCCAGCCGCCCAGGAGCTCGCGGACGACGCCGGCGCGCCGCCACGTCACCAGCGGCGACGCGCCGGTGACGGCGGCGGCGTCGGCCAGGACGAGCAGCAGGAGGTCCCGCGTGTCCTCGCGCACATCGCGGTAGAAACGGTAGCGCGCGCGCGCCGTGATCGTCCGTGCATGGCCCAGATGCATCGGGCGCAGGTGATGGCGGACGACGCGCTCGACGACGGCGATCATGCGCTCGGGCAGCCGCAGCCGCTCGCCGATCGCGCGCGCCCGTCGGGCGCCGATCACGTCGTGCTCGAAGAACCGCACGCGGCCTCCCACGCGGCGGCGCGTCTCGGGCTTGCTGACATCGTGCAGCAAGGCGGCCAGCTTCAGCGAGGCGCCGCGCCGGGCGCCGCCGCCGAGCGGCTCGGCCACGTGGGCGCGTAGCTCGTCACCGTACGGCGCCAGCGCGTCGAGGTGCGCCAGCAGCCGGTCGCAGCCGCCGACGGCGCGCAGCGAGTGCTCGAGCACGTCGAAGCGATGCGGCAGTGGCTGTTTCGTCGCGCGCATCGGCTCGATCTCAGGCATGACGGCCCCGAGCACGCCGAGCGCGTCGGCGCGGCGCAGCGCGCGTGCGGTCTCGGGCAGCGTCAAGAGAATCAGCAACTCGTCGCGTACGCGCTCGGCGGCCACGCGCCCGAGCCCGCGCGCCGCATCGCGCACGCTTCGCGCCGCCGTGGGCGTCAGCCGCAGCCCCAGCGTCGCCTCGAGCCGCACCGCGCGCAGCGCCCGCAGCGGGTCGTCGGCGAGCACGCCGGGTCCGGCGGGCCGCAGACGTCGCGCGGCCAGATCGGCGAGGCCACCGGTGGGATCGACGATCGCCGCGCGGCCCCGAGCGAGCAGCGGGTCGAGGGGGACGGCGAGCGCATCGACGGTGAAGTCGCGCGCGGCGAGGTCGGCCGCGAGCGTCGGTCCACGAAAGTCCGTCACGTCCAGCGTGAGACCACCCTCGACCACCACGCGGGCGGCGCCGCGCTCGGCGTCGAGGACGACGCACGTGCCGCGCACCCGCTCGGCACAGCGGCGCGCCAGCGCGATGGCGCCCGTCGGCACGGCGACGTCGACGTCTGCCGCCACGCGACGCAGGATCACGTCGCGGACGGCGCCGCCCACCACGACCGCGTCGCGCCCCGCGCCCGCCTCGCTCGCCGCGCGCAGCAGCGCAGCCTGGGCCGGTACCAGGCGGTCCAGTCGCAGCTCAGCCACGGTCCAGCAGCCGCGCGGCGTTGTCGTGGAAGATCTTGCGACGCACGCTGTCGGGCAGCGCGCGATCCCAGGCCCAGCGGCGCTCCTCGTCGTAGTCGTACGGGATCAGCGGAAAATCAGAGCCGAACAGAATCCGGTCCTGCCAGCGGATGAGCGCGGCGTCGGTGATCGTGGCCGGGTCGCCGCCGACGTAACGGCCGGCCGCCGGCGCCAGCGCCATCGTCGTGTCGACATAGAGGTTGGGATGCGCGTCGAGCAGAGCAAGGAACGCGTCGCTCTCGAAGGCACCCATGTGCGCGACGATCGCGGTGAGCCGCGGGAACCGCGCGAGCAGTCGGCGGAACCGCTCGACGCCGGTGAACGGGTCGCGGTACGGCAGCGTGCCGACATGCAGCACGAAGACGTGGCCGGCCGACTCCGCGCGCTCGTACACACCGAACAATCGCTCGTCGTCCACGTGGAAGCGCTGCACCGAGTGGTGGAACTTGAAGCCGCGCAGACCGAGGGCGCCCGTTGCCTCGGCGGCGATCGCATCGACATCCGGATCGTCGGGATGCAGCGTGCCGATGCCGATGGCCCCGGGCAGCGCCGCCGCCGTCTCGGCCACCCAGCGATTGAGCTCGCACGCCATGCCGGGCTTGTGCGCGTACGAGAAGAAGCAAAAGCGCTCGACGCCGCGCTCGGCCAGCGTCGCCGCGACCTTCGTCGGCTCGAACGGGTGGTGGGCCACCCAACCGTCGCGCGCGAAGTGGCGCTGGATGGCCTCCGCCAGGCGCGGCGGATGGAGATGGACGTGGACGTCGATGCACGCGAACGGCGGACGCCAGGACGTGGCGGGCGCCACGGCCTCACCCGAGCTCGAGCCCGCCGCTCCCGATGCGGTACTCGATGATCTCGTCGCTCATGGCGCTGCCGCGATGCTTGACCACGGAGAGCATTCTCGCCAGCCGCTGGCCCACGCGCTCGCTGCCCATCACGATGATCGTGTTGGCGGTAGCGCCGAGGTCGCCGACGGCGACCTTGCGCGCCAGCACGTCCTCGAGCCGCGTCTGCTCGGTGGTGACCAGCAGGAGCGTGGTGAGGGCCGCGTGGTCATAGCCGTGCGCGTCGATGAACGCGCGATGCTTCCAGACCGGCAGGCAGATCTCCATGCCGAGCGTCTCCGCGTCGCGATGGATCGTCTTGCGGTACAGCTCGTCGAACATCCAGAACTGGATCGAGTCCGCGGGTTGGTCCATCGGCTCCACGCCGTCCACGACCACGCGGCGCGTGCCGGCGGCAAAGTGGAAGTAGAAGAACGGCAGCACCGTGTGGAGCGCGTGGTTGTACGTCGCCTTCCAGTTCCAGTCGAACGCCCACGCGCCGTCCGGCGTCGGCACCTGAAAATCGCGCACGCGGCCGACCCATTTCAGCGCGTTGCAGTAGAACGCGTCCATCTGGTCCGCCGAGGGATAGGGCTCGGTCATCGGCGGCACGGTGTGGGTCCATTCCTTGAGCGACCAGTCGAACAGCCGCGCCGCGTACTCGTCGTGCTGCTGACTGTCGCCGCGACCGTTCATATCCAGGATCACGCCGCGCGCGCCGTCCGCGATCCGTCCGTGGTCGGCGAACGTCAGCCCGAGGTGCGTCTTGCCGATACCGGTGGCGCCATAGACGACGGAGAGCGTGCCCGGCAGCAGGCCCCCACCGAGCATCGCGTCGAGCCTGGGAATGCCGGTCGAGACGCGTGCGCTCAATCGCTTCATTCTACACCGGGGTCGCCCGCGCGTTCGGAGTCGCCGGCGCGCCCGGGGTCACCGGCGCGCCCCTTCGTCTGGAACTGGCGCTCGTACAGATGTCGCAGCTCTTCGAGCGTCGTCGCCTGCCCGGGCGATTTGTCGTCGCGCACGCGCGCGATGCGCGCAAAGCGCAGCGCGAGTCCCGAGCGGTACGTGGGACTGCGCTGGATCTCGTTGTACTCGACCTCGACGACGACTTCGGGCCGCACGCGCACGGTGTAGCCGTCGTCGGCCGTCGCCAGCTTGGACAGGCGTTCGGTCATCTCGACGAACTGGGCGTCGGTGAATCCCTTGAACGTCTTGCCGACGTCCGCGAACGTCTCGCCGTCGCGCACCGCGAGGTGGTAGTTCGACAGCCAGCCCATGCGCCGGCCGGAGCCGCGGTCGACGGCGACGATCACGCAATCCACCG
The DNA here is from genome assembly GCA_003220475.1 of Candidatus Rokuibacteriota bacterium. Taxonomy (GTDB): domain Bacteria; phylum Methylomirabilota; class Methylomirabilia; order Rokubacteriales; family CSP1-6; genus AR12. The sequence continues at coordinate 10,654 of QHSO01000003.1, read as the reverse complement.
TCTCGGGCGTCTTCAGCTTGAACCAGCGCTTGCCGCGCCCGCCGGGCTCGTAGGTGCTGGCGAGATCCTTCGCCATCACGCCTTCGTGCCCCGCCGCGAGCGCGCGGTCGCGAAAGCTCGTGGCCTCCGCCTCGGAGGTCACGATGCACCGTTCGGCGAGATAGCGCCCGCCCGTCACCGCGGTCAGCGCCTGCCAGCGCCGCTCGTACGGCTCGTCGATGAGCGAGCGCCCGTCGGCCATGAGGCAGTCGAAGAAGTGCAGCGCCAGCGGCATCTCGCGCGCGAGCGCCTCCACGCCGTGCACGCGCCGGAAACGCCGCATCAATTCCTGGAACGGCAGCGGCCGTCCGGCCGCGTCGAGCGCCACCACCTCGCCGTCGAGGATGAACGGCTCGCCCGAGAGGTCGTTGCGCGCGATCGCCACGACGTCGGGCAGACTGCGCGTGACGTCCGACAGGCGCCGCGTCCACACCTGCACCCGATCGCCCGCACGGTGCAGCTGGATGCGCGCGCCGTCGTACTTGTACTCGAGCGCGGTGCGGCCGCCGTGCGCGGTCAGCACGGCGGCGAAGTCGTCGGCGATCTCCGCGAGCATCGGCAGCAGCGGCACGAACGGCCGCGGCGTCGCGCCGGCCACGGCCGCGGCGCCGCCGGCCGCCGCGAGCGTCGCCACTGCGCCGAGATCGCCGAGAAACAGCGCGGCGCGCCGCGCCGCGGAGATCTCGACGCCCCAGGCCAACGCGATGGCCTCGAGCAGCAGGCCCTCCGAGACACCCGTGCGCATTTCGCCGCCGATGATCCGATTGAGGAAGTCGCGCTCGTCGGCCGAGGCGCGCGCGGCCAGCCGGGCCAGGCGCGCGTCGCGGGTGCGCCGCACGCCCGCGCCGGTCGCGGCCGCAACGTCGGCGAAGGCCCCGGCGACGTCCAGTAGGGTCAGCGGCGCGCCCTCAGCGCCGCCGCCGGCATCCCGGGGCAGCCAGCGCACCCCCAACACGCGCGGGTCGGAGGCGGGAAAGGCCCGAGCGGCGAGGAACGAGACCGAAGTGGCGATCTCCCCAGGCGCCAGCCCCCTCAGGAACCGGGCGACCTCGTCCCGCTTCTCCAGGCGGCCACGTACGCGCTCGAGCCGGCGGCCGAGGGCTGCAAAGTCCGCGAAAACGGTCATCCCTTGTATTCTAGGCAGGATGCGCAGGCTCATTTTGCACGATGCCGATCCGGCCGTGACCGCCGTCGCCAGTGCGCTGGCCGACGCCTACGACGTGCGCCCGATCGGAGCCGCGCCGCCCGAGGAGGCGGTGATCCTCGCCACGCCGCGCTCACCCGTCCCGGTGGGCGAGACCATCCGAGTGCTCGGCCTGGTGCCCGCCGCCGACGCGGGACCGTGGCCGCCGAGCTGGCACGCCGTGCTGCCGCTCGCCGCCCCGGCGGCGATGCTCGAGCACGCGGTGGCCGCGGCCTTCGCCGACCTCGACGCCGCCGCCGAGCGCGCGCGGCTCGAGCGCGATCTGTCCGAGCTGAACGCGATCGGCATCCGGCTGTCCGCCGAGTCCAACCCGCGCTTTCTGCTCGAGACGATCCTGAGCAAAGCGCGCGAGATCACCAACAGCGACGCGGGGTCACTGTACATCGTCGAGGAGCGCGGCGAGACGCCGCACCTGCGCTTCGCCCTCGCACAGAACGACAGCGTGGCGGTCCCCTTCCGGACGGCCACCCTGCCCCTGACCGACCGCAGCATCGCCGGGTACGTCGCGATCACCGGCGACGTGGTCAATCTCGCCGACGCCTACACGCCGCCGGAGGACGCGCCCTTCACGATCAACCGTCGGTTCGACGAGGATTCCGGGTATCGCACCAAGTCGATGCTCGTGGTCCCCATGCAAACGCCGCAGGGGCAGACGATCGGCGCGCTGCAGCTCATCAACTGCAAAGACGATCGCGCGGCGCGGCTGCTCGGCCCCGACGACGTCGAGCGGCACGTGCGGCCCTACGGCGCGCGGCACGAAAAGCTGGCGGGCTCCCTCGCCTCGCAGGCCGCGGTGGCCATCTACAACCGCCGGCTGTACCTGTCGATTCGCGAGCTGTTCGAGGGATTCGTAAAGGCGTCGGTGACCGCGATCGAAGCACGCGACCCCTCCACGTCGGGCCACTCGTTCCGCGTGGCGGACCTCACGGTCGGGCTCGCCGAGGTCGTCGATCGCTGCGAGACCGGACCGTACCGCGAGCTCAAATTCCGCGACGACGAGCTGATGGAGCTGCGCTACGCCTCGCTGCTGCACGACTTCGGCAAGGTGGGCGTGCGCGAGCACGTGCTCGTGAAGGCCAAGAAGCTCTATCCCGCGGATCTCGACCGCATCCGTCACCGCGTGGAGCTGCTCAAGCGCGACCTCAGGCTGCGCACCGCGCGCGCCAAGCTCGACCACGCGCTGGCCCGTGCCGGCGATTACGCGGAGCACGCCGCGCGCCTGGACGCCGAGTTGGTGACCGCGCTGGCCGAGCTCGATCGCCAGATCGATCTCATCGGCGTCGCCAACGAGCCCACGGTGCAGGCGCAGACGTTCATGGGCGAAATCCTACGATTGGCCTCGCAGACGTGGGAAGACGCGGAAGGGCGGCCGCGCACCGTGCTGACGCCGGAGGAGGCGCGCGTGCTCGCCATCCCGCGCGGCAGTCTCACCGACGAGGAGCGTCTGGCCATCCAGCAGCACGTCGTCCACACGTTTCAGTTTCTGACACAGATTCCCTGGACGAAGGAGCTGCGCCGCGTGCCGGAGATCGCCCGCGCACACCACGAGAAGCTGGACGGCACCGGCTACCCCTACGGCGCGCGGGCCGAGCAGATCCCCGTCCAGTCGCGGATGATCGGGCGCCCTGGACGGGGCGCTGCTCGACCTGTTCTTCGAGGCGCGCGTATTCGAGCGCGTCGCACGCTCGCTCTGATCGCCCGATTTCACCCAATCAACAGCAGCGATGCGCACCACGTCGTCAGCGCGAGCAGCGCAACGGCCGCGCGCGCGATCTCGACGAGCAGCGCGTGATCACGCAGCACGTGTTGAGTGGTATGCGGCAAAAAAAGGGCGCGCGACCGGCGCGTCGAAATGAGCCGGCGCTGGAGCGCCGGATACGTGACCGCGTGCGTGTTCATCATCGTCTCCCTCAAAAGCCTCGAAGCACTCCGACCACCTTGCCGAGAATCCTCAGGGGCGTGTGGCGCGGGTCGACGATGATCGGCGCCATCGTCGGATGCTCCGGCTTGAGCACCACGCGCTCGCCCTCGCGCGAAAACCGCTTGACGGTCGCTTCGCCCTCGCCCGACTCCGATTCCACGAGCGCGACGACGATGTCGTTGGGCGCGGCGCTGTCCTGCCGTCGCACGAGCACCAGATCGCCGTCGCAAATGTGCGCCGAGATCATGCTGTCACCGCGCACACGCAGCGCGAACAGATCCTCGCCGCGCCCGGGCAGCGAGGCGGGCGCGATGTGGAGCTCGCCCTCGCGGTTCTCGCTCGCGAACAACGGCTGACCCGCCGCCACGCGTCCGAGGATGGGCACGGCGTGAGAGATGCGCACCGCCGGCTCCGCCGGCGTCAGCGCCCGCGACGTGCGGCCCGCGCTCGCGCGTCGCTGCAAGGCACCCTTTCGCTCGAGCGCGCGCAGGTGATCGAACGCCGCCCGCGGCGTCACTTTGAACCGGTCGCCGATCTCGCGCACCGTGGGCGGCACACCATGCTTGCCGATGAACGTGCGGATGAAGGCCAGAACCTCGCGCTGCTTCTCGGTCAGCTCGCGCATCGCACCTCCCAGGCCGCTTACAATACTCAACGCGTGTTGAGGAAGGCAAGCAAAAAAAGAGGCGTACTAACTCGGCTCCCACGGCTCGCAGACCGGACAGGTGCTCAGCCCCTGCTCGCGCGCCTCGGCCATCGTCTTCATGTACACGCGCTCGATCTCGGGAATGCGCGCCGCCCAGCCGCACTCACGACGGTGGAACAGCCGCGAGCCGCGCTGCGCGCAATACGGCTCGCCGTGCTCGCTGAGGTCGCCCACGACGGCGATAGCCGCGTCGCCGCTCTCCGGCGCGAGCGGCTCGGTCTCCGACGGCAATCGCGCGGGTGTCGACTCGGCCAGCATCGACTCGGCCGACGTCGACGTATACGGAGCCGGCGGCGGTGGATCGGGGTCGTTGATGTGGAGGTTGGTCTCCACCGTCGAGCGGAACTCGTCGCTCGCGCGCCGGAACTCGCGCAGCGCGCGACCGACCATGCGGCCAAGCTCGGGAAGCTTCGACGGCCCGAACACGAGCAGCGCGAGCACGCCGATGACGAGCATCTCCTGGAGGCCGATGTCGAACATGGCGCCTAGGGTACCACGCGCCGACGGGGCTTCCGGGGGTGCCCGAAGGCGGCAAAGAATTTCCCTGCGGTCATCTCGGTGCGCCCCGCCTGCGCGTCGTGAACCGCGTACTTGACGCGCTTGCGCAGGCGGGGCACGGGAGTTGCTCTTCAGGTCGGCCCTGAGGAGGCAAAACCGATGATCCTGCGCGTGCTGCTCTACTTCGTCCTGATGTCGGGGCTCACGCTCCGCGAATGGCTCGTGCCCGTCAGGACGCGATGACTTCCTTCTGCTTCTCCGGCTCCGTCTCCTGGACCACGAGGCCGCACTGCACGATCTTGTAGAGCAGCGCCTTGTAGCTGATCTGCAGCAGGCGCGCGGCCTTCGCGCGATTCCAGTGCACGCGGTCGAGCACTTCCTTGATGGCCACGCGCTCCGCCTCCCGGGCCGCCTGCCGCGCGATCTCTTTGAGGCTGATCGGCGCGTCGGGCGTCACGATCGAGGCTGTCGTGACCGGGACGCCGGGCGTGGTCACGCGCGGACCGCGGCTGATGTTACCCACGATCTCCGTGTGGACGGGCCGGGCCGTGCCCAGCACGACGACGCGCTTGATGGCGTTCTCGAGCTCGCGGATATTGCCCGGCCAGTGATAATCGACGAATACGCGCATCGTCTCGGCCGGGATGTCAACCGCGCGGCCATATTGCGCGTTGAACTTCTTGAGGAAGAAGTCGACGAGGCCCGGGATCTCTTCGCGACGCTCGCGGAGCGGCGGAATGCGGATCTCGATGACATTGAGACGGTAATAGAGGTCTTCCCTGAACTGATGCGCACGCATGCTGGCTTCGAGGTCGCGGTTGGTGGCAGCGATGAGCCGCACGTCGCTGTCGATGATCTTCTCGCCGCCGACGCGCGAGAACTCGCCGTCCTGCAGCACGTGCAGGAGCTTGGCCTGCAGCCGCAGCGGCATCTCGCCGATCTCGTCGAGGAGCAGCGTGCCCTGGTGCGCGGCCTCGAACTTCCCGGGCTTCTGACGGTACGCCCCTGTGAACGCGCCCTTCTCATGGCCGAAGAGCTCGGACTCGAGCAGCTCGCCGGGCAGCGCGGCGCAATTGACCTTGAGGAACTGCTTGCCGACGCGCGGCGACGCCTTGTGAAGGGCGCGGGCGAGCACCTCTTTGCCGGTGCCGCTCTCCCCGCGCAGCAGGACGGTCGTGTTGGTGCCTGCGACCTTCGAAATCAGATCGCGGATCGGCTGCATCTTGCTGCTGGTGCAGAGGGCCATCAGGGGCTCACTCATCCGTGCGTTCTCCTCAGTGGTATCGGCTGCACAGCTCTCAAGTTTCTGCAAGGAAATGCACTGGATGTGCCAAGAGTTTTCCCACTGTCACCTTCCAGTGATTACAAGTATTTGCGATCTCTGACCCCTATTCCGGGACGATTCCTTTGTAGAAAGTTCAGGGCATATTGTAGTACTTACAAGAAGGAGGAAAAGAAATGGAGATCATGATCGTCGACGACGAGCCGCAGGTGGCGGAAGTCCTCGCCATGTCACTCAAACGGCAGGGGCATTCGACAACGGTGGTCCATTCCGGACGCGAGGCCCTGGACCGGCTCAAGAGCACGGCGTTCGACGCGATGTTTCTCGACGTCTCGATGCCCGGCATGAATGGCCTCGACGTCATGGCCGAGGTGCGGCGGATGCGGCCCGCGCTCGCGATCGTCGTCATCACCGGCCACGCGACGCCCGAGGAGATCGAGGACGTGAAGAAACTCGGCGCTGTCGACGTGATTCAAAAGCCGTCGGCGCTCACGCACTACCACCAAGCCATCGAACGACTCCACACGGGCGCGGCCAAAAAGCCCTTCCCGCGGCTCGGCGACGTGTGATATTCGTTTGCGCGTGATCGCCCGCCTTCTCCTCGTCTGCGTCGTGCTCGCCGTGTGCCTCCTGCCCGGGCGCGCGCTCGCTCAGCAGGTGCCGATCGCGCCGCAGTTCGCCACGCAGGGGCCCGCGCAGGATCCGCAGAAGCTGCAGCTGCCGCTGCGCGCACCGTTCACCCTGCTGCCGACGATCACGCTGAGCGAGGAGTACAACGACAACATCCTGCTCGACAATCACAATCGCACCTGGGACCTGATCACCGGGATCACGCCGGCGATCAATCTGATCTGGGAGAGCCGCACGCACCGGCTCATCGCGGGTTACAACTTCACGGCCGAGCTCTATCTGCGCGACCCGACCCGCGACAACGCGTTCAACACGCAGAACTTCAACCTCGACGGCATGTGGCGAGCGACCGAGCGCCTCACGCTCACCCTCGCCGACGCGTTCACCGCCACCACGGACACCAACCTCATCTCACCGGCCGGCGTCTCGGTCGGACGCAATCGTTCGTGGGGCAACGCGCTCTCCGGCGGCGCCGCGTACAAGCTCGACGAGTTCACCGCGGTGCGCGGCGGCGCCTCGTACGCCCTGCAGCGCTTCTCGCGCGGCGAGCTCGACGACTCCGACGTCTACCACGGCTATCTGTTTCTGGATCGCACGCTGACACGGCAGGTGCGCGGCAGCATCGGCTACGACTTCGGCTACTTCGACATCGAGCACGAGGACAAGGTCACCACGCACACCCCGAAGGTCGGCGCGAGCTGGCAGGTCACGCCCACCATCACGCTGGCCGTGAATGGAGGTGGCGACGGCGGGTGGCCTCGGCGGCGTCACCGACAACACGTCCGTCTTCGGCCACGTCGACGTCATCACGTTCGCGCGCGGGCTGACGCTGTCCTTCGCGCCGCGCTACTCGTGGGTGAAGTCGGCCGGAAAGATACGCAGCGCCGACAACCGGGATATCGACATTTCCTCGATCACATTGCCGCTGCAGGTCACCTACCGGCTCACGGCGTGGATGGCCGCCGTCGCGCGCTACCAGTTCTACCAGCAGCGCACCGCCCACGAGGTCCGCGACACGGCGGGCAACCTGTTCGCCGCCGACGCCGATCAGAACCGGCTGTTCGTGGGTTTGCAATTCGGTTACCCCATCACCTTCGATCGGCCGTAGTGCGTGCAGCCGCTTTCTCAGGGCGGTTGCAGCCGAATGCAGTAATTCTCCCGTAACGTCCCTCGCCCGCACCGTCGCCTGACCGTAAGGCTGCGGGAAAAACGCACCCAAACGCAGGCTTCTGCGACGGTTTGCAGGGTTTGGCACTGACCTTGCCGTTGCATAGCTCAGCCGGCGCGCCCGGCGAAACATGTCTCTCGCACAACGCCTCGCGTGGCTCGATGGAGTTTCGACGGTTGCGGTGCTCGCCGCCGCGATCGCCATGTGGTCGCCCACCATCGACGACCCGGCGACGAGTCTCTGGCGCCTGGCTGCGCGCGCCGGCATCGTAGCTGTCGTTTGCCTCGGCGCGTTCTACTACAACGATCTCTACGACTTCGAGGCGCCGCACGACGTCGGTCAGCTCTTCACGCGGCTGTGCCGGGCCCTCGGCCTCGCCGCGCTCGTGCTGGCCGGAACGTATCTGCTGTTTCCCAACGCGATCATCGGCGGCAACCTCGCGCCCTACGTGTTGTTCGTCACGCTGTTCGCCGTGCTCGTCCTGCGCCTGGGCGTCTACGCGCTCGCGAAGCGCGCGCCGTTTTCCGAGCGCGTGCTCATCATGGGCGGCGGGCGTCTCGCGGCGGATCTGGCCGGGCAGATCCTGACACGGCCCGATCTCGCGATGCGCGTGACCGGCGTCCTCACCGCCGACGGCGACGCGGTGGCGAGCGCGCGACGGCTGGGCGGCTACGGCGACGTCGCCGACGTCGTGCTGCGCGAGCGCCCGGATCGCATCATCGTCGCGATGCCCGATCGGCGCGGCAACCTGCCGGTCTCCGCGTTGCTGGCATGCCGCTTCCGCGGCGTCCGCGTGGAGGAAGGCACCGAGGCGTACGAGCGCTTCACGCGGCGGCTGGCGGTGGAGTCGCTCACACCGAGCGCACTCATCTTCGGCGACGGCTTCCGCGTCTCGCGCGCCCAACTGGCGCTCAAGCGCGCGATGTCCGTCGTGATCGCGAGCGTCGCGTTGCTGGTGACGGCTCCCCTCATCGCGCTCATCGCGCTCGCCATCAAGCTCGAGTCGCGCGGACCGGTCTTCTTCATCCAGGAGCGGATCGGCCTCGGTGGCCGGCCGTTCCGCCTCATCAAGTTCCGCACGATGCGGCAGGCCGAGCGCGGCGCCGACGGTATCTGGCAGCGCGACAACGCCAGCCGCGTGACGCGCTTCGGCGCCGTGCTGCGGCGCTACCGGCTCGACGAGCTCCCCCAGTGCGTCAACATCCTCAAGGGCGATATGAGCCTGGTGGGCCCCCGCCCGGAAATGGCCTCCAACGTCGCGACGTTCTCGGCCGTGATCCCTTTTTACAATCTGCGCCACGAAGTGCGGCCGGGCCTCACCGGCTGGGCTCAGGTGCGCGCCGGTTACTCGATGTCGACCGAAGAGGTCACGCGCAAGCTGTGCTACGACCTCTACTACATCAAGCACCTCTCGCTCCGCTTCGACCTGTGGATCCTGTTCGACACCGTGAAGTTCGTGCTGTCCGGGAAACGTCCGGGATGAGCCGCGTCAAACCTTTTCCGCGATCGGGCACCGCCACTCCCAGAGTGGAGCCGCCACCCATGACGAGCGGTACGCGCATTTTCAACGTGCGCGCTAAAGCCGCGAAAAACGGGTACGGCACGTCTCTTGCGATGGAAGTGCCGGTCCGATGGAAGAAAGATTCCCGATGAAGGCCTCCAGTTTCGACGCCGCGTCGCCGTACGCCACATCAATCGCCGGCCGTCCCGTCCTCGTCGTGGAGAGCGACCCCGACCAGCGTCGGCGCGTGACCACGCAGCTCGCGAGCTGGGGCTACACGCCCCTCGCGGCCGGTACCGCCGAAGAAGCCCTCGACCTCCTCGGGCGCGCCGGCCGCGTGGCGTTCTCGGTGGTCGCCATTCGTCTGCCGGGCATGTCGGGCATCGACCTGCTCCGCCGCGCCGGCGAGCTGTCGGCGTCGGGCCCGGTGATCATGGTCGCCGACAACGGCCACAGCTCGCAGATCGTCGAGGCCATCCAGGCGGGGGCCGACGACTTCCTGCGCCGTCCCTACACCGCCGAAGACCTCGAGCAGGTGATCCGAGGCGTGGCCGGCCGCCCGCGGCGCGAGCCGACGAGCCCGGCGCTCCCCGGCGGCGAGGATAACGGCGACCGCGTGCAGCGCGAGCTGGCCATGCTCACCAGCGCGCAGATGCGCGAGATCTTGTCCGTGATCGAGCAGGCCGCGCGCGCCGACGTCACCGTGCTCGTGTGCGGCGAGACCGGCGTGGGCAAGGAGCTGGTGGCCCGCGCCATCCACGCGCACTCGCCGCGACGGCGCGCGGCGTTCATTAAGGTCAACTGCGCGGCCATGCCGCGCGAGCTGCTCGAGTCCGAGCTGTTCGGCCACGAGCGCGGGGCGTTCACCGGCGCGCACCAGCGCAAGCCGGGGCGCTTCGAGCTGGCCGACGGCGGCACCATCTTCCTCGACGAGATCGGCGAGCTGCACCCCGCGCTGCAGGCCAAGCTGCTGCACGTGCTGCAGGACGGCGAGTTCTCGCGGGTGGGCGGCCGCCACAACATCCGCGTCGACGTCCGTGTCATCTGCGCCACCAACCGCGACCTCGCGCGCGAGGTGGCTGCCAGCCGGTTCCGCGAGGATCTCTTCTACCGGCTCAACGTCATCAACATTCTGGTGCCGCCACTGCGCGAGCGCCGCGAGGAGATTCCCGCCCTCGTCGACTACTTCGTGCGCCGGTACTCGCGGCTGTTCAACTTCCCCGAGCGCGAGGTGTCGCCGGAGGCGATGTCGGCCTTCATGCAGTACGCGTGGCCGGGCAACATCCGCGAGCTCGAGAACTTCATCAAGCGGATGATCGTGCTCCAGGATTTCGCGCTGCCACGCGCGCTGATGGCGCCCACGCCGGTGGCGGCGGCGCCGCCGGCGGCGCCCGAGCCGTTCGCGGCCACCAAGGGCCTCTCGCTCAAGGAGATCTCTCGCCGCGCCGTGCTCGAGGCCGAGCGCGAAGTGATCTGCCGCGCGCTCGAGCAGTGCCGGTGGAACCGCGTGAAGACCGCCAAGATGCTCAAGATCAGTTATCGAGCGCTGCTCTACAAGATCAAGGACATGGGGCTGAAGCAGGACTCGGCCGCGAGCTGAGCCGGCTCTGACCAGGAGGACACCCATGACGTTCAAGTGGTTCGTGGCCGCGTCCGCGATGCTCGTCGGCTTTGGCGTCGTCACCGCCCACGCTCAGACCGCCAC
>QHSO01000270.1 GCA_003220475.1 Candidatus Rokuibacteriota bacterium | reverse complement strand
GGCGCGCTCGGCCACCAGGCGGATCTCGGTCGCGATGCGCTCCCACTCGGGCACCTTGGGCGCCGGCTTGACGCGCTCGAGCTGTTCGCGGAAGGCCCGCGCGTGGACGTCGTTCGCCAGCGCCGGATCGTCCCACGTGGCCCGTCGTGGCGGCAGGTCGCCGGTCAGGGCATGGAAGCGCCGCTGCACGGATGGCTGCGAGAGGAACTCGACGAGGCGCCAGGCGGCGGCCTTGTGGCGCGAGGCGCGGAACACGACCAGGCTGGAGCCACCCGCGATCGAGGCGCCCGGCCCGTCGGGGCCCGGCAGGGGCGCGGTCATCCAGTTATCTTGTTGGTCGCGGGGCAACCGCCGCTTCAGCTCACCGATGTTCCAGGGACCCGAGATGTAAAAGGCGAACCGGCCGCGGCCGAACTCCGTCCACACGTTGGCGACGGCGGCCGTCGCGAGCATCGGCGCCCAGCCGCGCCGGAAGATCTCGAGGTAGAACTCGAACGCGCGTCGGAACCCGGCGCTCGTGAAGTTGCCCCAGCGTCCGCCGTCCCGCAGGAGGGGGTCGTCCTGCTGCAGGGCCAGCGCGAGCAGCGGCTCGACCTCGTTGAGCGGCAACAGCATCGCGTACCGGTCGCGCCCGCCTTCCGCGTGGACCGCGGCCAGCACGCGCTTCCATTGCGGCCACGACACCGGCGGCGCGGAGAACCCCGCGCGCGCCAGCCGATCGGTGCGGAAGAACACGAGCCGCGTGTCCACGTACCACGGGACACCGTACAGCGAGCCGTCGATCCGGTTGGTGTCCCAGATGCCGGCGAAGTAGTCGTCCGCGCGGACGATCGCGGAGGCGTCGGCGTAGCGGTCGAGCGGTTCGAGCGCGTTCAGCGCGTGGAGCTCGGGGATCCACGTGTTGCCGAGCTGGCAGATGTCGGGGGTCGCGTCGCCGGCGAACGCGGTGAGCAGCTTCTCGTGCGCGGCGGTCCACGGCAGCTGCTGGACCTTGACGCGGATGCCAGGATTGGCCTGCTCGAACTCGGGAAGCAGCTTGGCGACCACCTCGCCCTCGCGGCCCATCGCCCAGAACCGGAGGACGGTTTCCCCCGACGCGGACGGCCCGCAGCCCGCCGCCAGCGCGAAGGCGACGACGATCGAGAATCGCCTGATGAACGCGCTAAGAGCGTGCCTAGTCACCTGGCTCGGCGAGCCAGCCGCCCGAGAAGCCGGCCCGCTCCAGGCCTCGCCGGAGATAGGCGTTCTTGCGCATGACGCGCCAGACCAGCGCGCTCCGGTGGTTTTCGATCATGGCGAAGATCGGTCCCTGGTCGATCCCGAGGTAGTCGTCGGCCACCCAGCCGAAGTCGCGGATGACGTGGCCGTGCCGGAGCTTGATGTTGAACGTGAACGTCCGATTGAAGGCGTCGAGGAAGCCGTACTTCGCGTAGATGTGCTTGCCGTAGAGGCGGCGCATCTCGACCGTGGCCGGAATCACCAACTCCGGCGCGAACGCGATCGACGCGACGACGGCCGTCGGCGCCACGGTGCAGTCGTCGTGGGTGCCGGTCGCATCGATGCCGCGCGCCGTGTAGGTGTAGAACGTGAGGCCGTTGTCGGATAGCTCGACGTCGGCCGGCCCGTCGCTGGCCGTCAACCCGAAGATCGTCGCCCCGTAATCCCGACAGCGGCGTGGGTTGGCGACGGCGTAGGCCTGCTGCGCGTAGACGGCGCGCCGGCTGTTCTCGAAGTAATCGATGCCGCGCCGCTGCATGTACGCGTCGCGGATGCCGCGGAAATCCGTCCATATGTGCGGGTACTGATGTCCGAACAGCGGCGGGAAGCGCAGGAACTCCTGGCCGAAGAGCTTGCCCCAGTGCTGGTCGTACGTGCTGGTCCATTCGGTCCACGCATCCGGCTCGACGGGGAAGGTCGGTGAGCCGAGGGCGAGCAGGTACACGAGCATCGCCTCGTTGTAGCCGCGCCAGTCGTACTTCAGAAACCCGTCTTCCGGTGACCACCCGAGGGTGATGGCCGGCGGCTTGGCCTGCGCCCAGCGCCAGTCCACGCGCCGATAGATCTTCTCGACGAGGCTGCGGATCTCGACTTCGTCCGCGTGCACGCCGTCGAAGTAGGACTGACAGAACAGCGCGCCCGCGAGCAGGATGGCCGTGTCGACCGTCGACAGCTCGCTCTGCATCACGCGGTGCCCGGTCCCCATGTCGAGGAAGTGATAGAAGAACCCCTTGTATCCGGCCGTGCCGTGCGCCTCGGGCCCCTGGGGAGCGCCGTGGAGGAAGCGCAGCGTCACGAGCGTACGCTCCCGCGCCTGCTCGCGCGTGATGTAGCCGCGCTCGACGCCGATCGGGTACGTCGTGAGGCCGAATCCCACGGCGGCGATGCTCGAGGCGCCGCCCGTCGGATACCGGTCCGGGATCAATCCATTGTCACGGTTGGCCGTTTCCCAGAAGAAGCGGAAGGTCCGCTCCTGAAGATCATTGACGACGACAACCGGGTCGAGTTCCTGTGCGCCGGCGAGCACGGGGAAGGACAGCATCATCATCGCGATCGAGGAAATCAGCGCGACGCACTGGATAAAATGTCGTCGGGACATTGTCACCTGTCGATGGCGCGTGAAAACGCCAGCTAAGAGAGGCAAAACGCCGGGAATCGGCATTCATGGGCCTCGGACAATGGCAACGTGTGTGCCGACTACAGGATAGTGTAAGTGCGGAACTCAATGGGCGTTTTACTTTTTATATCAACGAGGAGCCGGGACAGACTCCGGGGAGGTTCATCCGCCCGGTCGAAACTACCCGGCCGTGGCGATCGGCCGTGGCTCACGTGGCCGGTCGAAGGCGTCGGCCAGCTGCGTCAGCAGCTCCGGCCGCTCGGTCTCTTCCGGCGTCATGAACAGGCGCCGCCGGCGGTGCTGTCTCACCGCATCGCGCCAGCGCGTCTCGGCGTCGGTGCGGACCTGCGCGCTCCAGCTTATCTGGCGACCGCGCAGGGTCAGCAGCACGAACCTGGCGTGGAACCACATCCGGACCGGGGCCAGCAGCGTGGAGAACACGACTTCCAGGATCACGCTGGCGGCGAGGCGCGGGAGCGAGCCGAACTGCGCACTCCGGCGAGCTCTCACGATCAGCAGCACGCTGAGGAGCTTTGGCAGGACGAGCAGCATCATTGTGGAGCCGGCCAGCGCCAGCGCGAGCTCCGGCCGCCATTGCGGCCACAGCGGGAAGAGCGCGTGCGTGGCCGTGAAATACACCGGCACGGTGACCCATTTCTCGGCGACCGCGAGCGTGCTCAGGACGAGGAACACGGCCCAGAGCAGCGACGACGTGTAGGCGACGACGCCCATCGCCATGATCGCGCGGTGTCCCCCGCGGATGCCGTCGGCGAAGAGCAAGCGCAAGTGCTGGAGGTTCCCCTGGCACCAGCGCCGGTCGCGCTTGAGCTCGTCGAGCAGCGTGGGCGGCGCCTCCTCGTAGCTGCCGTCCAGGTCGCACGCGAGCCAGACCTCCCAGCCCGCCCGCCCCATCAGCGCCGCCTCGACAAAATCGTGGCTCATGATCTCGCCGCCGAGCGGCGGCTCGCCCGGCAGCCGCGAGAGGCCGCAGTGCTTCGTGAACGGCTCGCATCGGAGGATGGCGTTGTGTCCCCAGTAGTAGCTCTCCCCGAGCTGCCAGAAGTGGAGGCCGGCGGCCAGCATCGGCCCGTACACGCGGCTCGCGAACTGGTGGACGCGCCCGAACAGCGTCTCGCGGTTCACCATGGCCGGGATGGTCTGGATGATCCCCGCGCGCGGATGGCGCTCCATCAGCCGGACGAGGCGCACCACGGTGGCGCCGGCGAGCACGCTGTCGGCGTCGCACACGATCATGTGGTCGTAGTTGCGGCCCCAGCGCCGCAAGAAGTCCGCGATGTTCCCGCTCTTGCGCTTGATGTTGTGCTTTCGCAGCCGGTAGAAGACGCGGCCGTAGCCGCCCACGGCATCGCAGACCTCCGCCCACGCGCTCGCCTCTTCGTGCTGCGTCTCGGGATCACGCGTGTCGCTGAGGACGTAGAAGTCGAAGGCGTCGAGGTGGCCGGTGGCGGCCAGCGATCGATACGTCGCCTCGACGCCCGCGAACACGCGGCGGACATCCTCGCTGGCGATCGGGACGACGATCGCCGTGCGCGAGCGGAGCGGGCCGGTGTCGGTCACCTCGCCGGTGGGCCCGTCGGCACTCCAGATCCGTGTCGCGTTCCTCCACCTGACGACGAACCCGACGACCGCCGTCCAGAAACCGAATGAGACCCACGCCCACAACACGGTAAACACGGCGAGCGTGGCGATTTCGAGCCCCGTCAGCGAGGCAAACGGGAATGTCCGCTCGAGGAGCGAGGCGGCGACGGCCGTCTGGAGGAGCACCAGCCCCACGAGAGCGAGGCGGCGCCGGCGCGCCACGCGACGCCAGCCAGCGTCGAGCGCCGGCGCCGCGGCCTCGCTGTCGTGCGCGGCGTGGTTCCCGCCGATCCAGCGGCGCATCCGGGCGCCGAAGCGCTTCAGCGGGTCGCGCTCGATGCGGGATGGAACCATGCTGACGCGGTGGATCTCCGGCATCGCGATCCGGCGTAGATCGGCGCGCCCGTCGCGCCGGGCCGAGGGACGGCCGGCGTGCCGCGGTTCGCGGGCGCGATGCGCGCCGGTCTGCGTCGCGGCCCTTTCGTTCATGGCAGGAGGAGGTAGCTCCACGTTTCCGTGATCGTTTCTCCCTTGTGCTGAAGGGCCGCGCGGAGCTCGACGGGCTTGCCCTTTTGCTGTTTCAGCTGGAACGCGAGCCGCCAGCCGCCGGTCACGATGTTCTTGAACGCGTTCTGCTGGATCAGCTGGCCTTCTGGGCCGGCCCAGACGACCGGCTTCACGTCGGCGGTGGCGTCGAGCTGCTTGAGCGCGCCGCTCTCGAAGTCGATCACGATGCGTCGCACGCCGGCCGCGTCGCCGTCGCCGACCCGCGTCGCGGTCGTGCGGGCCCGGGTAGCCGGGATCGGATCGTCGCTCTGTACGTGGATCCGATACGCGAGCTCGATCGGCTGGCCGGCCGGGGGCAGCGTGCCCGGAAGCCAGTACGCGACGATGTTGTCGTTGTACTCGTTGGCTGTCGGGATCTGAACCAGCTTGACCTGGCCCTTGCCCCAGTCCCCGATCGGCGTGATCCAGGCGCTCGGTCGAAGCTCATAGCGCGCTCCGAGATCCTCGTACGCGCTGAACGCGCGGTCGCGCTGGAGGAGGCCGAAGCCGCGCAGGCCGTCCACCTGGAACAGGTTGATGAGTAACCGGTCCGGGTTCACGAGCGGGCGCCAGAGCCATTCACCGTTGGCGCTGTGAATCAGCAGACCGTCGGAGTCGTGCACCTCCGGCCGCCAGTGCCCGGCGCAGCACGAATTGGTACGCGCCGGTCACACGCGGGCTGTGGAGGAGCGCAAGCATCGTCACGCTTGTCGCGTCCCGCGTGGGCCGTTCCAGCCAGAACTCCGTGAACGACGGAAACTCCTCGCCGGACGGCAACCCGGTGTCGATCGCCAATCCGCGCGCGGTGAGTCCGAACACCTGGTTCTTCGCCACGGGGCGGAAATAGCTGGCGCCGGCGAAGACGAGCACGTGGTTCCACTCGGAGCTCCGGTATAGCGGATGCGTGATCCGGAAACCCGCGAAGCCGAAATCCTTGTGGGGCACTTTGTCGCGAAGACCGCTCGGCCCATAACTGAACAACGACGGGGAAAATGGCACCGGGCTGACGCCGGCGCGGTCGTAGATGTTGATCGCGACCGTGTGCTTGTAGACGTTACCAGGATGGATGAGCTCGACGCGGAAGTTGCCCGCGTCCCTCCACAGTGCCTGGCCGCGATCGAAGACGATGTCCCGATGCTGGTCGTAGCCAACCCGCTGCCAGAATTCGGGAACCGACGGCGGCGGTGTAAAAGCTTGTCGCGCAAGCGTCCTGGCCTTCTCGAGGACATCAGGGAAGCCGAACGGCGTCTCGGCGGCGGTGGCGCGACCGGCGACATCGACGAGGGTAGTGCACAGCAACAACAACGCGACCGCGCACCGGATCCCTCCCATCTTCCGAATCCTTTCGACGCCGTACAAGTGAATCGATCTTCAGGGGAAAACGACGTTCGAGCGCCGACGTCGCCGTAAGATTTTCACTCAGACGAAGGCAAGCCTTGTGCCGGCGGCACCGACCGAGGTCGGGTGGTCAAATGGGCGGCAGCTTGTCGAGCGCAGCCGCGACCGTTTTTGCATCCGGCGATGAGGTCGGCCAGCAAACGCTCGTCGCGCCGCGAGGCATAGTGAGTGGCTCGCGTTGTAGGCAAGGTCGAATCGACTCTCCAGAGCGTTACGCAGAGCCTGACCTGGGCCAGCCAGGTTTTCAAGCGGCGAGGTCACTGTCGTTACCGATCAGCCACAGCTTCGGCTGCGCAAGCACTCGCTTCACGAACGCATTGCCCTGCTTTACGCGTTTGGTGAATTCCTTCGATGAATAGATCGTCGGCGCGATCTTTCGTCCGAGCTCGGTTGAGGCCTTTTCGAGCGCGGCGAACAGATCGGCGTAAGCGAGGCGGTCGCTGACGACCATGAGATCGATGTCGCTGGAGGCGGTATCGTCGCCCTTTGCGATCGACCCGTAGATAAAGGCCGCGCGGATGCTTCGAGAGACAGGCGCTAGCGCCGGACGGAGCACGTCCGTCAATGCCACTGTCTTGAGCACCAACGCACGCACTTCGTTGAATATCGGCGAACCGGGATTTGCCTGATAGTGCTTCTGCTTGCCAAGGCGAGTGACGCGCACGAGGCCGGATGCTTCGAGGCGCACAAGCTCGCGCTGAACGGCCCCCGTACCGGAGCGTGCGAGACCAATCACCTCATTCGCATAGAAGCTCCGCCCGGGGTTGCCGAAGAGGACCCCGAGGACGCGCTGCTGGACCTTGGCGAACAATGCGTCGGCCAGGCCTGCCGATCGACGGCCCGAGTTGCGCGAGGTCCGTCTCATTCCCATCTTGGGTATGATAAACCCCTTTCTGGGTATGATCAAAGATCGATGACAGCGTCGAAGGAAGTGGACGGCCCCGGTGGCGCAGAGACGGCGATCGTTACGACCGGGCTGCGGCTGCTATCGAGCGATCCGCGTATCGTCGCCATTCGGTAAGCGGCGAGACCGGAACGCCGCTCGATCGCCGACACGCACGAGGTGGAAGGGGCCGCTCTCTGCGGCGGCCTGCTGATACCGAGAGCCTCAAGAAGGACATCGTGGAGCAGCGCGGCGGGCTTCGCCCGGGCCATGGACGCGCATCGAGGACCGCGCGGCATGACGGCGGCAACGGTAAGGAGTCCGCCCATGCCGACTTACATCGTTCTCGGACATTTCACCGACCAGGGGATCCGCGCCGTCCGCGACTCGCTCAAGCGGGAGGACGCTTTCCGCAAGCAGTGCGAGAAGGTCGGCGCGCAGGTCAAGGACATCTATCGCACGATGGGCCGCTATGATCTGGGT